>SLQY01000025.1 GCA_007131235.1 Wenzhouxiangella sp.
AACGCCAGTCGCCGGCGCCCGGGTGATTGCCTACCTGTGGAACTCGACCACACCGGCCGCCGCCGGCTGCAACCAGGCCAATCCCGTCGTCATGGGCGACGGCTTTACCGACAGCAACGGCAACTACTGGGTCTTTTCCGGGCCCATCATGCACGGCACCTATCAGTGTCTGCGCGTGGTCGATACCCCCGGTCTGACCCAGAACCAGACCATCATTGTCGACGGCTTCGGCGGCTGGCCGACCGCCGGCGGTGGCTTCAATCTCCAGGCGGGCAACCAGCACCGGGATATCCCGCTGGTCTTCAGCCCGGGCGGGGGCCAGAACGCGCCCAGTCAGCAAGGTCAAGGCGTGACGATGAGCTTCGCCACCTTCCGCGACGACAACGCCAATGCCCGTCGGGATGAAGACGAAACTGCCCTTGGTGGCGCCATGCTGAGCGTGGCCGGACAATCCGCCACCAGCGCGACGGACGGCACGGGTCTGATCACCGATCTGCCCGACGGCACCCACACCCTCTCGATCACGCCGCCGGCGGGCTATCGCGTGGTCGGCCCGTTGAGCCGAAGCTTGAGGGTCAGCGGCCACGATATCGAGCTGCCGCCGATCGCTTTCGCCCCGGCCAATGTGCTCACCTTGAGCGTGTTCGAAGACTACGACGGTGACGGCTGGCAGGCCGATGACGAGCATGGTCTGGGCGGTGTTGCCGTGCAGATCAGCGGCCCGGTGACGGTCAGCGAGAGCACCGGGGCCAGCGGTCGGCTCTATCTTCATGACCTGCCCAACGGCGCGTATACCGTCACGGTCACGGCACCGCCAGGCTACGCCCAGCCACAGCCGCAGAGTGTGCAGATCAACAACGGCGCTTCACTGGCCGTGCCGCTGCGCCCGACCGGCCGGTTGACGGGCGTGATCTACGCCGACCACGACGGTGACGGTCGCCGCAGCCCGGACGAGCCCCTGTTGATCAGCGAGATTGTCGTCAGCCTGGATGAGGTTGAAGAGACCGACCTGATCAGCGGCCGTTTCGTGTTCTTCGATCCGGACCTGGGCGAGCGTCAGATCAGTGCCATCTGGACGGGCGTGCAGCCGGTTTCGCTGTTGGTCGAATCCGGCGTGGCCAGCGCGGTCGCCCTGCCGCAGGTCAGCGAGCGAACCGTGCGCGGCAGCCTGTGGCTGGACCACGATGGCGATGGCATCCGCCGACCCTGGGACACTCCGCTGGCCGGTATCGAAATCACGCTGGAAGGTGTCGGCAGCGTGATAACGGATAGCCACGGCCACTACCAGTTCCTCGACGTCGGCCCGGGCACCTACACGCTCATAGCCGATCTGCCATCCGGCCTGCTTAACGGCGAGCGCATTGTTGAGGTCGGGAACGAGCGGGGTGCAGCCGTCGGTCTGCCCATCCGCATCATCGATCAGATTTTCAGCGATCGCTTCAGTGCCCAATGAAAGTGCTGGCCGAAGATAAGACTTGCGCTGTTGACGCCATCTATTCCGATTCGACCTTTTCATACGGAACCCGAATACGTTGATCAGAACCACTAAGGCTTTCATCCAGGCCTGCACAGTTGCTCTGGCACTTGCCACTTGCAGCCTTTCGGCTCAGGATTGCGTGCCAGGCTGGGTGCCGACGTTCGTTGGCGCCAACACAGTTTCCAGCACTGTCATCAGTCAGGCAGTGTTTGACGACGGCTCGGGTGTCGCGCTCTATGTTGGTGGTGATTTCACCACGGCTGGTGGCCAGACTGTCAACCGGATTGCCAAGTGGGAAAGGATGATGCCCAGGATCAAACAGGCCTAATGGCAGGGCCAGCAGCACCATCAGGCCAATGAAGATCAGGCCGACGATGGCCGCTTCGACCGAGTCGGGATGCATGCCGCCTGGCGTCGACAGTTCGATTATCGTCGCGATGAAGTCAGGATGACCCTGAAACGCTGGCCCAGCCAGGCTGGCGCCATTGTCCATGGCTCCCGGCTTACACGCCCTGAACCCAAAGGTAAATCCAGTTCAGGGCCAGCACGCACAGGATGCCACCGACCAGCAAGCGCAACTCCAGCAGCGACTCGATGACCAGACGCAGGCGCGGCCCGGCAAAGAGCAGCGTGCCGCCAGCATAGATGCACCAAGCCAGCGTGGCCAGGGTCCCGCCGGCTACCAGTGGGTTCATCGAGAAGGCCGAGCGCAGGTCCCCACTGAAAAGGTAGACCAGGCTTCGCGTGCCGCCACACAAAACGCAGGGAAAGGCCAGCAAGTCATGCAGTCCATTGCGCGGCAAGCTGCCGCCAAAGCCCAGCAACCAGATCGCCAGCACAGGAAAAACCAGTGCTGCAACGGCCAGCCCGATCAGCTCAAGATCAGGCTCGGTTCGTTCGCGCAGCACCAGGCGCATAACCAGTTTCCAGGCCCGGTCAGTAGCTGGAAGCCAAGACGCCGAACAAGGCCGCTCCGAAGATTGCGGCCACGCAAAAGGCCAGCAAGATCAGGATGGCTACCGGCACCAGAACAGCCGCCGCCGCCATACCGGTCGAAACCTGGTGGACACGGGCAATGCCGATGATTTCCAGCACGATGCCCCAGATACCGCCGATCAGGCTGCCGCAGAAGGGAATGGCCCAGGTCCAACCGACCGAGCCATAGGCGTAGGCATTGACCCGGAAGGTGGCCTCGTAAGGCTGCTTGGCAGAACCGAAAACCATCAGGGCCAGATGGGTCAGGCCGGAGGAGATGAACAAACCGATCGGCAGCAGGATCGGCAGCAGCACCAGAACCAGAATGAAACCGAAGATCGCCTCACCGAAAGGACTGCCCAGTATCAGCTGGATCGGCATTTCGAGGATCAGGCTGACGATCACTGCGGCCCCCACGATTACCGCGTAGAAGATCAGCGGCTGAACCAGCCCGCCGGTCGTGCGCATGTTTTCGAACAATTCGCTCGGCGCCTGGACACCCGTAACGATGGTCTTCCAGAGGCGCTGTACCACATCGCCGGCATCCGGCTGTTCCCAAGGCGGCCCGACAGGCTCGGGGCTCATGCTCTCAAGCGCTTCGTTCTGGTCTTCCATGACTGTTCTCTCGTCTGGTGCTCATTGGATGCAATTGCGAGGGGCCAACTCTGTCAGGCATCGCCCCCCGAACTCGACAAGGTCGCTCAGACGGCCCCCTTGCACGAAGGCTAGACTAACATGAGCCTCGCTTTCTCCAAAGCCTCGAGGAAGACTTCGACTTCGGTGCGCACTGTTGATGATGAAATACATTATCCAGCATGTCGCTCATGAGCATGGTCGCACGGCAACCTTCATGCCCAGGCCCCTGGATGTCTTATCGGATGATCTGATCGACGGCTATTTCGCCCTGAAAATGCACGAAGTCACCCGTCTGCGGATGTCCACCCATCCGGTGGGATTCGACATGTCCTACTCCACCTATCCCGGCTTCATCCTGGCGCCTGTGGCTCCGGATCGATGCAGCGATTCAGCCCGTGCGAATCGGGTGCAGTAGTGGTTCATGACAGCGATCGATCGAGAAATGACGAAAGTTTGACGCTTGGAGGATTGTCGATCTGACCCGACAGGTATAAGCTTCCTGTCGGGTGTTCTGGACGCCCTTTTCCCCCGGAACATTTCGCGTTTTCAACAACCGAATAGGGATCGTCAAGAATGATTCAAATAACAAGAAAATCCAAGGACTTCCGCAGTTTGGGTGGCATTCTCTCCATGGCCGGCATCATGCTCCTGGGTACGAGTGCACTGGCCGCACCGCTGCCCTCGTCGCTGCCAAATTACGTCGACGATCCAAATGGTCAGCTGCTTGACGAAGAGCTGGCCGCGTTCTCTCGACGGGCCTTTCAGGCAGCGTTGCTGGAAAGGCAGCGCTATTTTCTGGAAACAGGCCTTCAAACCGTTCGCCAACCCCAGGAGGTCAGTCACGCGCCAGCTGGCCCGGTAACGCTGGACTGGACGAAGTTGGCCGAGCCCGATTCCACCCTTGAAGCACTGGGTGGAACTAATGACCAGCCCACCGGATCGGTACTGCTGACCACCAACCCCAGCCTCAGTTGCCCCGGTTTTTACGTGATCAGGACCCATCCGGCCACTGGTACACAGGCCGGACGATTCGGTACCGAGATCCTGCTGCGGGGTCCTGGTTCCCGAACCCTGCAAGGCGGCATCAACTTCGGTGGCCGAGCCTCCGCCAGCCACGCCAATCGTTCCGTCAACGGATTCGCTGCGTTCACCATCGCCAACTCTCGCAATGAGAACCAGGTGGTCAACCTTGGGGTAACCGTCGGCGCCGCCGGGCGTGTCCAGCTAGAGCGCCGAAGCTCGTCACAGGGCAACACGACCTTTGTCGATCAACAGGTCGCTGCCGGCGAAACCTCGCTCAGTGTCGTCGTGCCGCCTGGCTTCTACGTCCTGAGTTACGCACCGACCTCCTCAAACTCAGCTTCGTACGCCGTATCAGCACTGACTTCTTACGAAGATCGTTCCGGCGGAGGATTCCAGGGTGGCGCGGTGTTCGGCGGTTTTCATGATCCATCCCGAGCAACCGCTGGATCGCAATCCACCGGTTTTGCCGGTATCTGCATTGCAGAGACGACCAACGTATCGGTGGAGGTATTGTCAGCCCCGACTTATGGAAGCTCCGGAGCCCGAGGCATGGCTTTTTCGATTTCTCGCGGGGACGGAATGGTGTTTCTGGATTCCAGGGTCGGGGATGGCCAAACCTTCAGTTTCGAACCACAAGATCCCTATTTCTTCGCCCAGTGGCACCTGTTCAGCGATGGGCAGCCGATCGTGGACTTCCTGCCCGCGCCGGCGCAAGGGGCTGATTTGAACCTGGCCCCGCTATGGCTGAACTGTCCGATGAGCGGCTGCCAGGGGCAAGGCGTGGTGGTCGCGGTCGTTGACGACGGGCTGGAAATTCGTCATCCGGATCTGATCGACAATGTCGCCCAGGACATTCCGCACCGGGACGTAACGGTGTCCAGCGGCACGCCGGGCCAGGATCCAAGCCCGTTTGAATCCGATGACGGGCATGGCACTTCGGTTGGCGGACTGATCGCGGCACGTGACAACGACATCGGCGTCGTCGGCATCGCTTCACGTGCGACCCTGATTGGCATCAACCTGCTGAAGGGGAACAGCTCGGCCAATGACGCCGAGGCCATGATTCATGCCGGCGACGTGGTTTCCGTATCCAATAATTCCTGGGGTGCGGCGGATGGCACCGGTTTCCTGAACCCCTCTGACCAGACTTGGCAGCAGGCCATCGAGGTGGGCATCAGCCAGGGCCTGGGTGGACGCGGGATTGTCTACCTCTGGGCCGGCGGAAACGGCCACAGGCCACCCGAGGACGGTTACTTCAGCGACTTCTCCGGGATCGATGGCCAGGCAAACTTCCATGGCGTACTGGCCGTTGCCGCGGCCAATGCAGATGATCGCCGCTCAAGCTATTCGGAATTGGGGCCGAACCTGCTGGTCGCCGGCTATGGCGGTGAATTCTGTGGCACGGACGCACTCACCACGGCGACGACGGATCTGAGCACGGAGGGCTGGGGTTACAACCATGACGAGGCAGACGAGGCCGACACCGACTTCGAAGATCGCAGCTACACGCGTTGTTTCAACGGCACCTCTTCTGCCGCACCCACGGTAGCCGGCGTGGTCGCCTTGATCCGTGAGGCCAATCCGGCGCTGACCTGGCGCGATGTGCGCTGGATCCTGGCCTTCAATGCCCGCCAGATCGACCCGGACTCTGCCAACTGGTTTACCAACGGCGCCGGACTGACCTACAACTGGGAATATGGCTTTGGCGTGGTGGATGCCGCCGCCAGCGTGGCAGCAGCCCGTTCGGCTACCGGCACCCTGCCGCCCTATCTGATGGCCAACTCCGGGCCTGGACAAGTGGGACCAATCGGGGCCGGTTCGGTGGTGCAGGCCGAGGTCGGGTTTTCTTCCAGCAGCATTACCCGGGCCGAGTTCGTCACCGCAAACGTACAGATCGAAGGCGATTCGGGTTTTGACACAGGCGACCTCATCCTGACCCTGACCAGCCCGGCCGGTTCCATCGCCTTGCTGACGCCCAAACGCGCCTGTACTGAAGAGGACCCGGAAACGGAAGAAACGGTCTGGATTTTCTGTGAGGAGAGCATGGACTTCGACTTCGGTGCTGTGCAGTTCCTCGGCGAGAACCCCAATGGCACCTGGCAGTTGGGAATTGATGCCGGCAGCAGTCCGGAATCGGCAACCCTCACAGCCTGGTCAGTCACCATTCATGGTCATCAGGGAAACTAAGCACATGGACAAAGCAAACTACATCATGAAACTCCTGATCGCAGCCTTGATGATGATGGCGAGTGGTCTTTCATTCGCTGCGGATGGCTGGTATGACGGCGAGCGCTGGCGCGCCCTGCATGAGGATCCGCGTCAGGTTGCCCGATTGGAAATGGACCCGGCCAGCGATGGCCAGGTGATTGAAATGCGAGTCCGCTCGGTGCACCTGCAGTCGGCGGTAACCGCCAGCCTGGAAAGCCAGCGCTCTGCAGGTCGGATGATCCAGGTCCCGGTTTTCAGGGATCATCCAGGCGGGCCGGTCCGGGTCGCGATCGGCGGGGTGATATTGCAGTTTTCCGAAAAACTGTCGGCTGAACAACAGGCAAACTGGCTGGCCCGGGAAGGCCTGATTGTGCTCGAAGCTCCCGAAGGTCTCCCCTGGATGCTGGTCGCCAGCCAACCGGGCCGTCCCAGTCTCGAATTGGCCAATCGCCTCTACCAGAAGCCCGAAGTCATCCAGGCCTCGCCGAACTGGTGGCGGGAAGCGGCTCGACGATAACGGACCTGGGCTTGCATCCCTGAATCGCAGGGATCTGATTCCGGGCCGCGCCCAACTTGGCGCGGCCCGGTGCCTCTGGCACCGTGACAGGTCGGCGCCGGCAAATGGTGGTGCTCCACCGTTCGATAAGCGCCCTGAGGGAGACGATCAGCGCGTCCCGTCAGGAACATTCGCTCTTCTGTCGATCAAAAGTTTGAGACTCTTCGGGCCAGGTCGAAGACGTGGGGGTCATCGTCGCCCAACGACCTGAGGGCTTCGGCGAGCTGCAGCAGGTACTCGCGATTGCTGCCGCTGGGCCCGCTGGCCCGGGCGATATGCAGGGCCATGGCGTCGGGGTCTGCGGGGCCGAGAAAGGCATGATTGTCGGCGGTTGCGACGTAGATGGTGGTCAGCACC
>SLQY01000239.1 GCA_007131235.1 Wenzhouxiangella sp.
TGGCTGGACGCGGTGAACGTGGTCCAGGGCTGGGTCGTCCGGATGGGCACGTTCGTGACCCTGCTGTTGCTGCCCGTCCAGGCCGCTTTCTCGCGACTGTTATTCTTGAGATCAGGCCGGAATTTCGCCGAACACTGCGTGCTGGCCCTTTACGTGCACGGCCACTGGTATCTGTTCAGCATACCCTTGCTGCCCTTGGCCGCCCACGGGCACGGCTGGGCGATCGTGGGGATGCAGTTGAGCATCACCATTCTTTATCCGCTGGCTGCCTGCGGATTCTTCCCTGGTCGGTATTGGACCATCATTCCCCGGGCGCTCCTGGCCCTGGCGCTATATCTGCTCGCCTACCTGGTGCTGTTTTTTGGCCTTGCGCTCGTCTATTTCAGGATGCACATGCCTGCCGTTTGAACCGCCCGGGCAGGCCCGAAATTATCGTCGACCCGTGCCGGCACCAGCCTCGAACCGGTCAGTGAAGAGACTGTCTCCACCGCCACCGAGAAACAGTATCGACCCGGGCAGATCCAGGCCGGTGACAAAGGCTGCCGGCTCCATCGCGGTGATGCCGGGGTCGGAGCGCCAGACTTCGCCGGCGTTGAAGGCATTGGCATACAGACGCCCGTCAGGGCCAATGCGGATGCCGGTGGCGGCGGATGCGGCGGCATAGTTTCCGATCAGCTGCATGGAGGCCGGGTCCAGTCCGCCCGCCCAATCTTCGGGAGCAAACAGCTGGTAGGCGACAATACGTGGATGATTGTTGACCGTCTGGCTGACGAACACACGCCCATCCGGACCGAACTCAAGTTGAGAGGCTGCCTCTATCGGTCCGCCGTCGGCCAGAAAAGCACTCCAGCCAGGATCGGCCGGGTTCCAGGCAAAGATACGGCCATCGCTGGCGTCGACGACATAGATCCGCCCGTCCGGACCGAGGCGCACACCGTCGAAACGGCTGGCCGCCGCAGGCCCGGGAATTAGCGTGACCGAGGCATCGGCCAGGGCGACGCGATACAGCTCGGTCGTCGCAAAGCGGGTGGCGAACAGGTGGCTGTCGTTGCTCGCCAGATCAAGCAGAAAAAAGCCATCGCCCGCGCCCGGCAAGCTGGCAAACAAGCTGAAACTCTGGCCCTTGGCATCGCTACGGAAAATGCGGCCGTCCTCGCGATTGACATGGAGGTGGCCGGCATCATCGATGACCATGCCATCCGCCCCGCCCGACACGCCAGCTACCGGCTGGAATGCCGCAGGCAGCGGAACACCAGCCCCTGACACTGGATCAAAGCCCAGCACATTGCCGCTGCCATATTCGCTGACCAGCATGACGGGCTGACCGGCGAACAGGAGCTGGAGGATCAGAAACCAATCTGACGGTGCCATTGAATTTCTCCTTGCGAAAGAATTCCAGGCCAGCCGGGCGAGTCGAAGAACTGCCAACAGCTGGGCCCGACGTCTTGATTCACTATATCCCTGTAACGCACCCAGGCGTTTGAGGAAGCTCAAGGAAGTCCCTGCACCTGAATCGGTACCGCAGTGATTTCAGGGGTCAGCAAGGCAATGACCAATAGCCTATTCACGAGCCCCTGCCTTGGCGAGTAGAGTTCCTTGATGTTGCAAGCGGAACCATTCAACCCTTTGGCCCGGGCTCACCGCCTGATGCTGAAAAATATTGGCGCAGATGCGCTGCGGCAGCCGTGGCTTTCCGCCTTGCTGTTGCTGATGTTCCTGCTGGCCTTGGGTCTGATTGGCCCTATCCTTTTGTCCCGGATTGCGCAGGGCAGCCATCTGGTCGAGCTTGCCCTTGGTCGCTATGCGCCGGTGACCTGGGCGGCTGTGTTCATTCTGAGTCTGGGCAGCCTGAAGCCCCTGGCCAGGCGCCAGGAGCAGGCCGCAAGCAGCGGTTGGCTGGCCGCACTGCCGCAGATGCCGCATTCCGCGCGACGCTACTTGACCCGGCTGCTGTGTGTAATCTGCCTGGTTCAGGTCGCACTGCTTGTCGGGATGCTGCTGATGCTGTCTCCTGGCTTCAGCGATCCCTTGGCCGGCGTCCACTGGTTGCTGGCCCTGACCGTGCCGGCAGCCGCCACACTGACCGCATTGCACTTGTCGACAAGCAGGTCGCTGGACGCTGGCAAACGTCAAGGAATCCAACGGCTATCGCGAAGAACTACAGGCCAGTCGCTTGCCATCATTGTCCGTCAATGGCAGTGGGCGGCATTCCGGCAGGTGCTTTGGACGCCGGCAATTCGCTGGGCCATTGGCGGCATGCTGCTATTGATCCCAGTCGGTGCCTCGACTGCCGGCGTCGCCATCACCTTGCTGGTGGGATGGGCCGTATTCCAGGCAAGCAATGCCTGGGCGGCGTGGATGCGAACTATCAACGCGGCCTCGCGCCTGTTGCGGGCCTTGCCGACCAGCACGGTCTCCTTGCTTTGGGCATTTTCCGTCTGGCCCTTCGTGCTTGCTGGCGTCAGCGGCCTTTTGCTGTTTCTCGGTCTGCAGGCCCTGGGTGCGGCTTGGCCGGTCGCGATCCTGGTCATGCTGCTGCTTCAAGCCGTGGCAACGCTGATCCTGAGCGCGGTACTCGCCTGGCGCCACGAGGCGCGATTACCGCAGTGGCGCATCAGCAGTGTGGTTCTGATCTGGGCGCTGCTCGCCCAATCCTTTTCATCGGCAGCGCCCTTGGTCTGGCTGGCCCTGGTCGCGTTCTTGCTGCGACAGGCCATTCGACGATGACTGCCGCGCTGAATGTCGAGTGTCTGAGTATCACGCGGGGCCAACGGCCAGTGCTTCAGGATCTTCATTTCAGCCTGAACAGGGGCGAAATGCTCGCCCTGGTTGGTCCGAACGGCAGCGGCAAGAGTACGCTGATGCAATGCATTGCCGGCCTGCTCAAGCCACAATCGGGAAGGATACTCATTGACGGTTGCAGCCTTGATGAGCAGCTGGTAGAGGCCCGAGCCCGACTCGGTTTCATGGTGTCCCAGGAACAGCTTCCCGGCCTGTTGAGCGGCAGGCAGTGTCTTGAGCTTTTTGCCCGGTCGCGAGGGCTGGCCGAGATCCCGCCGGAAACCCTGCAGCAGGCCGAATACCTTGGCTTCAGCCCCTGGATCGACAAGTGGGTGATGAACTACTCGCTGGGCACCCGGCAGAAACTCTCGATTCTGCTGGCCCTGATCGACGCGCCGCCCCTGATTTTGCTGGATGAACCGCTCAACGGTCTCGATCCGGTCAGCGCCCTTGCCCTGAAAAAGATGTTGCGCAAGCTGTCGAGCAAGCAGGACTGCTGCATCGTCATGGCCACCCACGATCTGGCCATCATCGAGCAGCTGCACAGCCATGTGATCGTCCTGCTCGACGGCCGAATCATGCTGGACTGGGATCAGGCCCGCATCCGCCAGGAAACCAGCTGCCGCGGCCAGACCCTGGAAGAGGTGATCGTCCAGGCCTTGAGTGCTACCTGATTCATTGCGCGGCGCGCCGGAACTTGCCTCGAACCAATCAGTGAAGAGTCCCGTCAGGGCCGATGCGGATGCCGGTGGCACATCGAGTTGAAGAATCCTTTGACACAAGCGCGCGCTTGCGGGAGACTTGACGGCAAAGAGTTTTGTTCAACCAACAGGGAGTAAGCGTAAGTGCAAGCGAATGATGCAAACAACGATGGGAGCGTACGAGGTCGGCGGTCACTGATTCTTACAGTACTGATTGTTTCCGTGACCTTCTTCTGGGTCTTGATACTGACCTACACTGATCTACCGATGATCGCCCTGGCCGGCATTGGCGTGCTGAGCCTGCTTTTATTGTCGGTAGCAACAGCATGGACCACCATGGCCTTCCCCAGCCGCGCTGACAAATAGCTGGATCACCGGGGTATTGATGGCGTCGAGAACTAAGGAGCGTCCGACTCCTCGAAGCGATCGCGGAACAAGAGTTCGACGCCTGGCTGCAGCACGTCCCCAAGCCGCTCCCATTTTTGCTCATGGAATGGAAACAGTGGCCCGGGGTCAGCACCCATCCGAACGATCACAAGTCCTTCGGAGGGGACGATGCTCAGTATCTGGCCGTTCATTCCGATGGCTGAATACATGTCATCAGGCGCCGCGGCCACCAGCGGACCGGGAAAAGAACCAGCAAACCCGGGCGGAATGAGTGATGCCTGACCATTCAGCCACCACAAGTAGCCGTAGGAAGGATTAAGACTCTGGGACGGGTTCACCATGGCGTCGAAATACGCACTGGAAAGCGGTGACTCGGCACCGTCCCACCTGGCGCCTTGACTGATGAACAATCCGAAACGAGCCATGTCCAGTGCTCTGCTGAAAACAACGCGGTTGAAATCTGACAACAACCCATCGACATACGTGGCACTGAAGCCGGGGATATGAGCTGACGCCGCATCCAGGGCGTTGTTGAGTGTCTGGCCGGAAGCGGCCTCGATGACATGGGTCAGAAGTGTGTAAGGCGCGTTGTGGTAGAACCATTGCTCACCGGCATCTGCGCGAAAAAGCAGACACTCGGGAAGCGTGCAATGGATATCCTCTACCTCGTATTCCACGCCCGTCACCATGCTCAGTTGATCCCGGACAGTAATGGCGTCTTCTTTTTCGCCGGGGAAGGATGTCCAACCCGTGCCCAGATGCACGGAGACGGCGTCATCGATACTCAGTAACTGCTCTTTTTCCAGCGCGCCGATCAGGAAGGCAGTCACCGTCTTGCCGGCTGACGCCCAGTACCACGGAGTGTTTCTCGCGAAGTCGCCGTAATAGGCTTCAACCGCAATCTTCCCGTCTTTCAATATCACAAACGCGTTCGTATCTCGCTGACCCAGCCAGCTCACGAGCTCATCCAGTGCGGCTGTATCCCAGCCCAGCGCAGCCGGATCGACGGTCTCCCAGAGAAAGTTCTGCGGCGGTGGAAAATACACGGAACCGGCATGGGCAACGCCGAAAAACAAGAAACTCCACAGGAAAAGCGTTCGCTTCATTGCTGAGGTTTCCCGGCCAGACCGCGCCAGTCTTCCAGCTCAAGATCGGGCTGCTCGGCGCGAAAGCGCTGGTATAGCGCGATGCCCTCGGCATCTTCGAGCACATCGACCTGCAAGCCCTGTTGCTGAAGCCATGTCTCCGTGCCCTTTGCACTGGTGACATCGCCCACGACTACCCGCGGAAACCCGCGCATGTGGAGCAGGTTGGCACAGATGGCGCAGGGGCTCAAAGAGGTGTACAAGGTCGTGGCGCTGAAGTCGATGCGCCCGGCATCGCGAATCGCAGCGGTCTCGCCATGGTTATAGGGGTGGTTTTCCTGAACCAGCGTGTTGTGACCCTTGCCGACAATGTGGCGGGATGCGTTGTCGACGATCACTGCGCCAATCGGGCAGCCGCCTTCGTCGTAGCTTTTGCGCGCCAGCAGCACGGCGACTCGCATGAAATCGCGATCGCTCAGCTGCGGCCAGAAGCCGCCGTCGACCAGAATTGGCAGGCTGCGCGTTGGCATATGCGCAATGGCAGCCAGCTCGGCTTCATCGGCGGCACTGCCTGAGCGGATCAATGGTGTCATCGCTACTGCTCCTTCAAGGAATCACCAGTCTGCCAGATCGCGAGCTGGCCATGGTCGATGGCCGTGTTGCATGAATGCAGACTCGGCCTATTCATCCCCGATCAAGGCGAAGCCTACTCCAGGTGACTGCTGCGTATCCAGGCTCAACGAGGTATCGGCCCCGGGAGGCCATTGCACTACTCCGCAAGGCCGCGATCGTGCAGGCGGCAACACAAGGACGGTTTGTCGAAGGCAGGCAGGTTCCCAAACTCAGCAATTTGCTTGATCAGCAGACGCTATAGCTGGGATTATTGTGGTCCATTCGTGCCGCCGCCCCGGTCCGGGCTTGCAGGAGCACTTCATGCGTCGAACACGGGTTCTGATCGTGCTGACCCTCGTCCTGGCCGGGCTGGCCACCTGGTGGATGTATCACCGCAGCCTATCCGAGGCCTACACCCGGCTTGCCGACAACGCGACGGTCGCCGAGACCGCCCTGGGTCCGGTCGCTTTTGCCACCGGGGGTGATGATGGGCTGCCAATGCTGGTCATCCACGGCGCAGGCGGCGGACATGACCAGGGTCGGCTGTTGGCACAAGCCTTCGCGCCGAAAGGCTATCGCTGGATTGCGCCCTCGCGCTTCGGCTACCCCGGCACGCCCATGCCCGACGATGGCTCGACCATGGCCCAGGCCGATGCCTTCGCCGCACTGCTCGATACACTGAACCTCGAAACTGTCACCATCCTGGCCATGTCCGGCGGGGTACCCCCGGCCTTGCAGTTTGCCCACCGATACCCGGAGCGCACCCGAGCGCTGATCCTGATTTCGCTGGCCCCCTATGCGCCCCTGACCGCCGAAGAGCAGGCATTGCCAGTGCCGCTCTGGCTCTACGATGCCCTGTTTTCGTCGGACTTCCCGATCTGGGCATTGGTTCGCCTATCGCCGCAGCGAATCGCGCCCATGTTCGATGTCCGTGATGACCTTCGGGCCCAGATCAAAGCGCCCGAAGCTGCCTTCGTCGACGCCATGATCCAGGCCTTTGTGCCGGTAATACCCCGACGCCAAGGCCTGGCCAACGAAGGTGCTGCCATCGACCCGGTGGCGACACTCAACCCGGCCTCGCTGCGCGCGCCCATGCTGGTCATTCATGCCCGCGATGATCGAATCACCCCGTTCTCGACGGCAGCCTTCACGGTCCGGGAAGTTCGGGAGGCTGAATTTTTCGCGCTGGATACTGGCGGCCACCTCCTGCTCGGACATCACGAGAAGGTGCGCCAACGCATCGCGGCATTCCTCCACGCCCTGTCCGAATCCGCGCTCACTGATGTCGACACCGCAAGCGCGGTACCATGACCACTCGCGACTACCTTCATTCGCCGCCCAGGTCATTCATGAGGCTCCAGGTAAATCACAAGTCCCGCTACGATTACGACGCCCCGGCGGTGCTGAACTCCCATGCGCTGTATCTGAAGCCGCTGCAGCGGGCCTACATGCGGGTCGACGATTACCGTCTGGTCGTCGATCCGGTACCCGATGGCCTCGAGGAGCGCATCAGCATCGAGGGCAATGCCTACTACCAGGTCTGGTTCAGCGGCGAGACCCGGAAACTGGAAATCGACTCATCTTTTGTCGTCGACGTCAGGCCATTCAA
>SLQY01000221.1 GCA_007131235.1 Wenzhouxiangella sp.
AGCAGGATAATGGCGCCCACGGTGGCGACGGCCAGTTGGCCGATCAGCCCGCCGAGGGCCAGCCCGAGCTGTGCAAACACCCATCCACCAATGAAGGCACCAATGATGCCAACCACGATGTTGACGATTATGCCGTGGCCGCGGCCCTTGACCAGAATGCCGGCGATCCAGCCGGCGACACCGCCGATCAGGAGGATGATGAGAATCTGTTCCAGAGTCATGATGATCGAGTCCTTGTTTGCGCGGGTTGACCAGGCGTGGTGAAGTCAGTGTCCGACAGAGGGCGACTCTACCTGCTCCGACACGGTCAGGCCAGCCTGGGAACGGCGGACTATGACCGATTGTCTGCCATCGGTCAACGTCAGAGCCAGGCCCTGGGTGAGCGGATTCACCAGGAGTTGCCGGCCGCGACGCAACGGCCGTGGCTCGGCACCCTCAAGCGCCACGGACAGACCATGGCGCGCGTGCAACCCTCCGGCGAGGCCGTGGTCGATGCAGCCTTGAATGAATACACTGTCGACGGACTCATCCAAAGCGCGCTGGCCCAGGCCGTGGCGCTGGGCCTGGAGCCACCGGGCAGTGAGGCGTTTTCCAATCCCAAGGACTACCTGGCTACCTTCCTGGCCTGGTTCCCCGAGGTGCTCAGCGCCTGGCAAGATGCCCGTCTTGACTGCCAGCACAATGGCCGCTGGGTCGATTTCCGTTGCCGCGTGCTTTCCCCACTGGATCGCTGGCGCCAGGACATGGCGCGGGGGCTGAGCCCGGTGGTTGTGACGTCAGCCGGGGTTATCAGCACGGTCGTTGCCGATCTGCTCGGCGAGGATCTGGCCTGGCAGCGAGCGCTCAATGTAAATCTTTATAATGCATCGGTCACGATCCTGGAAATGAATGCCGACGGAAGCTGGCAGGCACCGGTCATCAACTGTGTCGACCACCTGGAAGGCAGCATCGAGCGCACGCTTGCCTGATTGAACTTGATCGGCAACATGTTGGAGCCGAGTCGCCGGGATCGAATCTGTCAGACCTAAAGCCACTTGCACGGACCAGGACATATTCAACACATCATGACTACAACAAAACACAAAGCTCCCGTCGCCATCATTACCGGCTCCAGTCGCGGCATAGGGCGTGCCGCCGCCGAGCTGCTGGCCGCGCGCGGTCATGCCGTGATCGTTTCCAGCCGCAACCAGGAAAGCTGCGAAGCGGTGGCGGCCGGGATTCGAGAAAAAGGCGGTGACGCGACAGCCATTGCCTGTCACATCGGTCACGAAGACCAGCTGGCTGCGTTGGTCGACAAGACCGTGGCGACTTACGGGCGCCTTGATAGCGTGATTCTCAACGCCGCCAGCAACCCGGTCTACGGTCCGTCGGAAACGGTTGATATTCAGGCGTTCGACGTGATCATGCACAACAATGTCTTCAGCGCGATGCGCCTTGCCCATCTGGCGAGGCCGCATTTGAAGGCGTCGGATGATCCGGCCGTGGTCCTGGTGTCTTCCATTGCCGGTGCTTTCGGTAACCGATTCATCGGCGTCTACGGCATGTCCAAGGCGGCTGAGAACCAGCTGGTTCGCAACCTGGCGCTCGAGCTCGGCGGTGACGGTATTCGGGTCAATGCCGTGGCCCCTGGCCTGGTCAAGACGGATTTCGCCCAGGCTCTGCTGGACGACGAGCGCATGGTGCGCTATTTTGAATCAACGACGCCACTGCGACGCTTGGCCGAGCCGGACGATATTGCCCGCATCATTGCTTTCCTGGCGGGTTCCGATTCGGGCTGGTTGTCCGGGCAGATCATCACGGCCGACGGCGGGTTGTCGGTGACAGGAGGGTTTTGATTGATGTTTCGTTCCTTGCCATTGCTGGGTCTGGCTTTGCTGCTGGCCAGTGCTGCGGCTGATGCCCAGATCTATACCTACGTCGATGAAAACGGTATTACCGTGTTCACCGACCGCAAGCCCGACGCCAACCGCTACCAGGTGCACAACCTGGGCTGTTTCGGTACCTGTCGACGCGGGGTTGACTGGGAGCGAACGCCGCTGAAAAAAAATGAGTTTGCTGCCGAGGTACTGGCCGTCAGTGAGGTCTATGGCGTTGACCCAGCCCTGGTCAGGGCCATCATGCACGCCGAGTCATGGTTCCAGCTCGATGCCGTTTCCAGTGCCGGCGCCCAGGGTTTGATGCAGTTGATGCCGGGCACCCAGCAGCGATTCGGCGTGGCCGATCCCTTCGATCCGCTGGACAATATCACTGCCGGTGTCGCCTACCTGGCCTGGCTCCAGCGTGAGTTCGACGGTGATTTATCGCGAGTCATTGCCGCCTATAACGCCGGCGAGAATGCGGTCAAGCGTCATGACGGCATTCCGCCCTTCGCGGAGACCAGGGAATACGTGCGGCGGGTCAACATCTTGCATCGCCGCTACCGGTCCCAGGCCGTTGCTCCCGGCGTGAGCGTTCAGGCAGCTAGCGTACGACCGTAACCGTGCAGCGGGCGAAATCCACGACCCGCTTGGCTACCGACCCCATCAGCAAACGTTCGAACAAGCCCTTGCTGCGGTGTCCGAGGACCAGGTGATCCACGCTTGTCTGCCAGGCCAGTTCCAGCAGCTGCTCCACCGGGTGGCCTTCCAGCAGGTGGGTTTCAATATTGATGTCGTGCTCGGTGGCAGATTCGCGCAGTGAATCGAGGGTGCCTTGCAAACGCGCGCGTGCCCGGTCCACGAGCAGCTCGCGTTCGGGAGATTCGGCCATTTCGATGTCGGGGCCGTGAATCACGGCGACGGCATGCAGCTCGGCACCGGACCATCGCGCCAGCATCAAGGCGTGGTCAAAAGCCTTTCGCGCCTGGTCTGAACCGTCCACGCCGACCATCAGCTTCTTGATCATGTTGCCAGTCTCGATATTGGGTTTGCCTGGATTATCGCGCAAGGCCGGATGGCACTTGCGGAATTTTCCTGCCAGGTGCCCGGCAGGGCTGGTGGCTACCGTGCGCGGTAGCCACTGCCTGCGGGGTTCAGGCGTCCAGACCCTTGAGGTGCTGGTTCAGGCGCGACTTGTGACGAGCGGCCTTGTTGGCGTGCATGATGCCCTTGGATACGGAACGATCGATGGCCGGGACGGCAGCCTTGTAAGCATCTTCGGCGGCGGTCTTGTCGCCGGCTTCGATGGCTTTCAGCACCTTCTTGATCTTGGTGCGCACGTGCGAACGCAGCGATGCGTTACGCTGACGGTTGCGCTCGCCCTGGCGGGCCCGCTTGCGGGCAGAAACGCTGTTGGCCACTACAATGTACTCCTGGAGTCTGGTTCAAAAAAATGATCAGAGCATTATCGGATGGATTTGGTCCAGCGTCAAGATGGGTGATTCATGCCGCAAGCACGGACGAAGTGACCGGGTGAGTCCGTGAGCCTGCTACGCAATACTTTTCGATTTGGGTCCATGACCCTGGTATCGCGCATTCTGGGCTTCGTGCGCGATATCGTTCTGGCCCGCTGGTTCGGGGCAACGGCAGCCACCGACGCGTTTTTCGTCGCCTTCAAGATTCCGAATTTCCTGCGTCGACTGTTTGCCGAGGGCTCGTTCTCGCTGGCGTTCGTGCCGGTATTGGCCGAGTATCGCGCGCGCGGTGACCATGCCGCGCTGAAGGCCTTGATCGACGCCACGGCCGGGAGCCTGATGGCCGTTCTGCTGCTGATTACCGGGCTCGGCATGCTCTTTGCTCCCTGGGTCATCCGCCTGTTTGCGCCGGGCTTCATTGACCAGCCAGAACAGTTCGAGCTGGCCAGTGACCTGCTGCGGATTACCTTTCCCTACCTGCTGTTCATTGCCCTGACGGCCCTGGCCGGCGGGATTCTCAATACTCTTGGACGCTTTGCGCTGCCGGCACTGACACCGGCGCTTCTCAATATCTCGCTGATCACCGCGGCCGTGCTCTTCAGCCAGCGCTTCGATGAGCCAGTCGAGGCCCTGGCCTGGGGCGTTCTGATCGCCGGTATCCTGCAACTCGGCGTCCAGCTGCCGGCGTTGGCCCGGCATGGCGTGCTGCCGATTCCGTGGCCGCGCTTCAGCCATCCGGGCGTGCGCCGGATCCTGAGGCTGATGCTGCCAACCCTGTTTGGATCGTCGGTGGCGCAGATCAGCCTTCTGCTCGATACCCTGATTGCCTCCTTGCTGATCGCCGGCAGCATTTCCTGGCTGTACTACGCTGATCGCTTGATGGAATTCCCGCTTGGCCTGTTCGGGGTTGCCCTGTCCACAGTCATTTTGCCAACGCTGTCAGGCCTACACGCCAGTGGTCGCCGCCAGGACTTTCGCGCCACCCTGGAGTGGGCATTGCTGCTTGGCGTGGTCATTGGGGTTCCCTCGGCAGTTGGCCTGGCCGTGCTCGCCGAGCCGCTCATGGTGACGCTGTTTCAGTACGGCGCATTCGACGCGCAGGCGGTGCGCATGGCCGCGCTTGCCCTGACGGCCTACTGCCTGGGCCTGCCCGCGTTTATCGGGGTAAAAATCCTGGCGCCGGCCTACTTTTCGCGCCAGGATGCTCGCACACCGGTGCGCATCGCGGTTACCGCGCTGGCGGTCAACATGATGCTTAACCTGCTGTTTGTCCTGTTGATCGTGCGACACCTTGCCGGCGGCGATTTCAGTGCCGGCCTGCTGGCGACGCTGGCTGCCCATCCCGGTGCCCACGTCGGGCTGGCGCTGGCCTCCAGTATCTCGGCCTGGTTGAACGTCATCCTGCTGTGGCGCAATCTGCGCGGGCCCGGCCTGGCACCAGGTCTGCCGCGTCGTCACCTGCTTCGAGCCGGAGCGGCCTGCCTGGTGATGGCCCTGGTGTTGTTGGCAATGATGCCGACTACCGAGCAGATGCTCGAGTTTGACCTGATGGCCCGGATCGGCTGGCTGGCCGCGTGCGTTGCCGCCGGTGGCCTGATTTACGCCTTGATGCTGCTGGGGCTGGGTGCCAGGCCGGGGCAGTTCGCGCGCCCGGTTCAGCCACCGTCCGAGCGTGCAGAGGGCTGAGCTCTGGCTCAGCCGGGTCGGTCGAACTGGAGTTTTTCGCCAGGTACGATGCCGGTCAGCAATCCGTCGCGCCAGACCAGGTTGCCGTTGACCCAGGTCGCTGCCACACGGGCCGGCAGCTTGCGTCCAGCCAGGGGGGTCCAGCCGCACTGACTGAGCATGGGCTGACGGTTGACCACGGTTCGCTCCCTGGCGTCGAGCAGGACCAGGTCAGCGCAGTAGCCTTCGCGAATGAAACCACGCTCGAGGATGTCGAAGCGGCGCGCCGGGTTATGGGCAAGCTTGTCAACCAGGGCCTCGGGGCTGAGCGTTCGACTGGCAACCAGCGACCAGGCCATGGGCAGGGCGTACTGAACCAGCGGCAAGCCGGCGGCCGCCGAATCATAGTTGCCGCTTTTCTCGCGCAGTAGGTGCGGCGCGTGATCCGTGGCGATGATGTCGAGCCGGCCGTCGCGCAGGGCCCGGCGCAGGGCCTGGCGATCTCGATCGGTCTTGATCGATGGGTTGCACTTGATCAGGTTGCCCAGCGTTTCGTAGTCGGCATCAATGAAGTAGAGGTGGTGAACGCAGGCTTCGCCGGTGATTTGCTTGCCGTCCACGGGGCCTGCCTCGAACAGATCCAGTTCTTCGGCAGTGCTCAGGTGGAGAATATGCAGGCGGGCATCGTGTTCGCGGGCCAGCTGCAAGGCCAGCGTGCTGGATTTCAGGCAGGCCTCTCGGGAGCGGATCTCGGCATGGGCTGCTGCCGGAATGTGGTTGCCATATCGTTTGCGCGCGGAAGCCAGGTTGACTTCGATGGTCGCGTTGTCCTCGCAGTGGGTGACAAGCATGACGGGTGCATGGCGAAAGATCTCGGCAAGGGTATCGGCATCATCGACCAGCAGGTTGCCGGTCGATGCGCCCATGTAGACCTTGATGCCACAGGCCTCGGTTGGCTTCAGGGCCTTGATCTCGCTCAGGTTGTCCCGGCTGGCACCCAGGTAGAAGCTGTAATTGGCCGTTGATCGTCCGGATGCCCGGCTGAATTTGTCGGCCAGGGCGAGCCGGGTCGTAGTTGGCGGACTGGTGTTTGGCATTTCCAGGTAGCTGGTAATGCCGCCAGCGACTGCCGCCCGCGATTCGCTGGCAATGTTGCCCTTGCGGGTCAGTCCGGGTTCGCGGAAATGCACCTGAGCATCGATCATGCCCGGCAGCAGAAACTTGCCCTGGGCGTCAACCACGGTTTCGCCGGAACGCGCCTTGAGCTGACCGGCGATCTGCTCGATCCGACCGCGCTTGATGCGCAGGTCGCCCTCGCGTTGCTCCCCCTCGTTGACGAGGCGGGCATTGGTGATCAGCCAGCCGCTCACGAGGTGGGTTTCTGGCCGTGATCGTTGCCGCAGCAGGCGAGTGAATCATCCTCGTAGCCTGGGACCGGGTCATGCCCGCCGGCACAAAATGGATGACAGCGCAGCAGGCGCTTGGCGGCCATCCAGCTGCCGCGTCCCGCCCCGTAAAGTTCGATTGACTGCATGGCGTAGACCGAACAGGTGGGGGTGAACCGGCAATGCCGCCCGATCAAGGGCGAGAGCAGGTAGCGGTAGGCACGAATGAAGGCGAGGAGTATGGTTTGCATGGGCTTGTTCTCTGGAGCCTAATAGGATATATAATTGCCGGTTTTGCAACAACCCAGACGCGAGGCCGCGAGATTCGATGCCCAGCAAACCGCAGGTAGAACTGCCCGAAGGCTACAAGCCCTCGGAAGACGAAGAGTACATGTGCCCCGAGCACCTGGCTTATTTCCGTAACAAGTTGCTCAATTGGCGTAACGAGCTGATCGAGGAGTCGCAGGAGACGATCAACAACCTGCGCGGTGAGGTGCGTGACGTTGGCGATGAGGCCGAGCGGGCCAGCCGCGAGACCGAAAACAGCCTGGAACTGCGTACGCGCGATCGCTACCGCAAGCTTCTGGGCAAAATTGATCAGGCCCTGAATCGGGTTGACGATGGCAGCTATGGCTTCTGCGAAGAGACTGGCGAGGAAATCGGTCTGGCCCGGCTCGAGGCGCGTCCGATTGCCACCTTGTGCCTGGATGCCCAGGAACGCTGGGAGCTGAAGCAAAAGCAGATGCGCGACAGCCGGTAGCTGCGCTCGTCCTGGCTGCTGGCTTGAGTCACAGGCTTGGCGCGTGTTCGTGAACTGTAAGCCACGGTTCTTGTTATGATGTAGAGTCGGAAGGTTGATTTCCGACTGGTCGAGGCTGGTGTCTGCGGGCACCACAATCGCAATTTTGGAAGAATATTGGTATTCACCCAGATCAGAGGTGAAAAGGAAAATGACGATGGCAGTTCGTTTCTGGACAAGTGTGATCGTGGCCGGCCTTCTGGCCAGCCAATCGGTTTCGGCCGATGCGGATTTCGACAATCGCTGGTATGTTGCGCCAGGCGTTGGCCTGGTTTTCATGGACAGTGACCGTGGCGTTAGTGGCGAGGCAGTTGTGTCCTCGTTCAGCGTCGGGCGTTTCTTTACGCCTGATTTCAGCCTGGATCTCCGGCATGACCGGTACCACAACAGTATCGATGGTGCGCCGTCCGGCATGGATCGCTTCAAGCTGCGCAATTACGGCTTGGTTGGCCGTTATCATTTTGCCGACTTTGATGGTACCCGTCCTTATCTATTGGTGGGTGCTGGCATTCAGCAGCACGACAGTATCTTTGACAAGGGCAAGGATGCTTACGGCTCGATTGGCCTGGGCTTGTCTCACCCCTTCAATGATCGGGTCAGCCTGCGCCTGGAAGGCGAGGCGCGATATGACAACGATCGAGAATCGCTTAATCGTTCCAGTGGCTTCTGGGACTGGATGGTGAGTTCCAGCATCAAGATTCGCCTGGGTGCTGCGCCGGCCCCGGCGCCCGAACCGGCACCAGTGGCTCCGGCACCGCGCCCGGCTCCGCCGCCCCCGCCGCCGCCGGCACCCGAACCCGAGCCGGAACCTGAAGTGTTCTTCGAATTCGATGCGATGGTGACTTTCGCACTGGATTCAGCTCAGCTGCGTCCCGGTGCGGTTGCCGAACTCAACGAAGCTGCCGGCCTGTTGAACCTGCATCCTGAAATTACCCGGATTGAAGTTGCCGGTCACACCTGCGACCTGGGTCCGGCCGCACATAACCAGCGTCTGTCAGAGCGCCGTGCCCAGGCCGTCCGCGACCACCTGGTTCAGAATGGCGTTAGTGCCGATCGTCTGGTCGTGCGCGGGTACGGCGAGGATCGACCCAAGGTAGCCAACACCTCCGACGCCAATCGCCAGCAGAATCGGCGCGTCGAGCTGGTCGTCCTGGAGCGTTCTGATCGCTGATTTTCGTTGAATCGCTAGACTCAACAACGAAAAAACCGGCCGCTGGCCGGTTTTTTCTTGAGCTCCAGGTGCGTTGCGGGCGGCTGGTTACTGCGACTTGTTGGCTTCCAGCTCGCTGCGGGCGATATTGTTGATTGCGCGCAGCATGGCGTTGAGCCCGTTGGCACGGGTGGGTGAAAGATGTTCACTCAGCCCGATGGCGTCGATGAAAACCGGTTTTGTGGCCAGAATGTCCGGTGCACTGCGTCCGGAATAGACGCGCAGCAGCAAGGCAATCAGACCGGACACGATGGCAGCATCCGACTGCGCCTTGAAGGTCAGCTTGTCGGGACCTCCCTCGGCCAGGAACCAGACACTGGACTGGCAGCCGTCAAGCAAGCGGTCTTCGGTCATTTGCTCCGGTGGCAGCGCAGGAAGCTTCTTGCCCAGGTCAATCAGGTATTGGTAGCGCTCCATCCAGTCTTCAAAAAAACTGAACTCATCGATGATTTCCTGCTGAACCGGGTCTGGCTTCATTTCGCGGCCACTTCCCAGTTGGTGCCTTCGGGGCCGTCCTTGATCACGATACCGCGGGCAGCTAGATCATCCCTGATCCGATCCGCCTCGGCAAAGTCGCGCGCCTGTCGTGCCTGCTGGCGTTGCTCGATCAACTGCATGATAGCGGCTTCGTCGAGTTCGACATCGACCTGGCGCTGTGAGAACCAGGCCGACGGCGCTTGCTGAAGCAGGCCGACCAGGGCGCCGGTCGCCCGCAGCCGCGCAGCCAGCACTGGGCGTTCGACTGCTTCGGCGGTGCTGAGCTGACGCGCCAGTCCGTTCAGGGCAGCCAGTGCGGTAGGCGTGTTGAGGTCATCTTCCAGTGCTGCAGTCACCGCCGGGTCGACCTCGACGGTGTCGCTGCTCGTGGCAGGCGGATAATCCCTGAGCAGCCCGTAGAGCCGGTCCAGGGTGCTCTGGGCCTGTTCGAGCGCCGTTTCCGACCAGTCCAGGGGCTGCCGGTAATGGGCAGATAGCAGCAGGTAGCGCAAGGCCTCGCCGGGCCATTGCTTGAGCAATTCGTGGACGATCAGTGTATTGCCAAGGCTCTTGGACATCTTGCGCTTTTCCACGGTCACGAAACCGTTGTGCATCCAGTAGCGGGCGAAGGTGTCCGTGCCGTGGGCGCAGCGGGACTGGGCAATCTCGTTTTCGTGGTGGGGGAATACCAGGTCCTGGCCGCCGGCGTGGATATCGATCACCTTGCCAAGATGGGCCGCGCTCATTGCCGAGCACTCGATGTGCCAGCCGGGCCGGCCGCGCCCCCACGGGCTATCCCAGCCCGGCAGGTCGTCGCTGGAGGGCTTCCACAGCACGAAATCGCCAGGATGTTTCTTGTACGGCGCGATTTCCACCCGCGCGCCGGCAATCATTTCGCGCCGGTCGCGCCGTGACAACTGACCATACTCGGGGAAATTGTCGACATTGAACAGCACATGACCTTCGGCCTCGTAGGCGTGGCCCTTGTCGATCAGGCGCTCGATCATGGCGATGATCGCGTCGATATGCTCGGTGGCGCGGGGTTCCACGGTCGGGCGGCCCACACCCAGGGCTGCCATGTCGGCGTGGTAGGCATCGGCGTAGCGTCGGGTGATGACATCGATGGAGACCCCTTCGGCCGCTGCCGCGGCGTTGATCTTGTCGTCAACGTCGGTAATGTTGCGGGCGTAAATCACGTTGGGAAAGCGACGCGCCAAGACCCGGTAGAGCAGGTCAAAGATGACTGCCGGTCGGGCGTTGCCGATGTGGGCAAAGTTGTAAACCGTGGGTCCGCAGGCATAAACGGTCACGCGTTCCTGGTCGAGAGGAACGAAAGTCTCCTTTTCGCGGCTTAGCGTGTTGTATATGCGAATACTCATATGGGTCCCGCAGGGTGGTCAAGGGGCGCTACAATTCAGACGAAGCCCGACATTCTAACGTATCGGAGATAGCCCAATGCCAACCTCCCAAGGCCTGCTGTTTGCGCGTCACATCGAGGATCGCTGCGCGCAGCTGGATCGCCTGCTGGGCGAGCTCGGTTACGACACGCTGCTGATTCATTCCGGACGATCGCAGATGCGGCTTTTCGACGACCAGGCGCCTCCGTTCCGCGCCCATGCCGCTTTCGCAAGCTGGGTGCCGTTGCCGTTTGTACCTGATTGCCTGCTGGAGTTTCGGGCGGGGCACAAGCCCAGACTATGGTTCGTCCAGCCCAAAGATTACTGGCATGTAGCACCCGAACCGCCGGCATCCTGGTGGGCCGATGCGCTGGATGTTGCCATTGTCGCGGATGGCGCTGAATGGGAGGCTTGTTTTCGACGGCAAGGGGTCATGGCGGTGATTGGGCGCGAACGAGACCTTGGCGAGCACCTGGACGGTGCCGATCTGAACCCGGCCAGGCTGGTCTCCGGCCTGCACGAGATGAGAACGCAAAAGACAGCCTGGGAAAGAGAGTGCATGGCCCAGGCCAATGATATCGCTGCAGGTGCTCATCTCGCGGCAGCCGCGGCCTTCGAATCCGATGCATCCGAGTTGGAAATTCACCTGGCTTACGTGGCCGCAGCCAGGCAGGACCAGGATCATTTGCCTTACAACAGTATCGTTGCCCTCAACGAAAACGGCGCCGTGCTGCATTACCAGCATCGGTCTGCCTGGCCTCCGGAGCAGATGCGCAGCTTCCTGATCGATGCTGGAGCCGATCGTCACGGCTATGCTGCTGATGTCACTCGCACCTGGACCCAGCCGGAACATGGGGACTTCGATGACCTGATCGAGGCCATGGACCGGGCCCAGTTACGCCTGTGTGACCAGGTGCGTGCCGGGGTCAGTTTTGTCGATCTGCACCGCCAGGCACACCTGGCCGTTGCCGCCGTGCTCGAGCAGGCCGAGATTGTTCGAATGAGCCCGGACGCGATGGTGGAAAGCGGGGTCAGCAGTTACTTTTTCCCGCACGGTCTGGGTCACTTTATCGGCGCGCAGGTTCACGATGTTGCCGGCCTGGTTGACGCCAGTGGCAAGTCACTGCCGCCGCCGTCGGCTTACCCGTTTCTGCGCCTGACCCGCAACCTCGAACCCGGCAACGTGCTGACCATAGAGCCGGGTCTGTATTTCATTCCGATGCTGCTTGAACAGCTCAAGGCCAGTGCCTTCAGCGCCAAGGTGGACTGGAGTCAGGTTGAAGCACTGAGACCATTTGGGGGCATCCGCATCGAGGATAACGTGCTGGTGACCGAGGGTGATGCGGTGAATTTCACCCGCCAGGCTTTTGCTCGCCAGGCGGGCTGATGAGTCTCAGTCGCCGATCTGGCTCTGCAGGTAGCGTTCCTGGCCGATACGCTTGACCAGCCCGAGCTGGGTTTCAAGCCAGTCGACGTGTTCTTCTTCATCGTCGAGAATGGTCTTGAACAAGTCGCGACTGATGTAATCCCCCACGCTTTCAGCATAAGCGACCGCCTCGCGATACATGGGAATGGCCTCCTGCTCCAGGGCGAGGTCGCACTCCAGCGCCTCGATCGGATTTTCGCCGATGCGCAGCCGCCCGAGGTCCTGGAGGTTGGGCAAGCCTTCGAGAAAAAGGACCCGCTTGACCAGTTTGTCGGCATGGTTCATTTCTTCGATTGACTCGTCGTATTCTTTTTTCGCCAGGCGAGCGAACCCCCAGTCTTCGAACATGCGCGAGTGCAGGAAATACTGATTGATTGCCGTCAGTTCGGCCTTCAGGGCCTGGTTAAGATGCTGGATCACCTTGCTGTCGCCTTTCATGAACGCTTGCCGTGTTGAACCAGCGATGATGATAGCAAAGAGGCAGAGTGCAAGTTCGACAGAGGCAGAACCTGGAGGATGATCCGAGGCAACGCCGCGCCATGAACCAGGAAAAAAGGGGTCAGAATGCGGTGGTGCTTGTTCAGGCTAGACTCATCACCGGCAGGCTGGTTGACCGGGCCGGGGTGAGGCGGCTTTCGGCAACGATGACTTCAGCCATCTCCCGGCAACTGCCGCAACAGTTCGAGCAACCGGTAATGGCCTGGATTTCCTCGAACGACATACCTTCACGCGCCAGAGATCGGACGGTTTGTTCGGGCAACGCGTTGCAGATACAGAGAAACATGGGATCTATGATATCGCAATGAGAATCATTGTCAATGGGGGTGGGTTTTAGGGTTCAGGGTTCAGGGTTCAGGGGCGATCGAGCTAAGACCTCGCCTGAAACCTTCTTCCCACCCAAATGACGAAACATCAGGCATGCTGTCGCCTCGACCATCATTTTCTTGTGCCATGAGAGCCATTGTTGTCGAAAAGTTTTCTGATCCTTCTACTATCTCGGTCCAGGACATGGATGCACCGCCGGCACCTGGTCCGGGCCAGGTGCTTCTGTCGGTGGCGGGCGTTGGCGTGGGCTATTTCGATGGCCTCTTGATTCGCGGCGACTACCAGATTCGGCCCGATCTGCCCTTTGTGCCCGGCAGTTCATTGTCCGGCCAGGTGGATGCGGTGGGCGAGGGCGTGACGCACTTGTCGCCGGGCGATAAGGTCGCAGCCTTTGCCATGCACGGCGGCATGGCTGAGCAGATTGTTCTGCCGGCGGCCTCGTGCGCGCCACTTCCCGCGGCGATCGATCCGCTTTCATCGGCCAACTTCTTCATCGCCTGGGCAACAAGCCTTTACGGGCTGCGTGAGATCGGCGGCCTGGCCAAAAGAGAGACCGTGCTGGTGCTCGGCGCGGCCGGCACGACCGGCACCACCGCGATTCAGTGTGCAAAGGCCCTGGGTGCGACAGTCGTGGCCGCTGCCAGCAGCGAGGAAAAGCGTGCCCATTGCCTGGCCCAGGGTGCCGATGTCGTCATCGACTACACGGCCGATGACTGGCGTGACCAGGTCAAGCAGGCGGTGGGTAGCGTGGATGTAGTCTATGACCCGGTCGGGGGTGACCTGGCCGAGGCCGCCTTGCGTCTGCTCAAGCCCGGTGGCCGCTACCTGGTGGTCGGCTTCGTCAACGGTATCGCCCGTATTCCGCTGAATTTGCCGCTGCTCAAGCGCTGCAGCATTCACGGGGTCAACTGGGGTGGGTCGGTGATGGCCGATTCCTCGATCGTGGCGCCGGTCATTCGGACCCTGGCCGAGTGGACGCTGGCCGGCACGATCGATCCGGTGCCGACCCGGATATTTGGCCTGGAACGCGCCGGCGAGGCCTTTGCCGCACTGTTCGAGCGGCGCTCGCTGGGCAGTATCGTGGTGCGGCCATGAGCGGACCAGCGCTGCCGGCTTCCGAATCGGTGTGGGACTACCCGCGCCCGCCGCGCATCGAGATGATCAACTGGCCCTTGAAGGTCGAGCATGAGGCGCAAGTGCTGGCCGCAACCGACAGCGGCATAAGGGTTCTCGAGACTTCCCATCCGCCGTGCTTCTACTTTCCGCCAGACTCAGTGGATTTCAGTCGCCTGCTGACCAGCGACACGCGCACCTTCTGCGAGTGGAAGGGCCAGGCCCGCTACTGGCACCTCCAGGGCGAATCGGGCTTGATTCGGGATGTCTGCTGGGCCTACCCCGACCCGGTTGACGCGCGGCTTCGCGATCATGTTTCGTTCTATGCCGGCCGGGTGGCGGCCTGCTTCGTGGCCGGCGAGCGGGTCAAGCCGCAGGAGGGGGACTTCTACGGCGGCTGGATCCTGTCCTGGGTCAGCGGTCCGTTCAAGGGTGGGCCGGGCACGCGCGGTTGGTAGCACGCTTTTAACCCTCGTCCGGCCCCTGAAAGCCGCCGCGGCGGTAAGTCAGGACCAGGGTGTCGCGCCAGCCGGGCTGATCGGGGTCCACCGGCTGGATGGGCGTGGTCTCGTGGATCATGCGGGCATCGTCGAGCAGCATCAGCGACCAGGGTCGTTCCAGGGTAAAGCGCTGTCCCCAGGGCTTGTCGGCGGCAAAAATCCGGGTTTCTCCACCCTTGATGGCGCGGCGTTCGAGCATCAGCACCGCGACCAGATCCACGCCGTCACGGTGCGCGCCTTCCGGTGTCGGCCGGCCAATGCCGTCGGCGGTGTCAATCCGAAAAGGATGAGCCTCGACGAACCAGGGTTGCGCCCCACGCAGCGTATCGGCCACCTTGCCAAGCGTCAGCAATAGCCGGTTCCAGAGCGGCTCGGCCAGCGTGGTGGCATCAATCGGCTCGAACCAGCGCATCATGCCGCCATGCAGCGCGTTGTAGTCCAGCGATTGCCAGTGCGGTCGGTGCGCCACCTGCGCGATTTTTCCCCCGTCGATGACGAAACTGCCATGGCGACGATAACGATAGCGGCCACCATCGCGCAGGTGCGGATCAGGCGGCAGCCCGGACCAGGCGCGGTGCAGCCGCGACTGCGCTTCGGGCTCAGCCTCCAGCCAGGCGGTCACCTCGGCCCCGTCCAGGACCGCGAAGCCTTCGCCGCTGAGCTTTTGATCAAGCTCAGTGCGCTTGATGCAGGGTGGTTGGATGGTCATGGTCATGTGCGCAGGATAAATCAGGCGGTGGATAAGGGATTGACCTGGCGCACCAGATTGCCAGTCCTGGGTGCGTTTTCAAGCGGGTCCCTCCGACATCGACCAAGTGTAAGGTTTATCATGGAGAGCTGACAGCCTCAGTTTGTCCTCAACTGACTCATGAATGCCCTGATTCCTGGAGTGCCATGAACCGCCAATACCGCAAACGCCTGCTCGACACCGAACTGGACTACTTTGACGCCCGCCAGGCTATCGAAGACATTGCCCCCGGGGCCTGGAAGGGCTTGCCCTACGTCTCGCGGGTGCTGGCCGAGAACCTGGTTCGACGTTGCGATCCGGCGCGCCTGGCCGACAGCCTGACGCAAATCATCGAGCGCAAGCGCGAGCTGGATTTTCCGTGGTTTCCGGCGCGCGTGGTGTGCCATGACATTCTGGGCCAGACCGCGCTGGTCGACCTGGCCGGCCTGCGCGACGCCATTGCCGCCAAGGGCGGCGATCCGGCCCAGGTCAACCCGGTGGTGCCGGTGCAGTTGATCGTTGACCACTCGCTGGCCGTGGAGCACGCCGGCTTTGACAAGGATGCCTTCCAGAAAAACCGCGACATAGAAGATCGACGCAATGCCGATCGCTTCGACTTCATCAACTGGACTCGAGAGGCGTTTGACAATGTCGACGTGATTCCACCGGGCAACGGGATCATGCACCAGATCAACCTGGAGCGGATGTGCACGGTAGTCGAGGTCCGCGATGGCGTGGCTTTCCCCGACACGCTGGTCGGCACCGACTCGCACACCCCGCATGTCTGTGCGCTTGGCGTGATTGCCATTGGTGTCGGCGGCCTGGAGGCCGAAAACGTGATGCTGGGCCGAGCCTCCTACCTGCGCCTGCCAGACATCGTCGGGGTAAGGTTGACCGGCAAGCCGGCGCCGGGCATGACGGCGACCGATGTCGTCCTGGCCTTGACTGAATTCCTGCGCAAGGAGCGGGTCGTTGGTGCCTGGCTGGAATTCTTCGGCCCCGGCGCGCGCACCCTGACCGTGGGCGATCGCGCCACCATCTCCAACATGACCCCGGAGTATGGGGCCACGGCGGCCATGTTCCATATCGACGAGCAGACCATTGATTACCTCAAGCTGACCGGCCGCGAGGACGCCCATGTCAAGCTGGTCGAGGATTACGCGAAGCTGACCGGCCTGTGGGCCGATGAGCTGGTCGATGCCGACTATGAGCGCGTGCTGGAATTCGATCTTTCGAGCGTGGTGCGCAATGTCGCCGGGCCATCCAGTCCGCATAAACGCGTCTCTACCGCCGACCTGGCCGCCTCCGGTATTGCCGGCCCTTATGAACTGCCGGCCGATGGTTCCATGCCTGATGGGGCGGTGATCATTGCCGCCATCACCAGCTGCACCAACACCTCCAACCCGCGCAACGTGATTGCTGCCGGGCTGCTGGCGAAAAAGGCCAACGAAATGGGGCTGATCCGCCAGCCCTGGGTCAAATCCTCCTTCGCGCCGGGCTCGATCGCCGTGCGCTTGTACCTGGAAGAGGCCGGCCTGTTGTCCGAACTGGAGAAGCTGGGCTTTGGAATCGTTGCGTTTGCCTGTACCACCTGCAACGGCATGAGCGGCGCGCTGGACCCGACAATTCAGCAGGAAATCATCGACCGCGACCTGTATTCGGTCGCCGTACTGTCCGGCAACCGCAACTTCGACGGCCGCATTCATCCCTACGCCAAGCAGGCCTTCCTGGCCTCACCAGCGCTGGTCGTGGCCTATGCCATCGCCGGGTCGGTGCGCTTCGATATCGAGAAAGACGTGCTCGGCCACGATGCCGACGGCAAGCCGGTAACCTTGAAGGATCTGTGGCCCAGCGATGAGGCAATCGATGCCATCGTGGCCGACAGCGTCAAGCCCGAGCATTTCCGCCAGGTCTATGAGCCCATGTTCGGCCAGAAATTCAAGCGCATCAAGAAGGTTGATCCACTCTATGATTGGCGCGAGACGAGCACCTACATTCGACGGCCGCCCTACTGGGAAGGGGCGCTGGCCGCCGCGCCCACGCTCTCAGGCATGCGCCCCCTGGCCGTGCTCGGTGACAACATCACCACCGATCACCTGTCGCCGTCGAATGCCATCATGGCCGACAGCGCGGCGGGCGAGTACCTGGCGAAAATGGGCCTGCCGGAAGAGGACTTCAATTCTTACGCCACCCACCGCGGCGATCACCTGACCGCCCAGCGCGCTACCTTTGCCAACCCGCGCCTGATCAACTACATGTCAGTCGTCGACGGCGAGGTCAAGCAGGGCTCGCTGACCCGGCTGGAGCCGGACGGCAAGGTGATGCGGATGTGGGATGCAATCGAAACCTACATGCAGCGCAAGCAGCCGCTGATCGTGATTGCCGGCAAGGACTACGGCCAGGGTTCGTCGCGCGACTGGGCCGCCAAGGGCGTGCGCCTGGCCGGCGTCGAAGCGATCGTTGCCGAAGGCTTCGAGCGCATCCACCGCACCAACCTGATCGGCATGGGCGTGTTGCCGCTGGAGTTCCCCACCGGCCACGATCGCAAGACCCTCGAGATCGACGGTAGTGAAACCTTCGACGTCAAGGGCGAGCCTGCGCCCGGGGCCACGCTGACCCTGGTCATCCGGCGCCAGGACGGCGAGACCGTCGAAATCCCGGTCAAGTGTCGGCTGGATACCGCCGAAGAGGTCCTGGTCTACTCAGCCGGCGGCGTGCTGCAACGCTTCGCCCAGGATTTCCTGGAGGAATCGGCGGCGGCCTGAGCCGCCGCACACTGCGAAACCGTCCTCGACATACCCGTGTTCTGGATGCCCGATTCAACGGGCGGGGCGCAACAGCGGGCTACACTGTAGCAATGAGCAGGCACCGACCACCCACCCTGGCCGAGCTGTTCGCTGAACTCTATCGAGAACTGACCACGCTCGATTCCCGAGTCTGGCGCACTCTGCGCAACCTGGTCTGCCCGGGTGTTTATGCGGCGGACTGGCAGGCCGGCCATCGCGGCCACGTTCTTCCACCGATTCGAATCTACCTGATCGCCAGCACGCTGTATTTCCTGGCCGGCGGCGGCATCCTGTTTGCCGAACTGGTCAGTCACGACATTGGCGAATGGGTCAATGATTGTGAGGCAATCGGATTGTCCTGCCGATTTTTGCAGGATGCGGTGTACTCGCGCACGCTGGGCTGGATAGCTATCGCCCGCGTTCTTACGCTGTTTCCCTTTGCCCTGCTGCTCGCCCTGGCCTGGCCGCGAGGAACGCCCCGGGTCGCCCCGGCATTCGTCCTGGCGATGAACTATTACACCCTCGCATTTCTGATGTCGGCTTTGCTGGCAATGATCTGGATCCCTTTGCAGAACTGGCAGCCCGAGTGGTCGGCACAGACCGTGGGAGAAAACGCGTTGCGGCTCGAGCGCGTCTTGATGCTCGCCTGGCTTAGCCTGGCGCTTCGGCGGGTGACCTCGCGGAGCTGGCTGGCCTGTATCCTGATCGGTACGGCCCTGTCCTTGCTTGACCACCAGATGCTGATCATCATTGTTTTCGGCATGGTGGTGGGAATGACCCAAGCCTTGATCCTGCCCATGGGTTGAGGCAAAGACCATCGGTTGTGGGCCCCGATGGGGGGCATGGATGGGCTTGCTTTCAATTCCTCGGTCTGGATGATCGATCGGGTGACTATTCGAATCGATTGCGGAAAATGATCTCGCTCGGTGGCTCGGCATTGGGGAACAAACCGTGAGCGACGCCGGGAATCTGACCCAGGCTGCCACCGGCAGAGGGGATGGTGAAGATCTGAGCGCTGCTTGGAATGATGGTGGAAGTAAAAATGCCTCCGGCCTGAAACTGCGTGCCCAGGGAAAAGACCAGGTTGGCGTTGTTGCGCCAGCTCAAGCCTGCCGGGAAAAAGCCCGGGTTGAAACTGGCAATGACCTGGCCGTTGCCGGTGGCCGTAGAAATGACGATCAGATCGGCCTGGGCCGGGGCGGCCATGTTGGCTAGTGGAAAGGTGATCCGGAAAAACGCGAGTTGCTGACCGTTGGGTGAAAAGGCCGGGTAGGCATGGGTGGAGATGATGTTGCTGCCCGTGTTGGGGTCGAATACCGCGCTTGGCAAGGTCAGGATCTGGGCGCGCACGTAGGGCTGTCCAGGCGGTCCGACTGGTCCGTACAGGACAATACCGGCGGCTGCCAGCGGCTGGCCCAGATTGTTGGTGATATTCAGGTAGGCCGGGGTGGCGAAAAACTCGGTTCCCGGTTGCCAGGAGATACCAACAAACTCTGACTGAAACAAGTCCAGGGCCGAACCATTGCCGATTTCAGCCAGCCCGATCTCGAACCCGTCGCTGGCCCGAATGACCCGGAGCTGGCGCACCCCGCCCGACACTGGGTCATTGCCGCCGCTGGTGGCCGAGGTCTGGTTGACGAAGGCGACCCTTTGCCCATTGCTCGACGTCGCGCTCCACATGGGCGTGGCGAAGAGGAAGCCACCACCGGGCAGTGATTGGGTGACGTTGTCCCAGAGCTTGCGGCGCTGGCCCGTGGTCAGGTTGAAGGCGAACAGGTCCTGGCTGGCCTCCAAGGGTTGGGCCGGGTCCGGGCTGCTGATTACGAGCAGGTTACCGCTTGGCGACAGGCTGGGGAACATGGGCTGGCTCAGGTTCAGCGGCACCTGGGTGACGTTGCCGCCCGTGGCGCGGAAGATACGAAAGTCCGGCGTGGACGAATTGCCCACGGTCGCGCCGAAAATCAGCTCGGCAGTCGCGCTGCCGGATACAAGCAACAGGCAGATTGTCAGCAGTCCGGCCGCTGGGCCAGAAGTGCAGGGGCAGGTTGCCTTGTTGGAACAAGCCCGCCGGGAACGGTTTGCCATGCGTGATTCCGTTGAATTCTGATTGGCCTGCTGGAATACGCGTCAAACCACATAGGATTGGCTCAAGTCAGTTCTTGGGTTATCTTTCTGCTGACTCCTGCCAAGCGAGAAACAGCATGACTCCTTCAGCGTTCGTGACCCGTCTGGGTCAGGTTCGAGCCTCGGCCATACTTCGCACCGATGATGCTGATGCGGCTATCGACGCCATGGAAGCAGCCGTGCGCGGCGGTTTCAGCATTTGTGAATTCACCCTGACCATTCCCGATGTGCATGACATCATCCGCGAGTTTTCCCGCCGCCACCCCGATGTGATCGTGGGGGCGGGAACGGTGCTGGAAGTGGAGCAGGCGCACCAGGCCGTGGAATCCGGAGCCCGCTTCCTTGTCTCGCCCGTGGTTGACGAGGTCGTGATTGCCGCGGCCAGCGAGCTGGGTGTGGCCGCCATGCCCGGCACCCACACCGCCACCGAAATGCTCACCGCCCATCGAGCCGGTGCACCGCTGCAAAAGCTGTTCCCTGCACCTGGGATCGGGCCGGACTATGCCAAGGCCTGCCTTGGGCCCATGCCGTTTCTCAAGCTGGTGCCGACCCACGGGGTGAACAAGGAAAACGTTCGCGCCTGGCTGGCGGCTGGCGCTTACGCGATTGGCTTTGTTGCGCCGCTATTCGACCCTGAATTGATCGCCGACCGCCGCTATGATGCGCTGGAAACGCGCGCCCGCGAACTGCTGGCGGCTGTGGAGGGCTGATCGTCGTTGGCAAAGAAGTGCAGGGTTGCTTTTGTCACGGCTGTCGTGGCCTCCAGCGGCAGGAAGTGACCGGCATCGGCGATGGTGTGCAAGCCACCGGCGCGGTCGGCCAGCCAGGATTCCATGCCTGAGAACATGGCCGGCGGAATGCAGCGGTCGTGCTCGCCGGCAAGCACCAGGGAAGGAATGGCGGCCGGCGCCAGTAGCAGGCGCCGGGCCCGGTTCCACTGCCGCCACTGCGCGGGTAGAGGACGCAGCAGGCCGCGGTAGTAGGCCAGGGCAGCGCGCAGGTTTTCAGGCGCTGACAAAGTGCCAATGACCTCGTTGATGCGATCCTGGTATTGGTCGACATCCCCGCTCCAGGCGCGCCACAGGGCTTCGATGTATCGTCCATGGCCGCTGCGGATCATTGCCTCCGGCAGCCAGGGCAGCTGGAAATAGAAGATGTAGGCGCTGCGCCAGAGTTGACCTGGAGTTACCAGCAGGTTACGCAGAAACACCCGTCCCGGGGGCACCGACATCATCACGGCCTTGTTGAACAATGCCGGGTGCTGCTGGACCGTGGCATAGGCGGCAATCGCGCCCCAGTCGTGGCCAACCAGGAAAAGCTGCTCGCTACCGAGTTGCGTCGCCAACTGGCTTGCCAGTGCCGCGGTGTCGTCGACAAGATCAGCGACCTGAATGGTTTGAAACGAGGAAGCGGCGATCGCCGGCGGTACGCCGGTTGGCCGATAGCCGCGCATGAACGGGGCGGCACAGCAGTAGCCGGCCTCCTCAAATACACGCATCATGGGGACAAAGGAACGCGCATCGTCGGGAAAGCCGTGCAGCATCAGCACCAGTTGCTTCGATTGCCCCGAAATCAGGACTTCGAAGTCCAATTCGTTGGCGGTCAGGCGAACCGTGTCCATACGCGGATACTGGCCGGGCTCATGCCGTGCTGAAGGTGGTTCAGTTCGAACTACTCCCGGTTGAGCTGATGGACAAGCTGATCAACCAGGATGGATTGGTAAAAATCGCTGCTGGTGGCCCGGGCCAGGAAGTCCAGCATTTCGGCCCGGTCAATGACCGGGTAATCATCGCTGCAGTCATCGAAATGCCCGGTTAGATGGTAGTGGGGAAAGGCCACCAGTCCGGCGTAGCGACCGGCCTGGGCCGAGCGTCGAATCAGTTCTCCGCCGGTGCAAGGCCGGGGCGGTGAGCCGTCCCAGCCGGTGACCATGATGTAGCCCATGACGAACAGCGACTGGGGGTAGCCGGCCATCAGCGCGCGCTGACGGTAGACATCGCCTTCCGCATGGCGCCCGGCATAGCCATAAGCGCGGGCCAGCTGATAGTTCAGGCGCGGATTGTCCGGGTCCTGCTCCAGCGCCGCATGACAGGCGCGCATCACGGCGTCCAGGTCCATCTCGGCCCGGGTTAACCCATCCGTGACCCGGTGCGGATCGTTGGGATGGGCAGCCAGGCGGTCACACTCGGTGACTTCAACGGAATGCCTGGTTGGATCGAAAACGGCAATCCGGTCGAAGGCGATGGTCTCGGCCAGGGCAGGTCCGATACCAGGCATTAGCGCGAAAAGAGCGATGAACAGGATTCTGTGCATGAACGGTCTCGGATTGGCAGTCAGAATTGCTCTGGTAGTCTACCCCTTCCCGGCGCCGGGAAGCCTGTCATGGCATCCGGCAGGAACTGCTGGTTGCCGGTATCAATCAGGTACGCGGCAACAAAACTGTGTACCCTTGCCATCAACGTCGATCAGCGCAGGGAGACTAAGGATCAAATGACGCATGGACCCCAGCTTCGAATCCCCGCCACCTACATGCGCGGTGGGACCAGCAAGGGCGTTTTCTTCAGGCTTGACGACCTGCCGGAATGGGCGCGCAAGCCAGGGCCGGCGCGTGATGCCCTGTTCCTGCGGGTGATTGGTTCGCCGGATCCTTACGGCAAGCACACCGACGGCATGGGCGGGGCGACATCCAGCACCTCCAAGACCGTGATCTTGTCAAAGTCCATCCGTAAAGATCACGACGTGGACTACCTGTTCGGCCAGGTCTCCATCGACCAGCCCTTTATCGATTGGTCCGGCAACTGCGGCAATCTGACCGCCGCGGTGGGCTCGTTTGCCATCGCCAACGGGTTGGTCGACCCAGGTCGCGTTCCTGACAATGGCATCTGCCAGGTACGCATCTGGCAGGCCAATATTGAACGGACGATCGTGGCCCACGTCCCTATCAGCGATGGCCAGGTCCAGGAAAGCGGCGATTTCGAGCTCGATGGAGTGACTTTTCCTGCCGCCGAGGTGCGCATCGATTTCATGGCTCCGACGGGCGATGCGCCCGTGTTGCCGACCGGCCAAGTCGTCGATGAGTTCGAGGCACCCGGCTTCGGCCGGCTCAAGGCCAGTTTCATCAGCGCCGGCATTCCGACCATCTTTGTCAATGCCGCGGATATCGGCATGACTGGCACCGAGCTTCAGCCGGCGGTCAACGACAATCCGGAACTGCTCGCTCGACT
>SLQY01000207.1 GCA_007131235.1 Wenzhouxiangella sp.
AGCCGGCGCGGCCCAGACCAGAGTTTTCCGCCAACGCTGTCCCCGCGCCGGGGGTCTGCGAATATCCATTACCAATCCTTTGTGCCACTGACCACCAGCATCCAAGCGAAAGTGGTCCAGCCAATTCACCCGCCAAAACCATACACGAACCCAGGCTATGACTGCGCTCGGATATCTCCAGTTCATAATTGGTGCGGGGTTGAGAAAAGAATCGGGCAGCAACCGTAGCCCGGCCCAACGCGGCCGGGGACCATGCCGCAATCATCGCCACCCGCCCAGTCCGCGATCTGACAGGTACCACCCAATGCGAGAGTTAGGAGAAGGTAGATTGACGTGCCCGCCTTCAATCGTCTCGCCTGTCGCCGCTTTTCCACCCGTAGCCCGGCCCAGCGCAGGTTGGAGGGCAGGTGCGGTTTGCCGCAGGCAAGAAGTGCAGGCAGCGGAGCCTTTGCGGTTTGTGCGCTCGCGCACAAGAAGCGAAGGTGGAGTGCCGTTGCACGTGCCAACGTGGAATCCGACCGTATGTGCGACCGGGGACCAAGCCCCAATCATCGTCACCACTTCAGGCAAGTCGTAGCCCGGCCCAACGTGGCCGGGGACCATGCTTGTTTCATCGCCATAATCCGGGCTTGGGCTTGCAGGCACAATGGGCGGCACTGTCACTTTCAACCATTTGGTGCTTCACCAAACATGGACCCCGGACGCGTTGGACCGGGCTACAAGATCCTGCCGCGATCCAGCTTGGCCAACAATCCAAGGCTCGACGCACCTACCCGCCCCAACATCTTCTTCCCTTTTCCATCTTCCTTCTCCCCTTCTCCCTCAATACGCAAACTCTCGAAAAATTCGACGAATATCGCCTTGCCAGCGGGTTTCGAGGGCGGCCAGCTTGACTTCGGCCGGGGTCGTGCCGCGGTCGACGACTTCCTCCAGCGGGTTCAGGAAGCCGCCTTCGTGGTCGCCGGCGCCGTTCAGGCGCTGGCGCCGGGCCAGGCCCTGGCGAGCCAGCTGGAGCAGTTGCCGGGCAACGTCGCTGACGCGCTTGCCGCGGATCTTTGCCTTCAGGCCGGTGCGGGCGACATCGTCGCGCAGCGCCTGGCGTTCGGCCAGGGTCCAGTCACGGGTCAGGGCCAGGCATGCATCCAGGCTTTGCTGGTCGTAGAGCAGGCCAACCCAGAAAGCCGGCAGGGCGCACAGGCGTCGCCAGGGGCCGCCGTCGGCACCGCGCATTTCCAAAAAGCGCTTCAGCCGCACCTCGGGAAAGGCCGTCGTCAGGTGGTCTTCCCAGTCGGCCAGGGTGGGGTGCTCGCCTTCCAGGCCAGGCAGCTTGCCGGCCAGGAAGTCGCGGAAGGATTGACCGGCAACGTCGATGTAGCGGCCGTTGCGGCGGACGAAATACATCGGCACATCCAGCATCCATTCCACGTAGCGCTCAAAGCCCATGCCGGACTCGAACACCCATGGCAGCATGCCGGTGCGATCGGGATCGGTGTCGGTCCAGACCTGGCTGCGGTAGCTGACAAAACCGCTGGGCTTGCCCTCGACGAAGGGCGAGTTGGCAAACAGGGCGGTGGCGATGGGCTGCAGGGCCAGCGAGGCGCGAAACTTGGCGACCATGTCGGCCTCGCTGGAATAGTCAAGATTGACCTGCACGGTGCAGGTGCGCTTCATCATGTCCAGGCCGAGCTGGCCGACTTTGGGCATGTAGTTGCGCATGATCACGTAGCGTGCCTTGGGCATCCACTCGATATCCTCGCGCCGGGCCGTGGGATGAAACCCTAAGCCGATAAAGCCGATACCAAGTGGCTCGGCGATGGCGCGTACTTCGGCCAGATGGCCATTGACCTCGTTGCAGGTCTGGTGGAGATTATCGAGCAGGCCCCCGGACAGCTCGAGCTGGCCACCGGGCTCCAGCGTAATCGAGCAGCCGTCGGGCTTTTTCAGCGCGATCGGCAGACCGTCTTCGGCCACGATTTCCCAATCAAAACGCTGCGCCAGGCCTTCAAGCATCGCCCGGATGCCACGTTCCCCGGCGTAGGGCAGGGGCGACAGTGTCTCGCTGCAAAAACCGAACTTTTCGTGCTCGGTGCCAATGCGCCAGTCACTTTTAGGTTTGCAGCCGGATTCCAGCCAGGCGGCCAGTTCGCGCTTGTCGGTGAGGGTATGATCCGGTGTCACGGCATCGCCCGAGGCTAAAATGAGTTTGCGATTATCGCCCTTTTAACGCAAGCCTGCATGCAGACTGTGACAACAAGACCCGACCGAAGCGCTATGGATTGCATGCTTTTGCGTGCCGTATGGTTTTGCCTGGCCTTCGCGCTTGCAATAGTGTCTCCGCCCGGCCTCGCCGGTGGGCAGACCCTGCACCGGGGGCTGGGCCCGGAACCCGACGCGCTCGATATCCACTTAGCCCAGAGCCTGAGCGCGCTCAACGTGCTGCGTGACCTGCACGAGGGCCTGGTCACTTTCGATGCCCGTGCCGAGCTGATTCCCGGTATCGCCCGGGCATGGACGGTGAGCAGTGATGGCCGGGTCTGGACGTTCGAGCTCGACGAGTCGGCGCGCTGGTCGGACGGCACGCCCATTCTTGCCGAACACTTTGTCGCCGGCTGGCAGCGTGCGCTGGCCCCTGCCACTGGATCACCGACGGTGGGGTTGCTCGACGTGGTTGCTGGTGCCCGGGAGCGGCGAACAGGGCAGGCAGGCGAGAATGCGGTGGGTATTCGCGCCATCGCCGACCATGTGCTGGAAGTCGAGCTGGTCCGGCCGGTGCCGTGGCTGGCCGAGCTGCTGACCCACCCGGTGACCTATCCGTGGCCGGGTGAGCAAGCGCTGTTCAGCGGGCCGTTCAAGCTGGATGGAAGAGTTCCGGGCTCGCATATCATGCTTTCCGCCAACCCCCGCTTTCGGCAAGCCGACCGCATCGAATTGCAGGCGGTTCACTGGCATGTCATCGAAGAGCCCAACGTCGAGTTGTCGCGCTACCGCGCCGGCCAGCTGCACATCACCGAGACCATTCCTCCCGGGCGCCTGGGCTGGCTCCGGGAGTTGTTCGGTGATGAACTTCGCATCGCGCCCTACCTGGGCTCGTTTTTCCTGGTCTTCAATCATCAGCGCGCACCGTTTGCTGACAACCTGGCCCTGCGCCGGGCGCTAAGCCTTTCGATTGATCGCGAGCTGCTGACCGAGCGCGTGCTGGGTGCTGGCGAGGTGCCGGCCTGGCAGCTGATTCCGCCGGGCATGCCAGGTTGGCCGGCAGTCGATCCGGGTGATCCACGCAGCCAGGCCGAGCGTGTTGCCGAGGCCCGGCAACTGTATCGCCAGGCCGGCTACAGCGAACGCCGACCGCTGCGCGTGGAACTGCGCTTCAATACCTCGCTGGCCCATCGCCGGATGGCTGCGGCCGTGGCCGCCATGTGGCGTGAACATCTCGGCGTGCAGACCCGCCAGGTCAACGAGGAATGGAAGGTGTTCGTCGCCAACCGTCGCCAGGGCCGGATTACCCAGGTCGTGCGCGGCGGCTGGATTGCCGACTGGCGCGATGCGGCCAATTTTCTGCAGCTGTTTGAGTCAGACAGCCCGCTTAACTACAGCTTCTGGCATGATGCCGAGTTCGACCGCCTCATGGCTTCGGCCCGTGAGGCCAACGGACAGGAACGATTTGATCGGTTGCGGGCAGCAGAGCAACGCGTGCTCGATCAGCAAGTAATCATCCCGCTGTACTACTATGTATCCCGTCACCTGGTTCATGCCGATGTCGAGGGCTTTGAAGATAACCTGATGGATATCCACCTGTCACGCTGGCTGGCGCTGCGATGAAGCGCATGGTCGGGCTGCTTGTGCTGCTGACCCTGGCCGGCTGTGCCGAGCGTGATGCCGACGGGGAGCTGGTGCGCGTGCCGCGGCTGCCGGTCCCGGTCGCCCTGGAGCTTGACGAGGGCGGTCGGCCCTTGTTCGAGCTGCTGGCCGAGGCACAGGTCTTGTATCGGGGCAATGGCGAGGAGCCCCAAACGCTGGACCCGCACCTGGCCGAGGGTGTGCCGTCAGCCAATATTCTGCGTGACCTGTTCGAGGGGCTGACCACGACCGATCCGGACGGTCGCATCGTGCCAGGCGCGGCCATCCACTGGGATATCAGTCGCGATGGACTGACCTATACCTTTTATCTCGACCCCAACGGCCGCTGGAGCAACGGCGACGCGGTCACGGCCGAGGACTTCGTCTGGTCTTGGCGCCGGTTAGTCGACCCGCAAACGGCAGCCGGTTACAGCCGCATGCTGGCGCCGGTTGCCAATGCCTCCGCCATTCTGGCCGGTGACGACGACCCGGCAAACCTGGGGGTGTCTGCCTTGAACGAGACCACTTTCCAGGTCCTGCTCGACGATCCAACCCCCTACTTTCTCGGCCTGCTCACCCACCCGACCACCTACCCGGTGCATCGACCCAGCTACGAGGCTCATGGCAATGCTCATGTGCGTCCCGGCAATCTGGTCTCCAACGGTGCTTTCGTGCTGGCCGACTGGCAGGTACGTGCGCGCGTGGAGCTGGTCCGCAACCTGCATTACCGCGACGCCGCCAACGTCATCATCGAGCGCGTGGTCTATTTCCCCTTCGAGGACGAAAACACGGAATTCAACCGTTTTCGGGCCGGTGATCTGCACTGGACCTTCCAGGTGCCAAGCGGCCAGTTTCGCTGGCTGACCGAGAACATGGAAGACGCACTGATGGTCGCGCCGTGGTTTGGCACCTACTTTTTTTCCTTCAACCTGACCCGCTATCCGTTCCAGGAAAATCCCGACCTGCGGCGCGCCCTGAACCTGGCCATCGATCGCGACATCATTACCGAACGGGTCAGCCGTTTTGGCGAAATACCGACCTTCAACCTGGTGCCGGCCGGTCTGCCCGACTACCAGCCGCCGGTACCGGAATACGCGGAATGGACCCAGGCCGAGCGGGAGGCGGAGGCGCTGAGACTGTACCTGGCCGCCGGCTACTCGGAAAGCAACCCGCTGACCGTGGAGCTGCGCTATAACACCTCGGAAAATCATCGCCGGATCGCGGTAGCCATGGCGGCGATGTGGAAGCAGGTGCTGGGCGTGCGCACGCGCATGGTCAACGAGGAATTTCGGGTGTTCCTGCAAAACCGGGCCCAGCGTCGGGTGACCCAGGTGTTTCGAGCCGGCTGGATCGGTGACTACCAGGATGCGTTCAGTTTCCTCGAGCTGTTTCACTCAGCCCACGGCCGCAACGATGCCGGCTATAACAATCCCAGCTTCGATCGGCTGCTCGAGCAGATCGCCGCCGAGCGTATCCCCGCACGACGCCGAAACCTGATGGTCGAGGCCGAGCGCAAGTTGCTGGCCGACCAGGTCATTCTGCCGGTGTTTACCTACGTCTCCAAGCGCCTGGTCGACCCGCGCCTCCAGGGCTGGCAGGAAAACGTGATGGACCAGCACCTGAGCCGCCACATGTTCCTGGTCAGAAAAAAGGACGAGCTTTCCGACAGCGCTGACCCTGTCGATCCACCGGACCAGACGCCCACCGAGTCGGCAACGCCTGAGCCGGAAGAGCAGCACGGCAACCAGGCACCTGAAGCGAACGGGCTTTCGCTGTCTTCCGCTCATCCGGTATCCCTGTCTGCGCCTGCCGACCGGGGCCAGCCATGCTGAACTTTTCGCTGAAGCGGCTGGCTTCGGCCATTCCGACGCTGTTTTTGTTGATCACGTTCGCGTTCTTCCTGATCCGGATTGCGCCGGGCGGGCCATTTGACAGCGAGCGCGCCCTGCCGCCGGAAATCGAGGCCAACCTGGCAGCCAAGTACCATCTCGATGAACCGCTGCTGTTTCAGTACGGGCGCTATATCTGGCAGATTGTTCGCCTCGACTTCGGCCCGTCGTTTCATTACCTGGACTGGAGCGTCAACGATCTGATCATCCAGGGTGCGCCGGTTTCATTCACGCTCGGCGCGCTGGCCCTGTTGCTGGCCTTGATGATCGGTATTCCGGTTGGGGCCTGGGCGGCATTGCGCCAGAATCGACCGGCCGATTACTCGGTGATGAGCATCGCCATGATCGGGATATCGGTTCCCAACTTCGTCATGGCCCCGCTGCTGATCCTGCTGTTTGCCATCATCCTGGGCTGGCTGCCTGCCGGGGGCTGGGAGTACACGCCCTCGCGCATGGTCCTGCCGGTCATCACGCTGGCCCTGCCGATGATTGCCTACATCGCCCGCATTACCCGTGGCTCGATGATCGAGGTGTTGCACTCCAGCTTTATCCGCACGGCGCGAGCCAAGGGCATGCCGGAAAAAAAGGTGCTGATCAGCCATGCGTTGAAGCCGGCCTTGTTGCCGGTCATTTCCTACCTGGGCCCGGCTGCGGCCGCCATTCTCACCGGGTCGGTCGTGGTTGAGCGCATCTTCACCATCCCCGGAGTTGGCAGTTACTTTGTCCAGGGCGCGCTGAACCGGGATTACACCCTGGTCATGGGGGTGGTCATCCTGTACGGAATTCTCATCATCCTGTTCAATTTCGTGGTCGATCTGCTCTATGCCTGGCTTGATCCCCGCATTCGTTACGACGATGCCGAGGTCGGGCCGTGAACGAGGTGCCACGCGATGCCTTCGAGCAGGCCCTGGATACCCGAATCATCAAGGGTCGGTCGCTGTATGTCGATGCCTGGCACCGGCTGCTGAAAAACCGGGCGGCGGTATTTGCGCTGCTGGTGTTGAGCCTGATGATCATCATGGTCATCGTCGGCCCGATGCTGAGCCAATGGGACCACGAGATACCTGACTGGGACAACTACTCGACCCCGCCATCGCTGGAAACCGGCCATGTCTTTGGCACCGATGCACTGGGCCGCGACCTGTTCGCCCGGACCATGATCGGCGGGCAGATTTCGCTGCTGGTTGGCCTGGTGGCAACCCTGGTCTCGCTGGTCATCGGCATCAGCTACGGGGCGGTGGCCGGATACTTCGGTGGCCGCGTCGACAATTTGATGATGCGGGCTGTCGACGCCATCTACGCCATGCCCTTCATGTTTTTCGTTATCCTGCTGATGGTCATTTTCGGGCGCAATATCTTTCTGATCTTCGTGGCCATCGGCGCGATCAACTGGCTCGA
>SLQY01000192.1 GCA_007131235.1 Wenzhouxiangella sp.
ATGATTCCACGGCGGTCGGGCTGAGGAAATATTACAAATAAGCTCAGCTTTGTGAACGGGGAGTCGGACAGAACCATACGCGCTGATCCGCCTTCTGGCCATGGCTTCATCCGCTACGCGGAAACCGCCATGGCCTCAGGCGGGCACGCGCTGATCCTTCTTCCGGCCATGGCTTCATCCGCTGCGCGGAAACCGCCATGGCCTCAGGCGGGCGCTAGTGAAGAGGCAGGCGAACAAAACTGACGGGGAAATCCCTGGAGATGGAGGAGTCTGTGGAGCGAAGGGCAAGCAGAATCGGGATTGCTCAGGCTGCGCACGACAGCGAGCCGGGCCGCTTTTTTTGCCTGGCTCCCTGTTGGAGCGTTTGACTCGAAGCAGGAGCCGGATGCGTTAGTAGCGCACGTCCGGATCTGTGCGGGGGGTGCCGGGTAACCGACATTCCTACCGCGACTTAAATGCACCCCGTCAACAGCCCCCAGCAGGGCTGCCGTCGAAGGGACCAACACGGGAGACTCAGACCATGGTGAGGTTGATTATTCCGCCAATGTAAGGCACCATGTATAACATGAAGGAATTCAACGTACGGCATGTGCAGCATCATCTGGCAGACGTGCTCGAAGCAGTCGAGCGTGGTGAGAAGGTGCGGATTACCCGCCGTGGCAAGGTCGTTGCTCAACTTGGCCCACCAGAGCCAGAATCGGCCACCATGCAATGGCCTGATTCCGAAGCGCGCTTCAAGCGTTTGGCGGTGCATGTGAAAGATGGGATTCCGGCCAGCCGAATTCTCGACGAGGATCGACAGGAACGGTTCTGATGCTGTACGTCGATACCGGGATCCTGACCAAATGGTACCTGCCGGAAGCCGACAGCGCCGCCGCCCTGGCTCTGCGCGACCGTTTCTCGCCACCCGCCTTTCTGACCAGCTTGCACCGGCTTGAGTTGACCAATGCCTGGCAGTTGAAAATCTTCCGTGATGAACTGACAGTTGATGCCATCGCGCTGGCCCGCCAGGACCTGTTTGAAGATATACGTGCTGGCTTGTGGCATGTCCCGATTGAGCCATTGGCGGAAGTCTATTCCCGTGCCGAGTCACTGGCAGTAGATCATTCAGCTCGATTAGGTACCCGATCCATGGATATTCTGCACGTCGCCGCAGCCGAATGTCTGAATTGCGCCCAGTTCATCACCGGTGACCAGAGGCAGGCTCGACTGGCCGAGGCCATCGGCCTGCCGCTCGTTTTTCATCAGCCCGCCTGATATTCCCAAAATCCAGGACACACAATATTTGACCTTCTCCGATCACCTCGCACCAGCTTCCGATCCTTGCTCGTTATCCTCGCGCCAGCTTGCTCAGCCTGAATTCAGCCCCGTCAGCAACCCACGCTGGCCTTGAGTCGCCAAAATCCCGAATGACGCCCACGCCAACTCCCGGCTGTGCCGGTCCTGGTCAGTTTCAGCTTGAGTTCGGGGATCAGGTAGGTCGTTCGCGCAGGAACTTCTTCGCCACTTCGCTGGCCACGCCTCCAGCCTCCCTTGTCCATGGCGGATTCGTTACGAAACGTCGCCTAGTGCTGTAGCTGGGGGGCTTTTGTGACCGAGCGGTCCGGAGGCGTACTCGACTGTACGTTGAGGAACCACGACCGAGGGAAAGCCGCCAGATGCGGTGCTTGGCGGCGTTGCAGTCGAAGACGTCATGAACAAGGGAGGCTCAAATCCACACCTGGCCGAGCGCTTCGGCTCGACTCGTCTCATAAGGAAGTCCTTCCTGCGACGGGACGCTCCCTTACGAGACGAGTAACCATCAACGCCTCGGCCGAGCCAGTGGCGCGGTAGTAGCGGAATCATCCGATTATGCTCAGGCAGCCGCTTCGCTATTGCCCTTCGTCTCATGCAAAGACTTGAGACGGACCTTCCGGTGCCCGGGAAACTCGACATTCAGCTCCAAGTTTCCGCCCAGTGCTGTCACATAATCATCCAGTGTGCTTAGCAGCATGTCGGTACGCCGCTCAAGGCGTGAAACGGTGTCCTGACCAACCTTCAGTTGCTCGGCAAGGGCGGTCTGTGTCATATCGAGCGCCTTGCGCAGTTCGCGCAAGGTCAATTCCTGGTCGATCAGCTCCTCAGCACGAGCTTCGATCCGCGCACGGCGATCTTCGGGGAGCGAATTCAGCTTATCAGTCAATGCTCGGGACATGGTCACTCCTTACGTTTCAAATGATTGCCGAATCGCTCATCAGCAATTTTCAATAACCGACGGTAGAATCGCCGCTCCTTCACACCGGCCTTGTCTGCGGCCACCAGTATGATCGCAGACCTTTCCGGATCAAGTGCGAAGGCCACTCTCCAAGCGCAGCCAACAGCATTGAATCTCAACTCCTTCATATTGGCGTGCTGGGAAGCGTTCAGGGTATCGACATGGGGGCGACCCAGTTCCGGCCCGAATGCTTCGAGCAACTTTGCCTTTGCCAGAAGCTCGTCCTGCACCTCTTCATCAAGTTCGTCGAACTCCGGATCGAACTCCTCAGCAAACTTTACCTCCCACTGCATTGTTGAAGTATGCTCTCAACGCCATATGTTGTCAAAAACATTATTTTGGCCACTCACCGGCAAAAAAGCACACTGGCCAGCTCAAGGATGCGCGCCTCGATCCACGCATAACGGCATTCCGCACCCGCTTCTTCCGCGAGTCGCGGAAACCGCAACTGCTCCATTGCCTATGCTGGCGGCGGTGCTCGAAGCATTGACCGCTTAGCTTGTCGCGGCCGCAGAGACAAGCCCGCCGGACGCAACGGGTCACGACGTGAAAGAATCCGGCCTCGCCCTCGGCGACCATCTGACTGCGTGGGTAGGTCATAACGAGTGTGCCTATGGACCCAGCCAGGCAAATCCGAAGACCTTGCCTTGACCAGGTAGGAAATCTCCTTGGTCGATCATGGGAGATTTCTTAGATCGTGCCTGTCCCGAAATTTGCTGCTAGTGGGACCGGCGGTGCCGGCTTGAGCTGGCCGCTCCGATCGCTTGCGGATCAGTGCGGATACCGGACCGCGTATTCCTGCACCCAGACAGCCTGCTGACTGCGCGGGACCAGCGGCCGGCGGAAAAAGTCGCGTTGCTCCGCCATCGTCTTGAGTACGTCCAGACAAAAATTTTGCGGGCAGTCACGATACAGAGCCCTCAGGGTTTGTTTGACGACATTTTGTGGCGTTCCGCCGAAATCGGCCCGTTCCAGCTTCTGGCGCGTTTCCTCCGAGGCCGCCCTCCAGGCCCGATGATAGGGCTCCATATTGCGCTCCCGGAATGACTCGATCCGGCGCAGGATCTCAGCCGACTGGTCTACCCTGCAATTACCAAACACCCAGCTGGTATAGGCATAGGCCGAACCGCGCAGGCCGTAGGTTCGGCTGCTGGTAGTCACCGCCTTGTGCCAGTTGAAACCGGCTGCGGCCACGAAAAAGACCGGACCTGCCATGTGCACAAAGCCAGCAGCAGTAGCAGCACCAGTGCTGGCAGCAAGACCAGTGGTGGCCGAGCCCCACTTCAGAAATTCGAGAGTGAGTAGAAGTCCGGCAGCATCTCTGCAGCGGCCTACTACGAACATCACGTCACTGAGACGGATGCTTCTGAAGAAGCTATCCGGGTTGTCGACCAGGTCCTCCACCATTTGCCTGACCTCGGCCTCTGTCAGTTCCGAAGGTGCTCGATTTGGCCGCGAAGCCGTTGGTGAGCTGGCCGGTCGCGCGGCGGCTTTCGGGCTCATAAGCCTGCTGTTGAGAACCGTGCGAGTCTTCGGCCCTACGATGCCATCGGACGTGATATTCGCCGTGTGCTGAAAGAATCGAACCCTTTCCTCGGTCTTGGGACCAAATCGTCCATCGGGCTGCAACATCTGAACCGGCATCTGTTGCATGGCCCGATTGAGGTCATTCTGCAGATTGACGACCGGTTGGCCCCGGGAGCCTAACTTCAACAACATGATGTGCTACCTCGCTGTGGTGATCGTGCGGCCAAATTGCCCCTCTGTTACTCATTACGCGGAAATTGCGCAGGGGCTGCCAGATCCGGAGGTACTTTTTCGAGACGGAAATTCCGGGACAGACATTGTTTGTGTTTCATCCAGCTCTGACCGAGTTCAGCCGCCTTCGCCATCAACGCCTCGGCCGACCCGATGACGCGGTAGTAGTGGCTTTCGGTGCCCTGAACCTGGCGGACCCATTGATTTGGAGCATCAGCCAGGCTCCAGATAGCGGCCGGCGGAGTGGACTGCTCCTCACGACGCAATTTGCCGCGTTTGTCAGCCCTTGTCTGTTCACCGTTCCACTGCACCAGATCGATGTAACTGGCTTCGGTCATCTCCAGCAAGCTGTCGGCATCTACACCGGCGATTGGTTTCAGGGGGCGCTCAAGCAATGACTTCTCGGACCGCACCCGTGCTGTCATGGATTCCCTATTCTTTTTGGGGAAAATTCCGGAACAGGCATTTTTTTGGCCCTGAATCATCTGGCAACAAGGATCTTCCCGGCCTGTGGGCAGGCAGCCGCGCGCCGCCGGCCAAGCGAATCGGCTTGCATTCCTGAATCAAACCAAACTGGGTTCAGCTCGTGCTTGAGCCAAGCGCGGTCCGGCGGCGCTCGTGCCGGAATAGGCCAATGACAGGAAGTTTGGGGTGCTTCGTCGTTCGATTGGCTACGTCAGGGGAGAATCGGGCGAGATCCAAACCACTGCAGGCTGCAAACGGGGTCAAACGCCGGCTGGACTTGGCTCCGGATACTGCTGGAATTCAGTAAATGGGGGGGTATACGCCCTATACTCAGCCGAGCGAAATCAGGCCGACGGTTGGGTGACTACTTGACACAGTGGATCAATTCCTTTTTGGGGCATGGGCCGATTGGAGTTCTGGAGCAATTGAGGTGCGATCCTGGTCCAGATAATATTGCAACGGTAGGCGCGGCTCCGAAGCGATATCGAAGTTGAGCCATGAGATCAACAGGTGGACACCGAGCATGACGGGCAGGGCTGCCATCATGACGGTGCCGGCACTGGCCGGCGTGGCCGTGACGGCCGACTGCCACCAGTGGTAACCGCCGTATACCAGGCCAAAACTCATCAGCCCCATGCCCACGACCAGCGCCATAGACGCTGCTGAGAAGCCGCGAATGAAGTAATTGTAGCCAATTCGGCGCATCAGGTTGCGCAGGTGTCCGCGCAGAAACGTTCCGATCACCCGGCCGGGCTTGAGGCTTGAGGGTTCATCTTCGTAAACCGCTTTCATGGGCATTTCGCGCACGACGGCGCGCGCCTGGTACAGGTTGTAAAGCATGTCCGATTCAAAGAAATAGCGACGCGCAACGAAGTCCAGTTCGATCATCTCCAGGGCCGAACGATGAACCGCGGTGTAGCCATTGGTCGGGTCGAACAGCTGCCAGTAACCAGACGAAAGCTTGGTCAGAAACGACAGGACGGCGTTTCCGAAAAGACGAACCGCAGGCATGGTGGCCACGTCGTGCACATTGTAAAAGCGATTTCCCTTGGAGTAGTCAGCCAGTCCTTCGGAAACGGGCCGGGCCAGGAGCGGAATCAGGCCCGGGTCCATCTGGCCGTCGCCGTCGATCTTGACCATGATCCTGGCTGCGGTCTGGAGGGCCGCCTTGTAGCCCGTCACGGTCGCGCCACCGACGCCCTGGTTTTCAGTATGCCGCAATACGGTGACCCTTGAATCCTTGCACTGATCCTCGACCTGGTCGCCGGTCTTGAGAGGGCAATCATCGTCGACCACGAAGATCCAGCCGACTTCCGGCCCGATCTTTTCGATCACCGAAAGCACCAGGTCGCCGGAGCGATAGCAGGGAATGACAACTGCTACATTTGCTTCGGTGTTGTTGGAAGCGGATTGCGAGGTCATGGAAAAAGCCTCCGGTTGGAAAGTCGATACGGGGCTGGGGCGGGCTGAATGCTGGTTTTCATCGATACACCCAATGGCGTTGCAGAAAGAAGCTGATCGCGGCCATGAAAGCCTCCACCAGCGGCTTGGCCAGCCAGGAATGGCCCAGGCCGAACCGGTTGGCGACGAGAGTAAGGAGCAGGGTGCTCAACGCAGTCAGTGTCAGCCAGGCCATACCAAAGCGCGAGAATCGGCACCAGCCAAGCCGGGCAGTCCCGGCGCGGGCGAAGGTGTAGCGGCCATTGAGCACAAAGCCCAGCGCTGCGACAACAGTGCGAGCCAGGATGTTGGCCGTGATCACAGGTACACCGAACGCGGTGAGAACGACATACAGCAACCAGTCGAGGGCTAGCTGTATACCACCGAAAAGCAGGAACAGCGATCCTTGATGGGCCAACTTCATCGTTCAGCTGGACCGGGTAAAAATGATGGCTGTCGGGCCTTGTTTCTTCTGGCCGCAAGGTCAACCTCCGACGCCGTCCCCAGGCGAAAAAGCCGCACATCGCCTGCCTCGGCGACCAGCATGGCATCTTCGATCGCGGCCATGATGGAAGCTTCCACCTGACCGGCAACCAGGACGTGGGTCAGGCCGTGGTCGGCCCAGAGTTGCTGCCAGGCGTACCCTCGAGGATCGGTATTGGCCACCCGTCCGGCTTGCTGGAGCTGGTAGTCGTACCAGCTCCAGGTAAAAGCCTGGCCGGCGAAAATGGCGACGTAGGGGCGTTCTCGGGCGGCCAGAAAAATGCGCGCATCAGGTTTGGCGACACGCACCTGGCGGGCGATCAGCCGCTCTGGTACAAAGCGTTCAAGCACTGCGTTCTGGCCCTGCAAGACTCGCGTTTCCAGCGCGCCCAGGCGCAGCATCCACAAACTGTTGGCCTGGTAGGCAATCTGCAGCACGACCAGGGCGGCCAGCAAGCCGGTTGAGTAGCGGCTGCGGTTGTGGCATAACGCGGCAACCAGGACCGGGATCAGGGCCACGACTCCCGGCTGGGCGTAGCGAAAGTAGGGTGCAGCCAGCATGGGGAGCACGAAAATTGCCAGAGCCACCAGCAGATAAGGGCGCAAGTCGGCGCGGGCCAGGGCCAACGGGAATCCGCCGGCCAGAGTGACCAGAGCAAAACCGGCGGCACCTGGCCTGGCCGTCAGGTAGTCCGACACGTGAAAGCTGGTCCGCCAC
>SLQY01000171.1 GCA_007131235.1 Wenzhouxiangella sp.
CCTTGCATCCGGCCGTTTTGGCCGGATTTGCTTTTGTTTTTGGGGGGCTGGTTGGTAGTTTTCTGAACGTGGTGATCTTGCGGTTGCCGGCGCGGTTGTTTCATGACTGGCGCTGTCAGTGCCGGGAGCTGCTGGAGATCGAGGACAAGGAGGAGGCGCCGCCGGGCTTGGTGTTTCCGGGGTCGCGGTGTCCGAAGTGTGGGACGGCGATTGCCTGGTACGACAATATTCCGGTGCTTAGCTGGCTGATTCTGCGGGCGCGATGCCGGCAGTGTGGCACCTCGATTTCCTGGCGTTACCCGCTGGTGGAGTTGGCCACGGCGCTGCTGTCGGCCGCGGTCATCTGGCATTTCGGGGCGACGGCCGAGGGCGCCGCGGCGCTGGTGCTGACCTGGGCGCTGATTGCCGCCACGGGGATTGATTTTGACCACCATTTGCTGCCGGACCAGATCACCCTGCCATTGCTGTGGCTGGGGCTGGCGTTGAACCTGTGGTTTGGGTTGTTTGCCAGCCTGGAAGATGCGGTCATCGGCGCAATTGTCGGCTACGGTGCGCTTTGGCTGATTTTTCATTCCTTCCGGATTCTGACCGGCAAGGAAGGCATGGGTTTTGGTGATTTCAAGCTACTGGGCGCCCTGGGTGCCTGGCTGGGGTGGCAGATGTTGCCGCTGATCATCCTGCTGGCCTCGCTGGTTGGTGCGGTGGTCGGATTGTCGCTGATGGTGGCCCTGCGCCATCGCCGCGACATTCCGATTGCATTCGGCCCCTACCTGGCGGCAGCCGGCTGGATTGCGATGATCTGGGGCGAGCACATCGTTGATTTCTGGCTGCTGGGTTGATGGCGGTCAGTGGCACTGGGTTGATCGCCCAAAAAGCGCTTGAAAGGACACCTTCACGGGCTTGTTCTAACCTTTGCAAATCAGGCAATTGCGCGATAGCATGAAAGTAGATTGCGTCTGACCAGGAGAACGCGCGAACATGTATGCACAATCAACCCCCGCCATCCGGCTTTCCAGCCTGGCTCGGAAGCTGGTGGAGAACGGACTGATGTCCGAGGAGCAGGCCATGTCTGCCATGGCCAAGGCGGGTGAAAAGGGGCGAACCTTTACCAGCCATCTGGTCCGTGAAAAGATTATTGATGCGGCGGGCTTTGCGCATCTGGCGGCTGAAGATTTCGGCATGCCGCTGATCGATCTGTCGGCGATGAATTTCAAGCATGCGCCGCTGGATGTAGTCAAGGAGGACTTGCTGCGCAAGCACCTGATCATCCCCCTGGCCCAGCGCGGCAAGCGCCTGTATGTGGCCTCGGCCGACCCGGGCAACAAGGCCGGGATGGACGAGATTGCCTTCTCGACCGGCTTCATCATCGAAACCGTGCTAGCCCCGTACAACGCCATCGATGGTGCCATTGATCGCGCCCTGGCGAATACGGCCCAGGCCTTCAGCGAACTGACCGATCAGGAAGATGATCTCGACAACCTGAAGTTCGATGCCGGCGAGCAGCAGGAAGACAAGGCCGATGCCGGCCTCGAGGGTGCCGATGAAGCGCCGGTGGTGCGCTTTGTCAACAAGGTGCTGGTTGATGCCATCCGCAAGGGGGCATCGGATATTCACTTCGAGCCTTACGAAGAAGAGTACCGGGTGCGATTTCGGATCGATGGTGTGCTGGTCACCCAGGTTCGCCCACCGAAGAAGATGGCACCACGGCTCTCGGCCCGCCTGAAGGTGATGGCCAGCCTGGACATTGCCGAGCGTCGCGTGCCGCAGGATGGGCGTATCAAGCTCAATATTTCCAAGGGCCAGGCGTTTGACTTTCGTGTTTCCAGTTGCCCTACCCTGTGGGGCGAGAAGATCGTGTTGCGTATCCTGGATTCTTCCGGCGCCTTTCTGGGGCCGGAGAAGCTGGGTTTCGAGCCACAGCAGCATGAGGACTACCTGGCGGCCATCAACAAGCCTTACGGGATGGTGCTGGTCACCGGGCCGACCGGTTCCGGTAAGACGGTTACGCTGTACACGGCCCTAGGCCTGTTGAACGACGAAGGGCGCAACATTTCCACGGTTGAGGATCCGGTTGAAATCCGCATGTCCGGGGTGAACCAGGTGCAGCAGAACGCCAAGCAGGGGCTGACGTTTGCCGCCGCCTTGCGTTCGTTTCTGCGCCAGGATCCGGATATCGTCATGGTCGGGGAAATTCGTGACCTGGAAACGGCCGAGATTGCGATCAAGGCGGCCCAAACGGGTCACTTGGTGCTCTCGACCCTGCATACCAACGATGCGCCGGCCACGGTGGCGCGTTTGACCAACATGGGGGTACCGGCGTACAACATTGTCTCGACGGTTCACCTGGTGCTGGCCCAGCGGCTGGCGCGTACGCTGCATACCTGCAAGGTGCGGGAAGATGTGCCGCCGGAAGTCCTGCAGAAGGCCGGGTTTTCCGAAGAGGAGATCGAGGCGGGCATGGAGTTGTATACCGCCAAGGGTTGTGATCAGTGTACCGCTGGGTACAAGGGGCGTTCGGGCGTTTTCCAGGTGATGCCGATTTCCGAGGCAATGGAGGAAATCATTCTTTCCGGCGGCGGTGCCTTGGAGTTGGCGCGCCAGGCCGATCGCGAAGGCGTGATCGATTTGCGGCGCGCGGCGTTGAACAAGGTCAAGTCCGGGAAGATCAGTCTTGTTGAGATGAATCGGGTTACCAAAGAGTAGGAAAGCGGCGGGTTTTTTGGCGGTTGCGTCTTGGGTGGGGCGATTGTTGGGGTGGTTTCAGAATAGTGGTGATGGATTTGGGCTACGGGAGGGCGCTTCTTGCTTTCGGCAAAACGCACCCTCCCTCCAACCTGCGCTGGGCCGGGCTACGGGTTCGGTGAATTCCTCTTCAAGCGTCTTCGGGGGTGGCTAGTTTGAAGCCCATGCCTTGGACGGTGTGGAGGAGCTTGGTTTCGAAGGGGCGGTCGATGCCTTTGCGCAGGTTGTACATGTGCGAGCGCAAGGTATCGGAGTCGGGCAGCAGGTCGCCCCATAGTTCGTTTTCAAGCTGCTCGCGGCTGACCAGGCGCGGCGATTCGCGCATCAATACCTTGAGGATTCGGGCCGAGGTCGGCGACAGGTTGACGCGTTCGCCGCCACGCTCGACGCGCATGGTGCGCGGATCGAATACCAGGTCACCGACGCGCAGCGCGCCATCGGACATTTCTCCCCTCGCCCGCCGCACCAGCGCCTTGATTCGGGCCGATAGTTCTTCCATGTCGAACGGCTTGACCAGGTAGTCGTCGGCACCGGCGTTGAAGCCGTTGACCTTGTCCTCGATCTGGTCACGCGCTGTCAGCATCAGGATCGGCGTACCGTCGCCGCGATCGCGCAGGCGCTCGCAGACCCGTATGCCATCGATCTTGGGCAGCATCAGGTCAAGAATGATGGCGTCGTAGGGGTTTTCTTCCAGCAGATTCAGCGCGATGGCACCATCGGCAGCGAAATCCATGGCAAAGCCAGCCGCCTCCAGGTAGTCGCCAATACTGGCGGCCAGATCATCATGGTCTTCAACGAGCAGAATCGTTGCGTTGTTGTCGAAATAGGACATGCTCTAGAACCTTCACGTGTGTGATGATCACAATTGTGAAGGCAACGCCGTGAAGAATCAGTCAACAATCCAGCCCCCTTTCGCCCTTTCGCCCTTTCGCCCTTCTACCCCTCCCCCCGGAAAGCCGACCAACGGTCAGCGTTTCATGTAATTAAAGAACTCCTCGTTAGTCTTGGTCACCTTCAACTTGTCCAGCATGAATTCGATGGCCTGGGATTCTTCCATGGGCTGGAGTATGCGGCGGAGAATCCAGACTTTCTGCAGCTGGTTCTCGCCGACCATCTTTTCCTCGCGGCGGGTGCCGGAGCGGTTGATGTCGATGGCGGGGTAGACACGCTTTTCGGAGATACGACGGCTCAGGTGCACTTCCATGTTGCCGGTGCCCTTGAACTCTTCGTAGATGACTTCGTCCATTTTCGACCCGGTGTCGACCAGGGCGGTGGCCATGATGGTGAGGCTGGCCCCGTCTTCGATATTGCGTGCCGCGCCGAAGAAGCGCTTGGGGCGCTGCAGGGCGTTGGCATCGACACCACCGGTGAGAACCTTGCCCGAAGACGGCACGACGGTGTTGTAGGCGCGCGCCAGGCGGGTAATGGAATCGAGCAGGATGATCACGTCTTTCTTGTGCTCGACCAGGCGCTTGGCCCGCTCGATGACCATGTCGGCAACCTGGACATGGCGGGTTGCAGGCTCATCGAAGGTCGAGGAAATCACTTCGGCGTCAACGCTGCGCTGCATCTCGGTCACTTCCTCGGGACGCTCGTCGATCAGCAGAATGATCATGTGCGCTTCCGGGTTGTTGGCCCGAATCGCGGTGGCGATGTTCTGCAGCAGCATGGTCTTGCCGGCCTTGGGCGGGCTGACGATCAGGCCGCGCTGGCCCTTGCCGATCGGTGCGATGAGGTCAATGATGCGCCCGGTAATGTCCTCGGTCGAACCATTGCCGCGCTCCAGCCGAAACTGTTCGCGCGGGAATTCCGGGGTCAGGTTCTCGAACAGGATCTTGTTTTTCGAGGCCTCTGGCCGGTCGTAGTTGAGCTCTTCGACCTTGAGCAGCGCGAAGTAGCGCTCGGACTGCTTGGGCGGGCGGATCTTGCCGGAGATATAGTCGCCGGTGCGCAGATTGAAACGACGTATCTGCGAGGGTGACACGTAGATGTCATCCGGGCCGGCCATGTAGGAGGCCTCGGCCGCGCGCAGAAAGCCGAAGCCATCCTGAAGGATTTCCAGCACGCCATCACCGTAGATCGCTTCTTTCTTGCTGGCCTTGGCCTTGAGGATGGCAAAGATCACGTCCTGCTTGCGCGAACGCCCCATGTTGTCGATGCCGAGTTCCTCGGCCATTTCGATCAGTTGCTTTGCGGATTGTCTTTTGAGTTCAGTCAGGTTCATTAAGGTGTGGTCCGACGGTTGCACACAGGGGCACCTTGGGCAAACGGAGAGTTCACCGGCGTTGGCACCCGAAAAATCGGGTTTATTTAGATAGTCAGGTTGCAGTATCAACCCGGTTTCGGGTCAATGGAAATTCGTTGTTTGGAAACGGGATAAACGGCGGGCCCCCGCCTCAGATGCTGCGTACGTTAGCATCATTCGGCAGCGGAGTCCAGCGCCTGCCAGAAGACATAACTGACAGGCGCATGGTTTGATCAGATGGTCTCGTCGACAAAGGACTTCAGGGCCGACTTGGTCAGCGCACCAACCTTGGTGCCCTGCGGCTCACCGTTGTCGAAAATCATCAGCGTCGGAATGCCGCGGATCTTGTAGCGCGCGGTAATCTGCTGGTTTTCGTCGATGTTGACCTTGGCCACGGTCAGCTTGCCGTCGTACTCGTCGGCCAGCTCATGCAGGATGGGATCGATCATCTTGCACGGGCCGCACCATTCGGCCCAGTAATCGACCAGCACGGGGCCGTCGGACTTGAGGACGACTTGTTCGAAGTCGCCGTCGGAAACATGCACGATCTTGTCACTCACAATATTGGTCTCCTGGGAAAGCGTGGATTGGGGTCGGCGCCTGGAATTTCCGCCCGTCGCCCCACATTATAGGGGTTTGGCGACAAGCAGCACGAATGTCACCTATACTATGTGACCTGCCATCCGGCACGGCCTGGCGTTCGCTACTTCCCGAAATCTAGGCACCTGCCCCGCTTTTCAAGGCACCATCTTCTTCCCAAGGAAACCAGACAACCTGTGAGTGAAACCAGACCTGCCGAAACGGTGTTGACCGAGGAGCGGTTCGACGCCTTCGATCTAGATGAGCGCATCCAGCTCGGCCTGAAAGAGGCCAATTTCGAATTTTGCACCCCCATTCAGGCCCGCACCCTGCCGCTGGCACTGAATGGTCGCGATGTCGCCGGCCAGGCCCGCACTGGCACCGGCAAGACCGCCGCCTTCCTGCTGGCCATCTTCAAGCGCCTGCTCAGCCCTGACAGCGTTGGCCCTGGCCCGAATCCGCGCTCCATCGTGATTGCGCCGACCCGGGAGCTGGCCATCCAGATTCACCGCGATGCCGAGCAGCTCGGCAAGCACACTGGCCTGCGCACCATGCTGGCCTACGGCGGGGTCGATTACGCCAAGCAGCGCGACAGCATCGCCGGTGGCGTCGACCTGCTCATCGGCACGCCCGGCCGACTGATCGACTACCTGAAACAGGATATTTACAACCTCCGCCATATCGAGATCGTGGTCCTGGACGAGGCCGATCGCATGTTCGACCTTGGCTTCATCAAGGATATTCGCTTCCTGTTTCGGGCCATGCCGGCAGTCGACAAGCGTCAGACCCTGATGTTCTCGGCCACTTTCCCGCTCAAGGTCACCGAGCTGGCCTACGAGCACATGCAGGACGTGCAGACGGTGCGCATCGAAGAAGAGCAGATGACCACCGATCGAGTCACCCAGGTGGTGTACTACCCGGCCAACCGCGAGAAGCTGCCGTTGCTGGTGAAGCTGCTGCGGCGGATGGAAGACGGCCATGTGATGGTGTTCATCAATACCCGGCACATGGCTGATCGGGTGTCGCGGACCTTGAAAGCCAATGGCTTCAATGCCGCCATGCTGGCCGGAAACGTGCCGCAGGTGAAGCGGCAGAAGCTTCTGAAGCGCTTTCATGATGGCGATATCGACGTGCTGGTTGCCACCGACGTGGCAGCGCGCGGGCTGCATATTCCCGATGTCAGCCACGTGATCAATTTCGACCTGCCCCAGGATGCCGCCGATTACGTGCACCGGATCGGACGCACGGCCAGGTTGGGCGCGACCGGCGATGCGATCAGCTTTGCCTGTGAGGATTACGCCTTCCATTTGCCGGAAATCGAGCAGTACATCGAGATGTCCTTGCCGGTGGAGCAGCATGATCCGGATGATTTGCCGCGGCTTGAGCGTCCGCCGCCGGTCAAGAAGCGTCCGGATGACCGCAAGGGCGGCCGGGGCGGCGGTGGCGGCGGTGGCGGGCGCAGGCGGCGGGCCCGATCAAGTTGACCGAACGGATCCAGCCAGCGCCGCGGATGGCGGTGGTTTCGTAGCCTGGGGCAACGTCCCCGGGGA
>SLQY01000062.1 GCA_007131235.1 Wenzhouxiangella sp.
GCCAGCACCAGTTCGTGCTTGCCAGGCTCGTGGGTAAAGTAGTAGTAGATCCCCTCGCTCTCCATCAAGCGCGAGATAAAGGCGAAATCCGTCTCACGGTACTGGACGCAGAATTCGCGGGTGTCGTAACTGCGTGTCAGACGATCGTCAATGTCGGTAAAGCCATGGTCCGCACACACCTTCTTGATAATGTCCGGCACCGATTCGTTCTGGAAGATCCGGTTGTCGACGGCACGGGTCAGGAACCAAAGCCAGGGCTTGAGTTCGACCTTGTACTTGGCCATCGGCCCGCGAAAACCGAGGAATGAAAAACGCGTGACATGACCGCAGAAATAGCGGGTTTCACCATGCGGCAGTTCCAACTCGACATGGGCGTGCTGGCCAATCAGGTCATCCAGGACGATATTTTCATCCTCGCTGAACACCATCAGGTCGTAGTCAAACAGTTGGCTGACACCTTCCTGGGCCACCATGTGGTGGAACAGCAGCATGTCAGTGCCCAGCGGTGTAATCAGCTCGGCCTGTCGATTCTCCTGGGTTCTGGCCATGACTTGCTCCTCTTAGTCAAACTGGTAGACGAATCCATCCTCGGCAACATCGACGGCAATACGAGCGACTTCCCCACCCTCCAGGCGCCGGTTGAGCAATTCGCGACTGACTTCCGGCAGCATGGTGTTGGTCAGGATGGCATCGATCATGCGACCTCCGCTTTCAAGCTCCTTGCAGCGACCGATGACCAGCTTGATGACCTCGTCGCTGTAGGTGAACGGCACGCCGTAGTGCTCGGTGACGCGGGTTTCGATCCGCCCCAACTGCAGCCGTGCGATCTGTTCCAGCACCTCGTCGCTGAGGGGATAGTAGGGAATCACCACCAGGCGGCCCAGAAGTGCGGCCGGGAAGACCTTCAGCAGCGGCTCGCGCAGTGATTTGGCCAGGCCTTCGGCGTCGGGCATCAGCTCCGGGTCCTGGCACATGTTCATGATCAGGTCGCTACCGACATTCGAGGTCAGCAGGATGATGGTGTTCTTGAAATCGATCAGGCGCCCTTCCCCGTCTTCCATGATGCCCTTATCGAAGACCTGGAAGAAGATTTCGTGGACATCGGAGTGAGCTTTTTCCACTTCATCGAGCAGAACCACGCTATAGGGCTTGCGCCGCACGGCTTCGGTCAGAATGCCGCCCTCGCCATAACCCACGTATCCCGGCGGCGCACCCTTCAGGGTCGAAACCGTGTGCGCTTCCTGGAATTCACTCATGTTGATGGTAATCAGGTTGCGCTCACCGCCATACAGGGTTTCGGCCAGGGTCAGCGCTGTCTCGGTCTTGCCGACGCCGGACGGTCCGGCCAGCAGGAATACACCGATCGGCTTGCTCGGGTTATCAAGATGCGCCCGCGCGGTCTGGATTCGACGGGTGATCATGGCCAGGGCATGGTTCTGCCCCACCACGCGCTTCGACAGCGCCTCATCCAGGGTCAGTACCGTGCGAATTTCGTCCTTGACCATCCGGCCAACCGGAATTCCGGTCCAGTCGGCCACCACGCTGGCAATTGACTGCTCGTCGACCGCCGGGTGCAGCAGTGGGTGGTCACCCTGAATCGATTCCAGTTTTTCGTGCAGCGCCTCCAGCTCGGCCAGCAGCGCCTCCCTGTCGATCTCTTCGCCTTTCTGGTCGACAGGCTCAGGGGCGTCCTCGCCCTGTGCTTCGGCAACAGCCTCGACCGCTTCCTTGACCGATTCCTTGTCTGGATGGAGCTGCTGGCGAATTTCGAGGATCTGGCGCACTAGGTCCTTTTCCTGCTCCCAGCGCGCTTCCAGTTGCTGGCAGCGCTCACGCTCCTCAACCAGCGCTGCCTCGACCCGCTCAGTCCGATCTCCTACCGGGATACCGATATCCTGCTCGCGGCCAATGATCTGCAGCTCCAGCTCCAGGGCCTGAATATTGTGGCGGCTGTCTTCAAGCTCGGCCGGCACGGCATGCAAGGCCGTGGCAACGCGGGCACTGGCAGTATCCAGCAGGCTGATGGACTTGTCGGGCAGCTGTCGGTCCGGGATGTAGCGACTGGATAGTTTGACTGACGCTTCCAGCGCTTCATCCAGGATCAGCACCTTGTGATGCTTTTCCATGGCCGGCGAGATGGCCCGCATCATGCGAATGGCATTGGGCACGGACGGCTCGCCGATCTTGACGACCTGGAAACGCCGGGTCAAGGCAGGATCCTTTTCAATGTGCTTCTTGTACTCGGCCCAGGTGGTCGCTGCAATGGTGCGCAGCTCGCCGCGGGCCAGCGCGGGCTTGAGCAGGTTGGCCGCATCGCCGGTTCCGGCCGCTCCACCAGCGCCAATCAAAGTATGCGCCTCATCAATGAACATGATGATGGGCTTGGGCGATGCCTGGACCTCCTGGATGACGTTCTTGAGCCGGTTTTCGAACTCGCCCTTCATGCTGGCACCGGCCTGCAGCAGGCCGACATCCAGAGTTCGCACGGTCACGTTTTGCAGGCTTGGAGGCACTTCTCCCCTGGCTATCCGCAGGGCAAAGCCCTCGACCGCCGCGGTCTTGCCGACGCCAGCCTCACCGGTCAGGATGGGGTTGTTCTGCTTGCGCCGCATCAGGATATCCACGATCTGACGGATCTCATCGTCGCGGCCCACGATCTCGTCGATGCCGCCCTTGCGCGCCTTTTCGGTCAGATCGATGGAAAACTGGTTGAGCGCTTCCTGCTTGCCATCGCCACGCTTGGCGATGGCGTCGGAGGCCTCGCCGGGCTCTCCCTGCGGTCCCAGTCCTGAATCAGCTTCTTCTGGCGAGCCGTTGGTAATGCTGTCAAAATCATCGCTGAGCTGTTCCGGCTTGATCTTGCGAAACTCTTCGGAAACGCTCAACAAGGCATTGTTCAACCCCTTGGTCCGGAGAATGCCAAGCACCAGATGCCCCGACCGAACCTTTTGCGCGTTGTAAAGCAGGGATGCCCACACCCAGGCCCGCTCCACGGCCTCTTCCAGCTGCGCTGACAGGTCAGAAATCGACGACGCGCCGCGCGGCAATCGATCCAGCGCTTCGGTCATATCCTTGGCCAGGCGCGATGGGTCGAGTTCGAAGTGGCGGATGATCAGCTGCAGGTCGGAATGCTCCAGCTGCAGAATCTGCTGAAACCAGTGGACGAGTTCCACATACGGGTTGCCCCGCATCTTGCAAAACACGGTGGCACTCTCGACCGCCTTGTAGCAGGTCTTGTTGAGCTTATTGAACAGCGCGACTCGGGATATCTCTGCCATGGGGATTCTCATTCAGACTGGATTGAAAGGAAGGGCTGTGGAAGAAGTCGATGAACTCATCGCCTTCGCGCTGGCCGTGCAGCCAGGTGGAATAGCCCAGCTCGCCGTAATGGCCCAGCTGGGTCACAGGTTTTTCGGACTCAGGAATGAACATTCGATATTCCCAACCAAATTCGAGGCCCACGTAATTGTGGACGATACCGTTCAGGCGGCGAGCCGAAGGCCGGTTGGGCAACATCCGTTCGAATTGTTCGCGGCTCAATGGGCCAAAGACCAGGGCAAACCTGAATTGGCGTTCATAGGACCGTTCACCAATGACGGTATTCAATCCCAATGCGCCGGTCGTGCGCGATCGACCAAGATAGAGACGGCTCTCTTCGGGCAGCTCCAGCCATTCGGGCTGGAATTGCTCCAGACCGACCGGCATGCCGAGTTGCTGGCCGAGGATGCCGAGCAAGCCATCGGCGTTGCGTGTCTGGCGGCTCAAGTGGCCGGCATGAAAACGCTTGGCCGAATCCGGCATGGCATCCCGATCAGCCAGGCCCGGAATGCCGAAACCAGCCAGGGCACCCACGTACTTGTCGAAACGATTGTGGCGCGGGCGGTCTTCACAGACTGCCGGCTCGGCGTCAGCCCAAACCCGGTAAAACAGTGACAACAGGCGATGGTGGAAGACATCGCAAAATCGAGCCAGGGTGGGATCATGGAAGGAGAGCTGTCTCTCCATCGCGAACTCAGTCAGGTGCACCGGCAATGGCCCATTGGGACCGAACAAGCCGTGGAAGTTCTGAAACAAGCGTGCCGGTCGGTGCGCATTGGCACGACTGACACTGCTGAGGGTCGACGGTGCAAACTGCAGGTAAGGTTGTTGACCGAGTCTGATCGGGTCCTGCCGGGCGCGCCGCGATCGGCCAAACCCGGGGGCATCGGGGCAAGCCGCCTCAACCAGGCGCAGCGCCTGGTAAAAACCGTAGGATGTAGGTTCCTGCTCCAGGCGCAGGACTATATCGTCAATCTGCGTCCGGTCATCAGTGGCCATCTTACGATTTCGCCTCGGTCGGTGGAAAGGATTCGGGTCTCGGTAAACGAATTGATGCTGGCATAACGGGATAGAAACTCGCTCAGCACTCGGCCCAGCAGGAAAATACCCAGGCCTTCAAAACAGGTTTCGTCCAGGGTCAGGTCAATGCGCAGACCGCGGCCGGCAGTGATTGGACCTCCCAATGGCAGGCGGCGAACCACCGGCTCGACGTTGATTGCTGCCAGTCCTTCAACCTGGCGCTTGAGCGCGGCATCGGACAGATCCGCGTAGAGCTCCAGCATTTCGCGCAGGGATGCCGCTCCATTGCCTTCCTCTGCGCCCAGCAGTGAAAGGTAGTTGAGGTTGAGGTGGCTTAGCAGCCGCCACGACACGTCGCCGGAAGGCAGTCGCGGTCTCGGACTGGTAGGACCGGCGACACAGCGAACGTTGGCAACCGGGGCACTGTCGAGCAATGAAAAGTCGCCCTTGCCGCTGACCGGCATGTGCAGCGGCAAGTCACGATTGGTGCACAGTGCACGGACCGCGACCTGCTTGATCTTTTCGGAAAATGGCGCGTTCAGACCGTCAACGATGCTGATGAACAGTTCACTACCCACGTAACTGGAGCGCGGGCCGTTGCGCTGCTGGCGACCAGAGAGCTTGCGCGGTTCCCGGCGCTGGGTAAAGAAAGCCGTCTGGGAACGGTCGGATGCCCGGTCATGCGACCAGTAGAAAGGCTTGAACTCACGGGCCTCGGTAACACCGGCATTGAACCCCTTGACCTCCATGACGCTGTGGACCTCAAAATCCATTGGTCGGGTCCGATCGGGGATGACATGCAGCTCGGTGTCCTTCTGCGAGACATGAATGCGATCACAGTGACGCGGAAAAAGATTGATTGCCGGAGCACAGAAAAGCAGGAAGTTTTCGATATCGATACTGTTGTCGAGCACATCGGCGGGGCGATCGAAGAAGATCACGACCTCGAATTCCTCGGCATCGGATTCTCGCAGCGCAGCGGCCATGCCCTTCAAGCGTGCAAAGCGGAACCGCTCCGGAAACGCAAAGTACTCCTGGACCAGGCGATAACCCTGGAATGATCGATAGCCGAAAGGCAACATGGCCTCGTCACTGGCAAAACCCGGCATTTCGACGTTGTCAGCCGGCTGGCGAACCGACTTGAATTCGCCCTGGTGTCGAGCGCGAGCCTGGAAACCCAGGCAACCGGCGTGCAGTTGCTCCATCAGGCGGGAAACGACTTCGCCGCTGCCCTTGAGATAGAACTCAAGCTCGTCAAGCTGCACCTCACCGACCTTCAGGCCGGCTGTCACACCGAATCGAAGGCGCAGACCCGAACGCGTACCCTCCGGCACGCTGACACCCAGCGCGGCAACGTCGCCCCGCGTCGGCAGAAACTGTGCCTGGGTGACTTCCAGCGGCCAGAGCGTGGTGCGCTGACGCGTGCGAAACTCACAAGCGGTCTGTTCACCGCGCCCGATCTCACTGCGCAGCGCCGTATCGGGCTCGATAACGAAGCCCTCGCTCAATGACCCCTCGGTCAGATCCGGTACCAGCTGCACCACGCACATTGATGGTGTCGGTGCCAGGAAATGCGGGTAGACCACCTCAAGCATGTGCTGGGTGAACTTCTCATACTCGCGATCAATCTTGAGCTGAAGCCGGGCAGTGAGAAAGGCGAAGCCTTCAAGCAACCGCTCCACGTAAGGGTCGGCACACTCGAATTCCTCCAGACCCAATCGTCCGGCGATCTTGGGATATTCATGTGCGAACTCACCGCCCAGCTCGCGCAGGTGCTGCAGTTCAGTGTTGTAATACTTGAGCAGCCCCGGGTCCATGAAAGTCAGCCTGTCCCGCCGCCGGCTGCATCAACCACGGTGATGTCGCCGGTTTCGATATCCAGTTCGGTTTTAAGGAACAACTCAGTTGGCATGGGCTGAGCCCACAGTTGGCCAACGATTTCAAAAACGATGGCGTTGCGATTGAAATTACCTGGGGACACATCAACACGAATTCGCACCGAGTTCGGCAGAATCCGCGGCTCGTAGGTCAGGATGGCGTTCTTGACCATGCGCTCGATCTGATCCTCGGTCAGGCCGGAAACAGCCGATCCCGACAGATCCGGCAAACCGTAATTGAGAACGGATCGCTGAACCTCCGGATACGCCTCCAGGTCTTGCAGCGACTCCATGTGGCCGCAGTTCAAAAGCCAGGCCAGGTCGCGCCGAACCAGTCGGCGCAGGCGCGACATGCTGATCACGCGTCGATTGCGGCTTTCGGTCTTTTCCCCGGGAGCCTCGTCGGTCAAGCGGTCAAGGAGTGACGGCTGGAGTCGCTCGGTGTAAGTCAGCTCAGCCACATTACACCTCGTCAGCTCCCGCTGATGGCTCCGCGTCGCCGTCGTCAGCAACATCGACATTCAGGCTGACTTTTTCAACACTCAGCAGCGGGTAGTCGTTCTGGTCAGTGACCAGGATTCGCTGCCCATGTCCCAGCACCAGCTCATTACCCGCCTCAGTCCAGTCGGTGAGGCGGGAAAGCTTGAGCCTGCTGTCATCGCAGGTTTCCGTACCCGGGTAACGGGTCGGGATGAATCCAACCGCCTCGCCCCCATTGGCCCAGCGAAACTCGGCGGGCGTCCAGACCAGATCGCGCAGATCGGCAGGCGGCTCGAAGCTGATGCTGGCCACGGCATTGACCGGCACCCAGTAGTAATGTCCATTCAGAAAAACTTCAAACACCGGGCCCAGTCGGCCATCGGCATCAGCCAGCCATTCGAAGTCTTCCC
>SLQY01000174.1 GCA_007131235.1 Wenzhouxiangella sp.
AACGCGCTCGCTGGAAACTGCCAGTCACGTGCGCCGGGTGGCCGAGTTGTCGGCCATGCTCGGCGAGGCCTGCGGCCTGTCTGAGGAGAAGGTGGAGATCCTGCGCCTGGCCGCTCCGCTGCATGATATCGGCAAGATCGGCGTACCTGATGCCGTGCTAAACAAGCCTGGCCCACACACCGACGAAGAAACCCGGGTGATGCGCCGTCACGTCGATATTGGCGTGGAGATGCTGTCGTCGTCGAAGCGGCCGTTGTTCACGATGGCGACTGACATCGCGCGCGACCACCATGAGAATTTCGATGGCAGTGGCTATCCGCGCGGGATCGCTGGAGAAGACATATCGCTGGTTGGGCGCATCGTTGCCCTCGCCGACGTCTGCGATGCACTCGGCAGCCGCCGCTGTTACAAGGAACCATGGCCAGAGGAGCGGATTCGGGATTTTCTGCTGGACCAGCGCGGGCGCAAGTTCGACCCGGCCCTGGTTGACTTGCTGATGGCGCGCTGGAATCAGGTCATGGCACTGCGCGAGCGCTTGCCTGACTGATCGTTGGGCTGGTCAGTCAGTGATTGTCCGCCGTCGGTTCTGCCTGTCTGTTGAGCGGAATCAGGACGTTGAACCTCGTCCCCTGGCCTTGAATCGAGTCGACACTGATTGACCCGCCCAGCACGTTGTTGACCAGGTTGTGGGCAATGTGGAGTCCGAGTCCGCTGCCGCCCTGTCCGCGCCGGGTGGTAAAGAACGGATCGAAAATGCGCTCGGCGGTCTTTTCATCCATGCCCCGTCCATCGTCGGAGTAAAACAGGCTGACCAGTCCGTTGTCCTGGCTGGCTTCTATTCGAATATGCCCGGCTTTGTCGTCTTCGAAGGCGTGGATCAGCGAATTCATGATCAGGTTGACCAATACCTGGTAGAGCGCCCCCGGGTAGCTGTTCATGACGATGCCCGGCGCAATCCCGACCTCGATTCGATGCGCCTGGCGCTTTAGCTGTGGCTGCAGCGACAACAGGATCTCGTCCATGTAACCGGCCAGGTCAAACTTCCGCAGCTGCTCGCTGGATTGGTCTACGGCGACCTGCTTGAAACTTCTGACCAGCTCACTGGCCCGACGCAGATTGCGCAGGATCATCTGGCTGCTGTTGCGGGCGGTGGTGGTGAACCGCGACCATTGTTCCGGATCCGTCTCGGTCGATGTGCGCAACAGCTCCTCGAATCGACGGGTTTCGCTGTCGAGATGGGAAGCGGCGGTCAGGCCGACGCCCAGGGGGGTATTGATTTCGTGGGCAATGCCGGCGACCAGTCCGCCGAGTGCAGCCAGTTTCTCGGTCTGAACCAGCTGGTGCTGGGCCAGCCTGAGATCTTCCAGGGTCTGCTTCAAGGTCTGGTTGGAAGCTTCCAGCTCGCTGGTGCGCTGCTCGACCCGGCTTTCCAGTTCTTCGTTCAGTCGACGCAGAGCCTCCTCGGTGTGCTTGAGACTGGTAATGTCGCGGGTGGTGCCGGACAAGACTGCAGCCTTGGCGTTGGCGTCGCGCCGGGTGACACGGCCCCGCGACAGCATCCAGCGCCAGTCGGTATCGGGAGTACGCGCCCTGAACTCGGCCTCGAAATGTTCAGTCTTGCCGGTGGCATGGGCAACAAAGGCCCGTTTGAGCGACTCGACGTCCTGACGATGGACGCCTCCCCAGAACTGATCCAGGCTCATGACGGCGACATCATCATCGTCGCTGCTGCGGTCCATGCGATTTTCCCGCACCAGCGAACCGGCCTCAAGATCGGCCTCCCACAGCTCGTCACGGCTTCCCCACAAGGCCATTCGCAGGCGCTCCCGGCTGGCGGCAATTTCCTGCTGAGCGCGGAAGCGCCGCTGCAAGCCCAGGCGAGTACGCCAGATGATTGCCATCAGCAGCAGGATCAGTACGCTGGCGTAGATGGCAATGGCGGTGCTGCTGAGCCACGGCGGTGACAGCACGGTCACCGGCAGGGTTCGAGTCGGTCCCCATGGCTGCGATTCAATACCGGCGGCTACCTCGAACTGGTAGTCGCCGGGTGCAAGCATCGAGTAGGTTGCAAAAGCCCGCTCTGGCCCGGTCTCGATCCACTCCCGGTCCAGCCCCAGCAGCCGGTAACGGAAACGCAACTGGCGACCATGGCGCAGCTGACCGGGTGATGTGAACTCGATCGAAAGCATGGATTCATCGTGGGCCAGGACCAGGGCGGGGGTCTGGTCGAGAGCCTGCGGCAAGATCGTGTCAGGCTGAGGTGGCACACGCTGGTTGAACAGCAGCAGATCGGTCAATGCGACTTCGGGCCGAACCCGACGCGGCTCGATCCGATCCAGGTCAACGCGAACCAGGCCACGCAGGCCGCCGAACCACAGGTGGGAAGGTGCGTGGCGATCGATGCTGCCGATGAAAAAGCCGGCACCGCTGTGGCCGTCGATAAAAGCATAGTTTTCGATGCTCAGATCGACCGGGTCGATGCGAGCCAGGCCAGACGTGGTGCTGACCCAGATCCGACCCTGGCGGTCTTCGCCAACCTCGCCGATGGCATCGGCGTTAAGTCCTTCGGGACGGCCGATGGCGGTGAAAGTCGGGCCGTCATCGCTCATTGTCATGCGGTGAACGCCGCCGCCCTGGGTGCCAAACCAGATCGTGCCGTCGCCGGCCCGATGCAGCCCGGTAATGGAGTTGTGGCGCAATCCCGCCGTTCCAGCATCAAAATGATGGAAACGACCGCTGACCGGGTCCAGGCGCGCCAGGCCTTCACGACGCAAGGCCACCCAGATTGAACCGTCGGCATCTTCAAGAATGCCGTTGACCTCGTTGCCGCCGATGCTGTGGGGATTGTTCGGATCGGGGTAGAAATGCTGAAAATCGCTGCAGTCCGCGCAGCGGTAATAAAGACCATTGCCGATGGTCGCCACCCAAAGCCCACCCAGGGAATCGCGCTGCAGGTTTTCAACCAGGGCGTTGCGGGGGATATCCTTGCGCGCATCCTGCACCAGGCGCTCAAACCGGCCACTGGCTGAATCCCGCCGGACCAACCCGCCGCCGAGCGTGCCTACGAGCAGATCGGGCCCGTCATGCAGCAGGGTGCCGACCATGCGATGGGGCAGGCCGCCGGGTTCATCCGGGCTTGGCCTGATCCGCAGCAGCAGGCCATCGTTCAGATCGAAAAGAGCCAGCCCACCGACGTCCAGCAAGGATACCCAGATCGTGCCATCCGCGTTTTCCAGCACGCTGGCCGCTGCATTGCCTGGCAGGCTGGTCGGTTTGTCCGGGCGATTTCTCACCAGCAGGAAAGCCCGGGTGTCCGGGTCATGAACGCTCAATCCCCCGGTCCAGCTTCCGGCCCAGATCAGGCCCTCGGCGTCTTCCAGCAGGCTGATGATGCGCGAGCCGCTCAGACCCAGCGGATCATTGGGATCATGGCCCCATGACTGGCTGAGTCCAGCCACCGGATCAATCCAGTTCAGGCCGCTGATGGTGCCGACCCATACCTGACCGCTGCGATCCAGCATGAGACTGCGCACCTGGTCGCTGTCCAGCGCATGTTCGCTGTCCGGGTGCCAGTGGCGTTCAAGTTGGCCGGAGCGGTCGAGTTCAAACAAGCCGTGGTCGCGGCTGCCGACGAAAATGCGTTCCGAGCTGAGCGTGGCCAGATACAGGTCGATGTTCTCGCCTAGCGACTCACCATGAGCCAGCAGTTGGCCGTCGCTCTCATGCCAGCGGTAGAGCTGGCCACCCCCAGCCAGAAGCAGGTCGCCGCCCTCCAGCGTGGTCAGCAGGCGCAGGGCCTGGCCAGTCAAGGGCGAAGCAAATGGGGGTGAGTGGAAGCGTTCGTGGTCAGGGTCCAGCCACTGCAACCCCCCCGCTTCGGACTGGACCCAGATCCGACCGAGGGCGTCGACCTGGACCTGCGCCAGCACATCCGAGACCAGGGCATCGGGGTCGTCAGCACGGTGACGGTAGCGCGTGAAGCGCTGGGTAGCCGGATCCAGCCGGTTCAGCCCGGTTGACTGGGTGGCGATCCACAGCGCGCCCGAGTGATCCAGGGCCAGATCGACAATATGGTTGTCGCTGATCGTGGATTCATCGCTGGGGTGGTTGCGCAGAACCACGAAGCGGCGGCCATCGAACCGGTTCAGCCCGTCCTGGGTGCCAATCCAGATATAACCGCGCTCATCCTGGACCATGGTGCGGGCGGTGGCTTGGGACAGGCCCTCGCTGATCCCAAGCCAGCGAAAGCGGACCTCGTCGACGCCCGCGGGGCGTGCAGTCGCTACTTCGCTGGCCAGAATCAACGCCGCAATCAACATCCCGAACCACCGGGATCGGTGACTGCAATTGAGCGGTTGACCATGTTCCACCCTGCAAAGATAGCCCCAAGCGCCAGCGAAGTCGATCCCGGTTGGACACGGCAGCGTCGTTCTGCAAGATTTGACGGGGTCATGCTGTATGCTGATCGGTGACCTCATCGATCCGCATATCACCGGGAAGCTCTTATCCATGCGCCATTTTCTAAGTACGGTTGACTGGAGTCGCGAAACGCTCCAAACCCTGCTTGATCAAGCCGCCGAGTTGCGTCAGCGGCCGATCAGTGATCGCCTCAAGGGCAGGACCATCGCCTTGCTCTTTCTCAACCCCTCGATGCGCACACGCGCCTCTTTCGAGATCGGCGCTTTCCAGCTCGGTGCCCACGCCGTGATACTCGAGCCGGGCAAGGCTGCCTGGGGCATCGAGTTCGAGGCTGGCGTGGTCATGGACGGCGCGGCCGAAGAGCATATTGCCGAAGTGGCCGGCGTGCTGTCGCGCTACTGCGATGCCATCGGCCTGCGCGCCTTTCCCCTGTTCAAGGACTGGTCCAGTGATCGTCAGGACCGGGTCATCAAGGCCCTGGCCGAGCATTCCCGCGTGCCGGTGATCAACATGGAAACCATTGTCCATCCCTGCCAGGAGCTGGCCCTGATGCGCACCATCCAGGACCATCTTGGCCAGCCCGACGGCAAGAAATTCGTCCTGACCTGGACCTGGCACCCGCGCCCGCTCAACACCGCCGTGGCCAATTCCGCGCTGCTGATTGCCAGCAAGTTCGGCATGGATGTGACCTTGCTCATTCCGCATGACGACTACCTGCTCGACGAGCAGTTCACGGATGCCGCCTACGCGAATGCCGATGCTGCCGGCGGCAGCCTCGATATCAGCACCGACATCGAATCGGCCTACCAGGGCGCGGATTTCGTCTATGCCAAGAGCTGGGGCGCGCTGCCGCTCTACGGCCGCCCCGAGGAGGAAGCGCGCCTGCGCGAGCCGTACCGCCACTTCATCGTCGACAGCCATAAAATGGCCCTGACCAACAACGCCCTGTTCAGCCACTGCCTGCCGCTGCGTCGCAACATCAAGGCCACCGACGAGGTCATGGACGCCGACTACTGCGTGGCCCTGGACGAGGCTGAAAACCGACTGCATGTTCAGAAAGCGTTGCTGCTGAATTTGATGGAGAGAAGAGGAGAGGGGTAGAAGGAAGCAAGGAATAGAAGGGAGCAAGGAAGAAGGAAAAAGGAAAAGCCTCCCCCTATCGCTAGCTACCCGTTTTCTCGAATTTACAAGGATCGAACATGTCCGATAAAAACGATAGAAAAACCATTGTCCTGGCCTTTTCCGGTGGCCTGGACACCAGCTACTGCGTGCTGGCCCTGAAGCAGCAAGATTTCGAGGTGCACACCGCCTTCGTCGATACCGGTGGTATCAGCACGGAGCAGAAGCAGTGGATTGCCGAGCGTGCCCGCGCCCTGGGTGCGGTCGAGCATCACGAGCTGGATGCTAGCCAGCCGCTGTGGGACCAGTTCGTGGTGCCGCTGCTGTGGTCAGGCGCGCGCATCCTCGAGCAGTACCCGATGCTGTGCTCTGATCGCTATGTGATCGTGCAGCAGTGTCTTGCGCTGGCCGACAAGCTGGGCACCAAACACTTCGCCCACGGCTGTACCGGCATGGGCAATGACCAGTTGCGCTTTGACCAGTCAGTGCGCTCGCTGGGTGACTACACCATTCATGCCCCGATCCGCGAGCTGCAGCGCGAGACCAGCAACGTGCGGGCGCATGAGTTGAAACTGATGGCTGATGCGGGCGTCGAGGTTCCCACTTCGAACAGCCGTTATTCAATCAACGAAAACCTGCTCGGCGTGACCCTGTCGGGCCAGGAAATCGATGAATTCGGGGCGCCGGGTCCCGACACGCATGTCTGGTGCAAGCCGCGCAGCAATTGGCCGGACGAGGCGCTGGAGCTGACCATCGGTTTCGATCGCGGACGCGCCGTTAGCCTGGACGACCAACCCCTGCCAGGTCCGGAGCTGCTGGCCGAGCTCAATCGCAAGCTGGGTGCCTACGGCATCGGTCGTCACATCTACACCGGTGATGTTTCGATCGGTCTCAAGGGTCGCATTGTTTTTGAATGCCCCGGCGTCGACGGCCTGATGATCGCCCAGCGCGCCCTGCGCGAGGCGGTCAACACCAGATTGCAGAACCAGTTCCAGCAGACCATTGCCAACCGCTGGGCCGAGCTGGTCTACACCGGTTTCTTCTTCGAGCCCCACAAGATGGATCTGGAAGCCTACCTGGCAAGCGCCAACAGCCATGTCACCGGCGTGGTCCGCCTGGCCACCGAGGGCGGTGTCGTTCACGCCGTGGCAGTAGGCTCGCGCTATCTGTTGAAGGATCCCGGTGCTGTCTATGCCCAGTCGGCGTCCTGGACCCCGGAAGAAGCCGAAGGCTTCGTCAAACTCATCGGCCAAAGCTCCACCCTGGCCGCCCGGGTACGTGCGAAAGAATGAAGGAACCACCGAAGACACCGAAGACACCGAAAAGCGGTTAATAACTGTTCAAAACATGGGCAAACAGCGCAGATGAATGACTATCGAGTACTTGTTTCGGTGAGTTCGGTGTCTTCGGTGGTTACAAGGTTATGTTTCTATGAACACTAAGAAAGTTCTTGAACATCTGGCGGCGCTGGTGGCTTGTGACAGTCAGAATCCGCCGCGGGCTTTCGATGCTGAGGCTTCGATGTTTCGCTATTGCCGTGAGCGACTCGAAGCAGTCGGCTT
>SLQY01000186.1 GCA_007131235.1 Wenzhouxiangella sp.
AACAATGTCCCGCACTGGAGCAGCATGTCCAAGAACGCATTTGAACGCGCGCTGGCTCGCCTGGACAAGGCAGCCAACCACGTTGAGATTCCGTCCGAAATCTTCAAGCGACTGCATTTTCCCAAGGCAATCCTGAGCGTTTCGATCCCCGTTCGTCGTGATGACGGCAGCCTGGAGATCTACCAGGGCTACCGGGTGCAACACTCTGACCTGCTCGGCCCGGGCAAGGGCGGCCTGCGCTACCATCCGGAGGTCGATATCGACGAGGTCAAGGCCCTGGCTTTCTGGATGACCTGCAAGTGCGCCATCATGGATCTGCCCTATGGCGGTGCCAAGGGCGGCGTGGCCGTCGATCCGAAAGATCTGAGCATGCTGGAACTGGAGCGTCTAAGCCGCGGTTTCATCCGTCGAATCGCCGACTTCATCGGGCCCGAGGTCGACATACCGGCCCCGGATGTTTACACCAACGAACGCATCATGGGCTGGATGATGGACGAGTACTCCGATGTTGTCCGGCGGCGCACCCCGGGGGTCATTACCGGCAAGCCACTGGCCCTGGGCGGCAGCGTCGGTCGGTCCGGTGCCACCGGCCGGGGTGGCTATTTCTGCCTGCGCGAACTGGCCCGCGAACGTGACTGGAGCCCGGCGGAGACCCGGGTTGCCATACACGGCTTTGGCAATGCCGGACAGTCCATCGCCCGTCTTCTTCACGAGGACGGCTACAAGGTTGTCGCGGTCAGCGATTCCGCCGGCGGCATCTACCACCCCGACGGACTCGATATTCCCGAGGTTATCAAGGGCAAGACGGCCGGGCGCAAGGTGGAGGCGGTCTACTGCAAGGACTCGGTGTGCGACCAGGACGGAGTCGACGTGATTTCCAATGCCGATCTGCTCACCCTGGATGTTGACGTATTGATCCCAGCGGCGCTCGACGACGTGATTACCGAGGACAACGCGGCCGACATTCGCGCCAGCGTGATTCTCGAATTGGCCAACGGCCCCACGACGCTGGAAGCCGACCAGGTGCTGGACAAGCGCAATGTCACCGTCATTCCAGATATTCTGGCCAACGCTGGTGGCGTGACCGTCAGCTACTACGAATGGGTGCAGAATCGCAGCGGCGATTACTGGAGCGAGGAAGAAGTCGACGAGCGCCTGGAAAAGCGTATGCGCCGGCAGTTCGCCGCGGTCATGGGCCTTGTCAGGGAACTTGACGTCTCGTTCCGCGAGGCTGCCTACTGCCTTGCCCTGAAGCGCCTCGGCGCAGCCGCCGAGGCACTGGGCACCCAGGCCCTGTTCAACGGCAAGGACTGATCGTCAGTCCTTGAGCCATCGCGCCAGCCAGTCGGCTATTTCCTGGTAGAAGTGGCGGCTGTTGTGGCCGGACATGATCCAGTGGTCTTCATCAGGGTAGATCAGCAACCTGCTCTCGATCTGCTGGCGCTGCAGGGCAGTCCAGTATTCCAGTACGTTGGCCAGCGGAACCCGCTCATCCTGCTTGCCTACGGTGACCAGCACCGGGGTTTGCCAATTGTCGGCATACATCAGCGGGTTCTGTTCCAGCCATAAGTCCGGGTCCTGCCAGGGCGGCGCGCCAAGATTCGCCTCGCGATGGAACACCGCGTCACTGGTTCCCCACTGCGTAATCAGGTTGACCAGGCCGGCGTGGCTGATCAGGCAGCGGTAACGGTCAGTCACACCCTGCATCCAGTTGGCCAGATGGCCGCCATAGCTGGCACCGCCGGCACATTGCCTATCCCCGTCAATAAAGCTGAATCGCTCGATGGCCACATCGGCGGCCTGGTTGATCTCGATGGCAGGGCCGCGCAGCGGGTCGCCCTGAATGCGGCGGGCAAACGCTTCGCCAAAGCCTGTCGAGCCGGAATAGTTGGTCAATACCAGCACATAGTCGGTGCCGGCCAGCAGGTGATAATTCCAGCGCAGGAAGAAATAGTCGCGGTACATGATGTGCGGTCCACCGTGCATCAGCACCAGCAGGGGATAACGGCGGTCGGGATCGAACCCGGCCGGTCGTACCAGCATGTTGTGAATGGGCACGCCATCGTCGTTGTCGAACCAGAAATGCTCCAACGGCTCAAGATCCAGCTCGGCCACCGCCTCGGCCGTGAAATGGGTCAGCCGTTCATGACCCTGGCCAGGATCGAGGCGAACGACTTCGGCCGGCTGTCCGGCCGATTCGAAGCGGGCCAGCAAGGTGCCCTGCCCCGCACTTCCACCCAGGTCCAGACCGGTGTAAATTCCTGTCGCCTGTTCGAAAGAGGGGCCGGCCTCGCCACCGTCAATGCTCGCCTGAAACAGGCGTACCAGGCCGGCATCCTCGCTGAGCACAAAAATTGTCTGGCCGTCCGGGGCAATCGCGTACTCGGCGACGGAGCGACGCGCTGGTAACGAAATTTCAGCGCGCTGGGCGGCTGTCGGCCAATCCAGCACAACCAGGGAGGTGGCGTTGTAGACCCATTCGCTGCGCGGCGTGCGCTGCGCCAGCAGGTAACGGCCATCCGCGCTGAAGCGCGGATTGGCCCAGCTGTCATCGCCGTCGGGCGCATCGCTACCGGTCAGGCGCCGTGGTTCGCCACCGTCAGCCGAGACCAGCCAGACATCGTTATGGGTAGCGTCAAAGGCAAATCGGTCACGATTGCGACTGGCAATGAAAATCAGCCCGTCACCGTCGGGAGTCCAGGCCAGGTCGAGCTCGCTGCCGCCAGCCGTGCGCCTGCCGTCATAACCGGGACCGGCGACCAGGTCGGTTCCAGCAAGCAGGTCCAGCGCCTCATCCTCGCCTATGACCTGAACAAACGGTCGCGGCTGAAATTCATCCAGCCAGGTGTTCCAGTTGCGAATCGGAAAGCCGGTGTAGGTGAGCACGTTGTGCGGGCGCGCGTCCAGCTCTTCGCGTATACGCCGTGAATCGGCATCATTGTGACTGTCGGGATGAACGTTGCTGGTAAAAGCGATGCGGCGACCATCTGGCGAAAAGCGCGCATTGCGCGCGCCGGTGCTGATCCGGGTGATTCGACGCGCCTCGCCACCGGCTGCCAGATCCAGCAGGTAAATCTGGCTGACTTCATCATCGTCACGCCGGGCAGTGAATACAATCCGGGAACTGTCAGGGCTCCAGGCCACTTGCGACTCGCTGCTGGCCGCGAACGTGATTTGCCGCGGTGCCTCGCTGCCATCGGTTCTGATCAGCCACAGATGACTCGCCTGTTCTTCGCTGACATAGGCTGGCTCGTTGACGGCAACAACGCCAAGCGCGCCATCCGGGCTGACCACGGGCGTGCCGACGCGCGGCATCAGCCAGAGATCTTCGTGGGTAATCGGCCTGGGCCCTTCCGCGACCGCCCAGGAGGCAGCCACCAGCAAAAGAAACCAGGTTGCGAAACATGACTTGCGAATCATCGGGAATACTCCTTCGGGGTTGCAGCGGGCTCAGGATTTCATGCGCTTGGCGTGACCGGGCCTCCCGGTCTGGTTCAAGAGTCTAACCCAGCTGCTTCGGGTCGGGCGCTTGCCTGGTCACTCCGGCCGGCTGGCCATTGCAAGCCATCAACAAGCGGTCAGCATCCCGGTGGCTGGGCGGAGTAGACTCACGTATCTTCCGCCAGAATCAAAGATCTGCCATGGAATTCATGATCGAATTTGGCCTGTTCCTGGCCAAGGCAACGACGCTGCTGGTGCTGGCCCTTGTTCTGGTCACGGCCATGGCCGGGGTCTTGCGTAATGCACGCCAGCCGGAGCCGCTGTCAGGCCGACTCGAAGTCCGACATCTCAATGACGAGTACCGTACGGCCGGCCTGACCCTGAAAGCGGCCATCATGCCTGCCAAGGCGCTCAAACGCGAGCGCAAGGCGCTGAAGGCATCGCGCAAGCAACGTGGCGAGGACGGCCGGCCGCGCCTGTTCGTGCTCGACTTCCACGGTGACATTCGGGCCAGCGCCACGGAATCCTTGCGAGACGAGATTACCGCCATATTGACGGTCGCCAACGACCAGGACGAAGTGCTGGTGCGGCTGGAAAGCGGTGGCGGAACCATTCCGTCCTATGGCCTGGCGGCGGCCCAGCTGCTGCGCCTGCGAGATCGGGGACTGCGGCTGACCGTGGCCGTGGATCGGGTCGCTGCCAGCGGCGGCTACATGATGGCCTGTGTGGCCGACCATGTGCTCGCTGCGCCATTTGCAATTGTTGGCTCCATTGGCGTCATCGCCCAGGTGCCCAACTTCAATCGCGTGCTCAAGAAGCATGAAATCGATTTTGAACAGTTCATGGCCGGTGAACACAAGCGCACGGTGACCTTGTTTGGCGAAAACACCGACCAGGGTCGGCAGAAGTTTCAGCAGGAGATCGAGCAGGCCCATGAGCTGTTCAAGCTATTTGTCTCCCGTTATCGACCCCAGGTCGACCTGGCCGAGATCGCCACCGGCGAGTACTGGTACGGGACCGAGGCGCTGAAACACCAACTCGCCGATCAGATCCTGACCAGCGACGAGTATCTGCTCAAGCGCAGCGAGAACACCGAAATCTTCCTTATCAAGAAACGAATTCGCCGGCCCCTGCTCAGCCGCCTGCTTCCCGGTGCCGGCGATGCCTTGAGCCGGCTCAGGGCCCCGCTCTGATCAGAGTCCGGCGCGGATCGAACTGTCTACTGCGCCCGTCCATGCAGCACAGGCGGGATGGGCTAGTGGTCCTTCAATCAGCGGGAAACCTGCGCGTACAGGGCACGCTTGGCGCTGTGAAAGCTGATGATGCAGGCAGTGCCAATCAGCAGAAAGGGAACAACGCCCCAGGCACCGGGCCAAGCGCCGAAATCATCCGTCGGCAGCATGATGGGGAGCATGATCCAGGCGATCAGCAGAAAAAAGTTGACCGAGCTTTCCACGACGCCGATCAGCGGCGCCGAAACCGGCCAGCGCCAGGCAACCAGGCCCAGACCGGTGCATAGCGCGTACCACAACATGCGCGAACCGGCCCCGTCCAGGAAGGCTGCTCTCAGATCCAGGCCGAGGACGATATCCAGCACTCCGAAGGCAGGGGTAGCCAGGTAATAGCCTCGAATCAGGCGGGTTGCGGCCGGGGCGGAATCAGGCATCGACTTCTCCCTTGACCAGGTGTTGAATGATCAGCTGCAGGCTGACCTGGCCGCGCCATCGATTGAGCTCTGGTCGAAAGGTCACGTGCAGTGGATCAGGCAGTTCCTGATGACAGAGCCGACCGGCCCGAAACGCCATGGCATCAACGCCGGGACCACCGTCCGCGCAGCGCAGCCTGAGCTTGAGGTGGTCCTGGCCCACCACCCGCCTGGACTCGATGTGAAAGCGCCCGTCGAACAGGGGCTCGGGCCAGGCCTGTCCCCATGGACCGACCTGGTCGATCGCCGCTACGGTCTCGATCGCGAACTCATCGCCGCGCAAGCTACCATCGGTGTCGACAAACTCCTCGCCGAAATCCGCACCGGCCAGGCGCTGATCGAAAGCTTCGCGAAACGCCTCGAGATGATCGCGCGCCAGGCTCAAACCCGCGGCACGGGCGTGGCCGCCGAATCGCTCGATCAAGCCGGGACTGGCGTTGCTGATATCCACAAGCAGATCGCGCATGTGCAGGCCGGACGGACTGCGACCGGAGCCCTTGAGCATGGCGCTGCCCTGCTCGGCCGGGGCAAAGGCGATGACCGGTCGCTGCAAGCGCTCCATCAAGCGCCCGGCTACCAATCCGACCACGCCCTGGTGCCAGTCCGGATCAAACACGCACAGACCCTGGACCGCGGCACCCAGCTCGGCGCTCATCCGGTCAGCCTGGACCTCGGCGTGGGCTTGCATTTCATCCTGGATCTGGCGCCGCTCGGCATTGAGCTGGTCGAGACGATCGGCCAGGGAACGGGCTTCGCGCTCGCTGTCAGCCAACAGACAGCGGATGCCTATACCCATGTCATCGAGCCGGCCGGCCGCGTTCAGTCGTGGTGCGGCGGCAAAACCAAGATCAGATGCGCTGACCCAGGCGAGATTGCGACCGGCAACCTCAAGCAAGGCGCGCACGCCCGGGCTGGCCCGGCCGGCCCTGATTCTGGCCAGTCCCTGGGCGACCAGCCGCCGATTGTTTTCATCCAGCGGCACCAGGTCGGCCACCGTGCCCAGGGCAACCAGGTCGAGCAACGCATCGAGCCGTGGTTGACGCTGGGCGAAATGCTTGCGCTCTCGCAGCAGCTTGCGCAGTGCCAGCATCAGGTAGAACACCACGCCGACACCGGCCAGCGCACGGGAAGGGAAAGGATCGTTGGCCAGGCAGGGATTGATGATGGCGTCCGCAGCCGGCAGCTCCGGTCCAGGCAGATGGTGGTCGGTAACGATCACACAAGCCCCGCGCTGCCGGGCCAGCGCCACCCCCGCCAGGGAGCTGATGCCCTGGTCGACGGTCAACAGAACATCAGGCAGCGGTGCCCCGATTTCGGTCACCAGCTCCGGACTCAGGCCGTAACCATGGCGGAACCGGTCCGGGACCAGCCAGTCGACATGCCGGGCGCCCATCATCTTCAGGGCTCGCACGGCAACGGTGCAGCCGGTTGCGCCATCGGCGTCGAAATCACCGACAACCAGGATGCGCTGATCGTGCTCGATGGCGCGAGCCAGCAGTTCGGCACCCGGCTGCAAGCCGGAGAGCGTGGGCGGCAGCAGGCCAGCAAGCGAATAGTCCGGCGCCTGATCCAGGCCACGGGCAGCGAGAATTCGCGCAACCACCGGCGGCAGGCTCGCCGAGGCCGTCACGGTGGGCTTGCGTCGACGAATGCGAACCTGGCGTATCACGTTGCCAGGTCCACTGGCCGGCGCCAGAATTGCCAGCGATTGCCGGGCTTTAGTACGTGACACCGATCACGGCTGGCCAGCTCGAGACGGTCAAGCCGAAACCGGCCCAGCCGCTGCCAGACTGGTGCCAGCCAATCGCTCAAGGCCGCAAGATTATCCGCAGCGGATCGGTCTGACCGGGCTGACCACAAGACCAGGCTGCCGTCGGCTGGGGGCCTTCGATGAACCACCGGTTCGTGACTCAGCGCCAGCAGGCGGGCCAGCCCTGCCAGCACCGGGCTGG
>SLQY01000123.1 GCA_007131235.1 Wenzhouxiangella sp.
GCAAAACCGAGCTGCCGCCCCGGGTAATGACCAACCAGGCCGGCAACCATTGGCATGAAGGAAAACACCCCGCGCAGCGCCCAGCGCTGAGGCAGGGGAAAACTGCGCCAGTAGGGCGCGCCTCCGGCGACGATGACGATCCCGGCGGTCTGGCCAGGATGACGGGCGGCCAGCAGGCAGGCCAACTGCGAGCCGAGGCTGTGACCCGCCAGTAGCAGGCGGGCATTGCCGATGCGCGCTGACAGGGCGCCGACGGCCGCCGCCAGGTCCACCTCCAGCAGTTCTCGGTAGCCCCAGTTGCTGGCCCGGCCGGCGCGCAGGTTCGATGAACCCAGGCCACGCCACTCGTGGATGAAAACCTCGATGCCCCGGGCCGCCAGGGCCTGGGCGAAGGTGATGTATTGGCGGGCGGTCATGCCCATGCCGGGCAGAAACAGCAGGTATCCGGTCGGATCTTCAGCCGCTACCTGGATCAGGTCGAAGCGATGATCATCGGCGCTGCGAATCGAGAGGACAGGTTGTTGATGAGGCATTGGCGCGGGGTGTAGGGAAGCACACGGTGCGTTGACCGGCCAAGCTTATCCTGACCTGATGAAAGCACAAAGATTATCACCGCTGACGCTGTCGCTGCTGCTGGTGTTGCTGTGGTGGACGCTGCCGGCTGAATGGGCCCACGCGGAGGCAAGGACGATGTTGATCGATGATTTTTCCAATCCGGATGGCTTGTCCGCGCTGGCAACGTCGTGGCAGGGATTTTCAGATCGGGTCATGGGCGGCGTGTCCGATCTGCAGGCAGGCTACGCCGAGCGGGACGGGCAGACGGTCATGGTTTTGCGCGGGCAGGTGCGGCTGGAAAATAACGGTGGTTTCATCCAGGTTCGACTGCCCCTGGATGCGCGCGGTCGAGATTTCGATGCCAGCGCATTCGCCGGGCTGCAGCTCCGGGCGCGGGCAGTCAGGCCCGGTCCCTACTACGTGCACCTGCGAAGCGCAGACAACCGGCGCCCGTGGTCCTACTACCGCGCCGTGCTCGAACTTGGCCAGGACTGGAGCACCATTGATGTTCCGTTCAGTGCTTTTGAACCGCGCAGCGTGAACGCCGACCTCGACACCGGGCGCTTGCGGTCACTGGCCGTGGTTGCCTACGGAGAGGCATTTGATGCTCACCTGGAAGTCAGTGCGGTCAGGCTGGTGCCATCGCCCTGATCCGCCGATACGCTGATCCCTTGCCCATGGCGACCGCGCGGCCGCGCTGGGCCAGTACCGAGCGGGCCGCGGCCTCCCCGGTCTCGCAGCCACCTTCCATGTATCCCTGGCTATCGAGCGCACAGTGCTCGCCGGCAAAGTGCAGGCCGCCGTGCGATTCACCGGCCGCGCCGCGCAAACGGGTCCATTGGCCGGGCCCGTAGCAGGCGTAGCTGCCCTTGACCCAGGGGTTGCTTGGCCAGTGCATGCGTGCCTGCGTGCTGTCAGCGCCGCGCGCGGCGGCAATGCCGGGATAGATCTGCTCCAGCGCCTGGACGACCTGCGCGGCCTGGTCTTGGGCGCGGCCCTCGCCAACGGCCAGACCCTGCCGGCCGCCGGTAAAGTTGGTCAGTACACCAGAAGCCCCCTGCTGAAGGCGACTGGTTTCCCAGACGCACTGGAAGTCGAGGTCGGTATACACCGCGCCGCTGCTGGCGTGGTGCTCGCGCCAGGGGCGGGTATCGAAGCCGATCATGAGCTTGGCGTTGGTGCCGTAGGTCAGTTCCTGGATGACCTGCTGTTTGACCTCGCTGAAGGGAACGCGGATGTCGACATCGCGCAAGGTCGTCAACGGCAGGGCGAGGATGACCTGGTGGGCGTACACCTGCATGCTTTGCCCGTCGCGACGGAAACTCAGTCGGTAGCGATCGTCGTCGACCTGGGCAATGGCCTCGAGGACGCTGTCGGGCTCGATGGCATCATCAAGCCGCTCGGCCAGGGCCTTGATGATGCGGTCGTTGCCACCCTGGACATGAAAGCGTTCATCGCTGTCGCCCAGCAGGGCCACGTAATCCTGGTCACCGGTGCCGATCAGGGTAAGCAGGTTGAGTGCCGACTGCTGATCGACTTCCAGGCCCATTTCCGTGGTGTAGGCCACGTCGATCAGTTTGCGCAACCAGCCGCTCACGCCTTCGCGGTCAAGCCAGTCGGCCACCGACAAGGCGTCCAACGCGGCTGCTTGTCCGGGCGTGCGCCAGGTGACATCGTCCACGCCCAGCGTGGCCAGGTCGCGCTCAATGGCCTGGCCGACCGGAGCGAAGGCCTCGACCAGTTCCAGATCGCTCAGGCTGCGTCCATCGAAGAAGTACACGCCGTCATCCAGCGATGGACCATCGGTGTGCAGGTCATTGAGAGCAATGTTGAACTCCTCGGCCAGGCGTCGGATATGGACATGGTCGGTATTGATCAGCTCACCGCCCAGCTCAACCACCTGGTTATCGGGGAAATGGTCCCGCAGGCTGAGCATACGCCCGCCCATGCGACCCTGGGCCTCGTAGATGCGCACCGCCAAACCGGCCTGGCGCAGCCGCCAGGCTGCAGTGAGACCGGCGATGCCGGCCCCAACCACGATAACGGGTTCGTCTTCGTCGTCTGGGCCGTTCAGGGACAGGCCGCAGCCGGCCAGGGCCAGGGCGCCGGTGGCGGCTGCACCGCAAACCAGGAACTGCCGACGCGAACGATCAAGCAGGCGCTCGTGATCGGCCGCGGCAATAACGGCTTCGGGATGCTGTTGGAGATGACGAGACGCGCGATCGATCAATGCGGCCCGGCGCAGACGAGCATAGAGACTTGAACGTGCCATGTGTTCCGATTCCTCGCAACCAGAGGGGGTGTTTTAAACCCCGCAATCCATTGGATTGCCGGGTTAATGGCGGACGCCGGGGCGACAACGAAGAATAGACGGTTGTCGCTTGCCCGGTCAATCATTACGCATCATGGTGCTACTCACCATGGTCGGTGATCAGGTGAGTATCTGCCAGAGCCCAAGCACGATCAGGAGGAATCCACTTGCACTCCCGACCAGTCGTGCATTGACCAGGTTGCGCTGGTGGCGCTCTCCCGGGTGCACGTTGTCGACCATGGCCCAGCGTCCCAGGTGAAGTCCATGCTCGCTATCGCGCAGGCGTCCGCTGACCCAGATTCGATCGCCCGGCCGAATGGTCTTGATATGGGCGCGGCTGATTGAGGCGAAGATGTCGCCGATCAGTTCAAACAACTCCATCAGGGGGTTGGCCTGGGCGCCGGGCTGCGCATTGATCTGTTCGGCGACAACACGTTCCGGTTCATGGTCAAGGGCAACCATGCTGGCGCTGAGGTGGTGCCCGTTGATCAGCACATGGCATTCGGGTCGATCCGCATCGACCAGGCGAAACCAGGTTGCTGCCTTGAGCGTTCGAGTCGCTGGGGGACCACCGCCGATATTGACCCCGACATGCTTTGCCACGATTGCATGGCACCACAGCACGCGGTCCTCTGGCGTCAGCGGCGAGGGGACGGCCGATTCGTGCTCATGGGCAATGCCGCCAATGCAGACCCGCTTGCCGGCTTGCAGTTCAGCACTGCCCGGCGACAGGTCGACAGGCGGTTCTCCCCACTCCGGCTTGACCCAATGAATACAGGGCAACGCCAGCAGCGCCAGCCCGGCGAGAAGCATGATCCAACCCACGACCGCTCTCCTGTTCTACCTGTGTCGTCTCAACTACGGATTACGCGGCAAGTTCCGGCCACCCCATGGTCGTCAAGGCCAGGTGGGTGATGTTGGCCAGTACAATGCAGTCAAATAGTATGATCTCTCGAGCGACGCTTCCATCCCAGGAGACCCCATGAGCCGGTCCGTGCTGCTGGCCGAGGCCAGTATTCCCGATACTGCAAAATCCCTGCTGCTTTACCAGCACAAGGACAAGTTCTCCATCGTTATCCCGGGCCGTGGGGAGCTGATGAACAGCCGCGTTCACGGCTCGGAAAAAGCGCTGGCCGAACTGGCTTGCGCACGCATGGGCACACCAGACAGGCCGCGGTTGCTGGTCGGTGGGCTGGGCATGGGTTTTACCCAGGCCGCCGCCCTGGCCGCGACCAATGAGAAGGCAGAGGTGGTGGTTGCCGAGCTGGTGCCCGAGGTGGTCGACTGGCATCGGGAGTGGATTGGCGAGCCAGCCGGACATCCGCTGGAAGACCCGCGCAGCAAGGTTTTCATTGGTGATGTTGCCGACTTGCTGCGGGCCGAGCCGGACGGCTTCAATGCCATCCTGCTGGACGTGGACAACGGACCGCAGGCGGTGATTCGGCGCGAGAATGACTGGCTCTACAGCCTCGAAGGACTGGCGGTTGCGCGTGCCGCCTTGCGTCGCGGCGGCGTGCTGGCGGTCTGGTCAGCCGGGCCCGATGTGCAGTTTGACCGGCGCTTGCGCCGGGCCGGGTTCAAGTCCGAGATGGTCATCGTTCGCCCGCACCGCGCCGGCAAGGGTGCGCGGCACTACATCTGGCTTGCTCACTAGTAACCCGGCAACGAAATACCCACGGTATTCGTTGCGCGGCATTTGCGGCGCATGTCCGTGCAGGCCTTCGCTCAATAATGTATCGGCAACCAAGCGGCTTGCCGGGTTAATCGTCATGATCGGGCTCGAAATCACGCAGTTCCATTCTCAGCCAGGCCCGAGCCTTTCTGAGGTCGCGAACGATGGTGCGACTCGACACGCCGAACAGGCGACCGATTTCGACGACCGACAGGTCGGCATACAGGTGGCTTGCCATGGCCTCGGCCATCCGCTGATCGTGCTTGGCCATGTCGATCAGCGCCTTTTCGATGGCCAGAATACGGACGAGATCGGTTTCTTCGACCGCGTGGTCGGCCTCGGTCCAGGTTGCTCGCACCTGCTTGCCGCCACGTTTCTGCGCCAGCTGCTGGCGGGCATAGTCGAGTATCAGCTGACGCATTACCCGGGCCGCCAGGCGCTGGAAGTGCAGCCGGTTCTCGATCTCGTCGCCGGGGTTGCGACGCAGCTTCAGGAAAGCCTCGTGAACCAGGGCGGTTGTCTGCAGGGTCGGGTTGCCACCCAGCCGTCGGCGCTGGGCGCGACCGATGCGTTTCATGTCGTCGTACAACAGCGGCATCAGCCGATCGAACTGCTCGGGTGAGCCGCGAATCTCGTTGAGCAGGCGAGTCACCTCGTTTTCCGATACGGCCACATCATCATCCAGGTTCATGGCGGCGGCTCCTGCGTACGCTCGCGCCAATCGTTTGCACGGGCCAGGTATCCCGCCTCGGGCGCTTGTTCATTCCAGCGCTGGTAGAGCTTGACCAGGTCGGGTACCAGGCTTGCGGTGCGCGGATGGTCTGCGCCCAGCGCCTGTCGATAGCGCTGGTAGGCCTCCAAAAGGGCAGTCTCTGCCTCGTCGAAGCGCCGTTGCTCGACCAGCACCAGGCCATGGGAGGCGAGGAAAACGGCCAGGTGCCAGTGATCGGGTGAGAGCACGGCCCGGCCCGAGGCGACCGCTTCGGCGGCCAGCTGCTCGGCCGCTTCCAATTCACCCAGGTTGCGATACAACGTACTGGTGTTGTTGATGTAGATCAGCGTGTTGGGGTGCTTGTCACCGAGCAGCTCGCGCGCCCGATCAATCACTTCCAGGTAGTAGTCCAGCGCTTCGGCCCGACGCTCCAGGCGTGCCAGCAGGAACCCCATGTTGTTGATTGACTGCAGGGTATGCGGGTGGTTATTGCCCAGTACCTCGCGCCGTCCGGCCAGGGCTGAACGGTAGTAGGGCAATGCCTGCTCTGCTTGATCCAGGTCAACCAATAGCTGGCCCTTGTTGGCAAGTGCCCTGAGTGTCGCCGGGTGATCCATGCCCAGGGTGTCGCTCCTGCGCTGCAGCACCTCGCCATAGTAAGGCCGGGCCTCGTCGATGCGATCCAGGCTTCTCAGCACGGCGCCCAGGTTGCTTGCGGCGATGATCGTGTCCGGGTGATCCTTGCCGAGCAGCTCGCGGCGGCCGTCCAACACCTGCCTGAAGTAGGGTTCGGCTCGCGCATGGTCACCGGCGGCATTGATTACCGTGGCGTAGTTGTTGATTGCCGTCAGCGTGTTGGCATGGTTTTCACCAAACACCTCGCGACTGGCAACCAGTGCTTCAAGATGAAGCTCAAGGGCCACTTCGCGATTGCCAAGGCTTGCATAAAGCGAGCCGGTACGGCCGATCGACTCGATCGTGTCGGGGTGGGCGTTGCCCAACCAGTCCCGGCGCGCGGCCAGGGCCTGGCGCTGGGCAGGCAGGGCGCGTTCAAACAGACCCAGCTTGCGCGCGGAGACCGCAAGCGTCTGCAGCAGGCGTGCTCGCACCAGCGGTTGCTCGCTGAACTGCGCATCGATGGCCACCATGGCCGGGGCCAGGATATTTTCATCCAGCGCCGATCGTGCCAGGTCGGTCAGGTTGAGGCCGGCGAGCTGGGCATTGAAGTGATCGCTGGCCGCCGCGGCCGCTTCGGCATCCCTGTTTGTCGCCGCCAGTGTGGCGCGACGTTGGTTGATCAGACCTCGCCTGATTTCCAGGCCCATGGCAGCTGGATCTATCTGGTCGAGCTGTGAGGCCTGGAACTCGACGACTGCTTTCAACTCCGCTGCCAGCTGGCTGGCTTGCTGCTCGGCCTGCACGGCGCGGCTGGCTTCGGCCGTGGCTCTATCGCGTTCCACGGTTGCCAACCTGGCCTGCCAGAGGGCGCCAGTCAGGGCAATGCACAAGGCGGCAAGCGCCCCGGCAGCGGCGCTCACCGCCAGTCGGTGGCGACCAACGAACCTGCGCAGGACCAGCCCGCGCTGTGGTGGCATCGCGCGCACAGGAAACCCGGCTTGATAGCGTCTCAGGTCATCGAGCAACTGCGCCACGCTGGCATAGCGCGATCCGGGTTCGTGGTGACAGGCCTTGTGCAAAATGGCCTGGAGATCTTCCCTTCTTGGGGTATCTGCTGCCAATACGGGCGGACTGCGGCCGGCATCGGTCCTTGCCGGCAGGGCACCGCTGACCAGCCACCCCAGCATCACCCCCATCGACCAGAC
>SLQY01000018.1 GCA_007131235.1 Wenzhouxiangella sp.
AGCAGAGAAGCAGAGAACCAGGGCACCGGTTTGCTTGGCCGGTGCCCTGAACAATCAATCGGCCTTGAGAAGCAGACGCGCAAACTTGCGTTTGCCGACCTGGAGGACGCCCGCGAAGCCCGCCTCCAGAACCAGCCCGCGATTGTCGACGCGCTCGCCGTCGATCTTGACCGCGCCGGCCTTGATCATGCGGAAGGCCTCGGAGTTGGATGCGGTCAGACCACAGGCAGTCAGGGCCGCAGCGACACCAAGACCCTCGCTACCCACGGGCAGGGACTTTTCCGGAATATCGTCCGGCATCTCGCCCTGACGGAATTGGGCAATGAAGTTGTCGCGGGCACCCTGACCTGTACCTGCGCCGTGAAAGCGGTCGACGATTTCGATGCCGAGCTCGAACTTGATGTCGCGCGGGTTGCGACCCTCGGCAATGGCGCGCTTCAAACCTTCGATATCGGTCGTGGGACGAAAGCTCAACAGCTCAAAGTATCGCCACATCAGCTCATCGGAGATGCTCATCAGCTTGCCGAACATCTCGTCGGCCGGGTCGGTAATCCCGATGTAGTTGCCCAGCGACTTCGACATCTTCTGAACGCCGTCGGTACCCTCCAGCAGCGGCCAGGTGATGATGACCTGCGGCTTCTGGCCAGCCTGGGCCTGGAGCTGGCGACCGACCAGCAGATTGAACTTCTGATCGGTGCCGCCCATTTCGATGTCGGATTTCAAGGCTACCGAGTCGTGACCCTGGACCAGCGGGTAGAGAAATTCATGAATGGCAATAGGCTGACCTGTGCCGTAGCGCTTGTCGAAATCATCCCGCTCGAGCATCCGGGCCACGGTGTGATTGGCAGCCAGCCGAATCATGTCGGCCGCACTCATCTGGCCAAACCACTCGGAGTTGAAGCGGACCTCGGTGGCTGAGCGATCAAGAATCTTGAAGACCTGCTCGGCGTAGGTTTTCGCATTGGCCCGGATGTCGTCTTCCGACAAGGGCTTGCGGGTAACATTCTTGCCGGTCGGGTCACCGATCATGCCGGTGAAATCGCCGATCAGGAAAATGGCTACATGGCCGGCATCCTGGAAGCGACGCATGGCGTTGATGATGACCGTGTGTCCCAGGTGCAGATCCGGGGCCGTGGGATCAAAGCCGACCTTGACCCGCAGTGGCTGCCCACCAGCAAGGCGCTCGGCCAGCTCCTCGCTCTGAATCACCTCGGCTGCGCCCCTGGTCAACTCCTCAATGCTGCTCACAACCTATCCTGTCTTTTGTCGTATTGGTGGAAACTCAGGCCCTGGAATTTTCGTCAGGCAGCGGTCGCCAGCCAGCGACCCCGACCGCCGCAGTTGACTTGTGGACCCGGAAATCGTTAATGTTACCGGGTTTTTAGCCGCGAAACCTCACCCCATGAGCAAACAACGGATGGCCACGCGCCGGCAAGGCCACGCTCGCCGCGCACCCGCAGCGCTGGCCCGGTCCGCCCTGGCTGGCATTGTGCCCGTAATCGAGCGCGTCCGCGACGGCATCCGTGCCCGACCCGGCTGGAGCGCTGCAGCCGTCGCGCTGGTCGCTCTCGGACTGGTGCTGGGTTGGCTGCCAGGAGAGCAAGAAGCTGCCCAATCAACGGCCAGCGTCATTGCCCTGCCGCTGGCGACGGTTGAAACGACTGTCGGTCCGGACGCGAGCGCCGCCACGGACGACGAGACGGCGGTTGTAGCCGCTGTGATCGAGCCGCCGGTTGCAAAGCCCGCAGAGCGTGAGTGGATCCTGGTCGAGGTGCAACCGGGCCAGACCATGGAGCGCATCTTTCGCCAGGTCGGTCTGGGACCTGGCCTGCTGCACCGGGTCGTTAACCACGACGACTATACTCGTGGCCTGGCCCGAATTCGTCCGGGTGATGAATTCGCATTCGATATCGATGAAGAACTCGGCTTTCTGGCCTTGCGCGCCGAGCTCGACGAGGAAAGCTGGCTGTATGTCGAACAGGGTCCCGACGGCCTGGGCAGCCGGATCGAGCCACGCAGCCTGGATCGCCGAGTGGTGGAAGCCAGCGGGGTCATCTCCAGCTCGTTGTTCAACGCCGCCAAATCGGCCGGCCTGTCCGACAACATGACCATGCGCCTGGCCAATATCTTCGGCTGGGACGTGGATTTTGCCCTCGACATCCGCGCCGGTGACCGTTTTGCCCTGGTCTACGAGGAAATCTGGCGCGAAGGCGAATTCCTGCGCGACGGCCCGATCCTGGCGGCGCGCTTCACCAACCAGGGCGATACTTTCGAAGCCATTCGCTTCGACGCCGGCAATGGACCCGACTACTTTGCCCCCGACGGTCGTCCCATGCGCAAAGCCTTCCTGCGGGCACCGCTCAACTTCACCCGGGTGACCTCGAATTTCAACCCGCGCCGGTTTCATCCCATCACCCGCCAGGTTCGACCGCATAACGGCACCGACTACGGCGCGCCAACCGGGACCCCGGTATGGGCGGCCGGCGACGGTCGGGTCATTCGCTCGGCCTACAACAACGTCAATGGCCATTACGTCTTCATCCAGCATGGTAACAACATCATCACCCGCTACCTGCACCTGTCGCGTCGCGATGTGCGCCAGGGTGATCGCGTTCGCCAGGGCCAGACCATCGGCGCGGTTGGCATGACCGGACTGGCCACCGGGCCGCACCTGCACTACGAGTTCCTGGTCAACGGGGCCCATCGCAACCCGCGCACTGTGGATTTGCCCGACGCCGACCCGCTGCCCGATAGCCTGATGGAGAACTTCCTGGCCGCCGGGAGACCCCTGCTGGCCCGGCTCGACCATGTCGATCCCAATGCTCCGCTGCTGCTGGCCCAGCGCGACCCGGCCGGTTGCGAGGACGACGGCGCTGACTGCTGAACGCTATGTCGGCCTGATCTCCGGGACCAGCATGGACGGCATTGATGCCGTAGCGGTTGATCTGGCCGGCGGCCAGGTCGACGTGCTGGCAGCACTTACTGCGCCATTCGAACCAGACCTGGCCCGCCGACTGGACCGGGTTCGGAGCAATCCGGACCACTTCCCGGTCGCTGCAGCGGCCGAGCTGGATGCAGTGCTCGGAGAAGCCTTCGCCCAGGCCGCGCTGCACGTCATTGACCGCTCGGGGCTGCAACCAGCGGACTTTCTCGCTGTTGGCTGCCACGGCCAGACCCTGCTGCACCGGCCCGACCCACCATTCCCACACACTGTGCAAATCGGGGACCCGTGGCGCATTGCCAACCGGACCGGCCTGACGACGGTGGCGGACTTTCGGCGCGCCGACCTGGCCGTCGGCGGACAGGGTGCGCCGCTCGCCCCATTGCTGCACCAGGCCGTTTTCCAGGTCGAAGACGAGGATCGACTGGTCGCCAACCTGGGCGGCATCGCCAACCTGACCGTTCTGCCCGCCGGCGGCGGCCTGCTCGGATTCGATACCGGGCCGGCCAACTGTTACCTCGACCTGTGGTATCGCCGCCATCATCACGATCGTCATCACAATGGTCATCACAATCGTCATCACAATCGCTATGACGGCGGCGGTGCCTGGGCGGCCAGCGGCGAGGTCAATACGGCACTGCTGGCCAGCTTGCTCGATGAGCCCTACTTTGCTCTGCCGTGGCCGAAGAGCACCGGCATCGAGCACTTCAATCCACACTGGCTGGACCAGCGCCTGGCCAGGCACCCGAACCTGCCGCCTGTCGATATCCAGGCAACACTTTGCGAGCTGAGCGCGCGAACCCTGGCCCGGGCCATCGACCAGCTCGACGGCGTGAAGCCGGCACGCCTGATCCTCTGTGGCGGCGGCATTCATAATCACGATCTGGTCAATCGTCTTCGGGCGCATCTGGACGGCTTGCAGGTCGAGACCAGTGCCAGGCACGGTCTGGATCCCGACCAGGTCGAGGCGATCTTGTTCGCCTGGCTGGCCCGGCAGCGACTGATCCGCCAGCCGATCGCGACCAGCCCGGTAACCGGTGCCAGCGCCGACCCCCTGCTCGGCACCCTCTTCGAGCCAGCGGCTGCGGCTTGAAATCAGCCTTCCGACCTCATCCGGTCAATCCCACCGCCCAGGCCCCCGCCACGCAACCGGGGTCGGCAGCGTAACCGAGCCAGCTGTCTGGCAGGGCAATGCTGGCCGGTTGGATCATTCAGCAGCGATTGGGCGATGAGACGGTATCCTCAGCATCCGATTTCTGGAGCAATTGCCATGATGACCGAGACAAAATCCCGCTCGACGCACCTGCCTGACAAGCGCATGACCCGAGGCTTGCTGGGCGCAGGCCTGCTGGCGCTGTTGTTGCTTGCCGGTTGCCAGGCTGATTCTGACGCCGAAGACGAAGCGGTACTGCCGGAGACCGCGTCGCCAGTGCCGGCGGCCCAACCACCTGCCGCTGCACCGGAAACAGAGCGGGCCGCCCGTGCCCAGGCCTTGTCACAGGCATTGGCCGAGCGCCAGGATCGCACCAACGAAGGTGACCGCCTGGGCCAGCGCGAGGGCTTGCGCGACCAGATGCTCGAGCGTCGCCGCGAAGTATTGTCAGGACGCGATGACGATGCTGTCTCCAGCCCCAGGCGATCCCTGTCACCACGCAGCAACTGGTGGGAAGACGAAACCCTGGCCGAGCAACTGGCGCTCAGCGAACGCCAGATCGAGCGCGTAGCCGCTGCGGCCGGTGAGCTGGAGCGGGTGCGGACCCGTTCACGCCAGGCGCTCGCCACTGGCCAGCGCGAGCTGATCCAGGCGCTGGCCTCCGAGTCACCCGAGGCAGCCCGCGATCTGATCGACCAGCGCCGTCAGCGAGCCATCGACCTGGCCACGGCCGAGGCGGCCTGGCTGGAAGCGCTGATAGCCAGCCTCACCCCCGAACAACTCGCCACCCTGGTCAGCCAGCACCCGCAGCTGATCATGGGCCGAGGCTCCGTCGGGGCCGGCGAGCGGTAAGCGGGGCGAGCAGGCCACCCGACGATGTCAGCTCGGATGGCAGCTAGTGTTTTTCCGCTTGATCAGGCGCGCCGGCAGCCGACGAGCGCTCGGCGAGATCGGATTGGCGCTGCATCAGGTAGATGACCAGTAGCATGGCGGGAATGCCCAGGGCCGAGGCATAGAAGAAGAAGAACACGTATCCGGCCTGATCGACGATCCAACCCGAAGGGCCGCCGAGAAACTTGCCGGGCAAGGTCATCAGCGAGCTGAACAGCGCGTACTGGGTTGCCGTGTAGCGGCGGCTGACCAGTCCGGACATCCAGGCAATGAATACTGTGGCCGAGAAACCGACAAAGAAGTTGTCGCCGGTAATGGTCACGGTCAGGGCCCAGATCACAGGCTGCATGGTCGCCAGCCAGGCAAACAAGAGGTTGGTCACGGCTATGCCGACAGCCCCGACCAGCATCATGGGCATCAGCCCGAAACGGGCCACCATGATGCCGCCAACCAGACCGCCGCTGATGGTCATGGCAACGCCAAACAGGCCACTTACTGCACCAATCTGGGACAAACTGTAGCCAACGTCCAGATAGAGCGGGTTGGCCATGGCGGCCATGGACAGGTCGCTGGCCTTGTACAGGCCAATCAAGGCAAGAATAGGCAAGGCCAACCAGCGGAAGCGGCGAAGGAAATCAACAAAGGGGGCGACCACCGCACCGGTGACCCAGGCGCCGAACTCCTGGCTCACTCCGCGCAACCGGGTGCGTTCGCGAAAGCGAACCACCAGCGGCTCGCGCTCGATGTCCAGGCGTTCGAGCGTGGAAGGCTCCGGCGAGATCATCACCGCGAACAGACCTACAACCATGCAGGCAGCCATGGCCAGGTAGGCCCAGGTCCAGCCAACATGGTCGGCCAGAAACAGCGCGCCGGCCCCGGTGGCCAGCAGGGCGAGACGATAGCCCAGCACGTAGGTACCGGCCAGCGCCGCCTGGTACTCGACGGCATCGGACTCGATGCGAAAGGCATCAATGGTGATGTCCTGGGTCGCCGAGGCAAAAGCCACCAGTACGGCCAGCAGGGCGAGCTGGGTCAATTGGTTCAAGGGATCAGTCAGGGCCATGCCAGCCAGACCGAGCATGATGATGAGCTGGGCGGCCAGCATCCAGCTGCGACGCTGGCCCAGCCAGCCGGTCAGCAGTGGCAGGCGCACCCGATCGACCACCGGTGCCCACAGCACCTTGATCGAATACGTGATGCCAACCCAGGCAAAAAATCCGATGGCTGTGCGGGAAACCCCCTCGCTGCGCAACCAGGCGGTCAGGGTGGAAAAGACCAGCATGAATGGCAGGCCGGCCGAGAAACCCAGCAGCAGCATGCGTGCCACGGTTGGCCGGGTGTAGACAGCCAGCGCACCGCGCCAGCTCCGCCTGGGTTCAGGCGCGGTCTCAGTCGGCATAATCGAGCGTCAAGGGAGCGTGGTCGGAGAAGCGGCTGTCTACATGAATGTCGGCGGCGCGAACCCGCTCGGCCAGGCCAGCGCTGACGACGTGATAGTCGATGCGCCAGCCAACATTGTTGTCCCAGGCCCGACCGCGGTTCGACCACCAGGTGTAGCGCTCGGGGCGCGGGTCCACGAGACGGAAGGCATCGTGGAGGCCGACCGCACCGAACACCTCATCCATCCAGGCCCGCTCCTCGGGCAGAAAACCGGAGTTTTTCTGGTTGGATTTCCAGTTTTTCAGGTCGATTTCCTTGTGGGCGATATTCCAATCGCCGCAGATCACATAGTCGCGGCCATCGCCCGCCATCTCGGCCAGGCGTGGCTTGAGGTAGTCCATGCATTCATACTTGAACTGCTGGCGCTCGGCTTTCGAGGTGCCGGATGGCAGGTACAGCGAGATCACGCTCAGATTGCCAAAGTCGGCCTGCAGCCAGCGCCCCTCGCGATCGAACGCCGGCCAGCCCAGGCCATAGCTGACCCGGTCAGGCTGCAGGCGTGAGTACAGCGCGACGCCGGAATATCCCTTTTTCTCGGCATCGTGGTAGAAGCAGTGATAGCCCACCGGGAAAAAATCCCGATCAACTAACTGCGGCAGCTGGGCCTTGGTTTCCTGGATGCAGATGAAATCGGCGTTCTGCGC
>SLQY01000144.1 GCA_007131235.1 Wenzhouxiangella sp.
CCGCCAATGCCATAAATGGAATTGGTGACGAAACGCTGGAACTCATCTTCCAGGTCGCTGCCACGTCCCTGCAGCAGCAGATTGATCATGATGACCGGCGAGCGCAGGTTGCGGAAGAAATTGCCGACGCTGCGCCGAACCGGCTGTGGCGTAGCCTTGACGTAGCCCCGGGCAACCGGCCGCAACACGGCGCGATCAGCGGCCGAATTGAACGCGTAGACCGAGCGGTTGAATGGTTCCCATGGATCGTCAGGGTGGCGCTCTTCGATGGGGGCCGAGGTGGTCGCGCAGGCCGAGAGCCATAGCGCGCAAAGTACCAGCCCAATGCGAGTTCTCATGACTTGGTTCCGTTTGTTGCAGCCTGTACCGAATCAGGCCCGGTGTCCGCCGGTTCCCAACCGAGCAACGTCTGCACGTTGCTCAGGCCTGCCAGTACAAGCAGGCTTTCCGGCGGATTGGTGAATTCGAGCTGCTTGCCGCGAGCTCGGGCATGCGCCTGCCATTCCAGTAGCAGGGCGAGCGTGGCCGAATCGCTTTGGGTAATCTGGCCAAGATCGATCGATGCCGGCAGCTTGCCGGATGCAAGGGCCCGGCGACTTCGGCGCCAGGCCGTCGCGACCGCCGGGTTGTCGAGTTGTCCGGAAAGGGCAAATGGCTGCTCAGGCATTGCTGTTGGAGACCTCGACCTCGACTTCGATTTCTCCGGCCTGAAGCCTTTCCAGCATGCGGTCAAAACCGTCGCGACGGATTTCCTCACCGATCTGGTTGCGGAAAGTGGCAACGTAGGAAATGCCCTCGATGATGACATCGAAAACCATCCATTGGCCATCGCGCTTGCGCAAAACGTAGTCAACCGGCGCGCGACTGCCCGAGTCGAGTCGGATGCGGGTACGTACCCGGGTCATGCGGTCGGTGTTTTCACCGGCCAGGGGCAGTACCTCGACCTGCTCTCGCGATCGGAACTCCAGCAGGCCCGTGGCATAGCGGCGCATCAGCAAGTCCGACAGCGCCTCGGCGAAGGCCTCGACCTGCTCGCGCTCCAGGCCACGGCCGTGACGGCCAAGCACCAGCCTGGCCGAGTGCACCATGTCGGTGTTCGGGCGCAGAATGCGCTCGAGCTCTTGGCGCAGGAGGTCGGGCTGTTCCTGGTAGAGCTGACGGTTTTCTTCGACCAGGTTGAACAACTCCATCGTGGTCTGACGAATCAGCTCGACGGGATCGTCCTTGGCCAGGGCGGGGCCAACCAGCAGGAAGGCCAGGGTCAGGGCAAGCATTCGCATGATCAGTCCTCTCCTTCGGTGTTGAACATGTAGCGGGTGATGAGCTGCTCGAGCTGCAGGGCCGAGTTGGTCAGCAGGATTCGGTCCCCGTCACGCAAGGGATCCGGTGAGCCGCCCGGCTCCAGGCCGATGAACTGGTCACCCAGTATGCCGGCGGTAAAGATCGAGGCCGAGGTATCTTCGGGCAAGTCGTTGAACTGGTCTGCGATACGCATGACCACGCGCGCCTCGAAGGTGTCGGGGTCCAGGGAAATGCTTTCCACCATGCCGACCGTGACACCGCCGAGGGCTACCTTGGCCCGCGGCTTGAGCCCACCGATGTTGGTGAAGTTGGCGGTCACCTGGTAGCCACCGCCAGCGACTACGCCCCGGTCAGTGGCTTGCACGGCCAGAAAGATCAGGGCGGCAATGGCCAGGAGCAGAAACAGGCCGGCGGTCAGTTCGATCTGGTGAGATGATTTCATGGCAAAGGTCTCGAGCCTTTTTTAAGGGCATGCTAAAGCATGAATGCGGAAAGAACGAAATCCAGGATCAACACCGTGATGGCGGTTGCGATCACGGTCTGGGTCGTGGCCAGGGCGACGCCCTCGCTGGTGGGGCGGGCGGTCCAGCCGTAATAGACGGCCAACCAGGAGGCGAGAAAACCGAAGGCGACAGCCTTGAGCATGCCGTGACCGAAGTCGCGCCACAGCTCGACGGTGGCCTGCATGTTGCCCCAGAAGGCGATCGGGTCAGCGCCCATCAGGAACACCGCGAACACCAGTCCGCCCAGGATCGCGCAGACGTTGAAGACCAGGACCAGCGCAGGTACCGCCAGTACCCCCGCCAACAGGCGCGGCTGGACGATGCGCTCCATCGGATCAATGGCCATCAGATCCATGGCGTCGAGCTGCTCGGTGGCGCGCATCAGGCCGATTTCAGCGGTAATTGACGTTCCCGCGCGACCGGCGAACAGCAGCGTGGTCAGCACCGGGCCCAGCTCGCGAAACAACGACAGGGCGAGCACGGTACTGACAGCGTCAGCCGCGCCGAAGCGGCTCAAGGTGTCGTAGGTTTGCAGGGTCAGTACCAGGCCGACAAAGAACCCCCCGGTCACGATGATGACCAGCGAACGGACGCCGGCAAAGTAGACCTGGCGCAGGGTTTCGAGCAGCTGCAGCCGGGAAAAACGCATCCGCGAAAAAGCGGTCACTAGAAACAGGCCGGCATTGCCCAGCCTGCGAATGGGGTTGAGCAGGCGATCCAGGCCGGAAGCTTGTCCGTTCATTGCCTTTCTCCCACGCTCAGCATGTCTTCATTCATTGTCGGTGCCGGGTAGTGAAAAGCGACCGGACCGTCGGGCTGGCCATCCAGGAACTGCCGCACCAGCGGGTGATCGCTTTGATCCAGGCTGCTGGGCGGGCCTTCAGCGACCACGCGTCGGTCTGAGATGATGCAGCAGTAATCGGCCAGCTTGTTGATCTCGCCGACATCGTGGGTAATGACCACGCTGGTGGTATGCAAGGCCTGGGTGATTTCGCGAATTAGACGCAAGGAAACGCCCAGCGAAATTGGATCGAGGCCGGCGAAGGGTTCGTCGTAAAGCATCAGGCCGGGATCCAGCGCCATGGCACGAGCCATGGCGACGCGCCGGTTCATGCCGCCGGACAGCTCGCGCGGATACAAGTCGGCTGCGCCGCGCAGGCCCACGGCCTGGAGCTTTAGCAATACCAGGCGCCGAATCAGGGTCTCCGGCAGGCCGGTATGTTCGCGCAGCGGCAAGGCCACGTTGTCGAAGCAGGTCAGGTCGGTAAACAAGGCCCCGTTCTGCAGCAGGACCCCAATCCCCCGGCGCAGACGATTGAGCGCTTTGCCGTTCATTTGATCAACGCGCTGTTCACCCAGCCAGACCTGGCCCGATTCCGGCTTGAGCTGGCCGGTGACCAGGCGCATGACGGTGGTCTTGCCGGCGCCGCTGGGCCCCATCACGGCAGTCACCTTGCCGGCCGGAATATCCAGGCTCAGGTCTTCCAGGATGACCCGGCCGCCCAGCCTGACGGTCACGTTCTGCAGGCGAATTGGCGGGCTGGATTCGGACATCGGGGTTCCGGAAATGAAGGACGGCCTTAAGACCGTTGACGAGGACGGAAGTTTAGCGCACGGCGCGTGTCGGACTGTGTGCGCTAGAGAATATAACGACTCAGATCCTCGTTTCCTGCCATCTCGGCCAGGTGCTGATCGACATAGGCGCCATCAATGCTGAGCGTTTCGCCGGAGCGGTCAGGAGCGGCGAAAGAGATTTCTTCCAGCAAGCGCTCCATCACCGTGTGCAGCCGGCGGGCCCCGATGTTCTCGGTCGACTCGTTCACGGCAAAGGCGATCTCCGCCAGGCGCGTGATTGCATCCTCGGTAAAGCTCAGCTTGATGCCCTCGGTGGCGAGCAAGGCCCGGTACTGCTCGGTCAGCGAGGCATCGGGCTCGGTCAGGATGCGCTTGAAGTCCTCGACCGAAAGCGCCCGCAGCGAAACCCTGATCGGCAATCGACCCTGCAGCTCGGGCACCAGGTCGGACGGTTTGGCGACATGGAAAGCGCCCGAGGCGATGAACAGGATATGGTCGGTCTTGATCGTGCCGTAACGAGTGCTGACAGTACAGCCTTCAACCAGCGGCAGCAGGTCGCGCTGCACGCCCTCGCGCGATACTTCGCCGGAGCTGGTGCTGTCGGAGCGGCGCGCAACCTTGTCGATTTCATCGATAAAGACGATGCCGTTCTCCTCGGCTACGTGCAAAGCCTGTTGCTTGACTTCCTCGTCGTTGATCATCCGTCCGGCTTCTTCCTCGATCAGTACCGGGATGGCATCCTTGACTTTCATCTTGCGCTTCTGTTTCTTGGCCCCCGAAAGGTTGGAGAACATCTGCTGCAACTGGCTGGTCATTTCCTCCATGCCCGGAGGCGCCATGATCTCGACGCCAATGTTCATGGCTACGTCGACTTCGATCTCGCGCTCGTTGAACTCGCCGTTGACCAGCTTGTTGAATATCTTGCGGCGGGTCTCGGACTGGCCTTCCTCGGGCTCGGACGGCGCGTTGGCAAAGCCGGAGCTCTGCCGGCGTGGCAGCATGATGTCGACGACTCGCTCGATGGCGGCGTCCTCGGCCCGGGAACGAACCTTGGACATGGCTTCCTCGCGGGCCATCTTGGCCGCGGTTTCAACCAGGTCGCGGATGATCGACTCGACATCCTTGCCGACATAACCGACCTCGGTAAACTTGGTCGCTTCGACCTTGACGAAGGGGGCCCGGGCCAGGGCGGCCAGACGTCTGGCGATCTCGGTCTTGCCGACGCCGGTAGGGCCGATCATGAGGATATTCTTGGGCGTGATTTCCGGGCGCAGCTTCTCGTCGACCTGCATGCGCCGCCAGCGGTTGCGCAAGGCAATGGCCACGGCGCGCTTGGCATCCGACTGACCAATGATGTGGCGGTCCAGCTCCTGGACAATTTCGCGAGGCGTCATCTGGCTCATGCAATCAATCCGTGGTCAGTTTTTCAATGGTGAAGTTGTGGTTGGTATAGATGCAGATTTCGCCGGCGATGGTCAGTGCTTCGCGGCAAATCGTCTCTGCATCAAGCTCGCTGTGGCGGAGCAGGGCGCGCGCTGCCGAATGGGCAAAGGGGCCGCCTGAGCCGATGGCAATGAGATCGTCTTCCGGCTCGATGACATCGCCATTGCCGGAAATGATCAGCGAGGCGTCCTTGTTGGCCACCGCCAGCAGGGCCTCCAGCCGTCTCAGCAAGCGGTCAGTGCGCCAGTCCTTGGCCAGCTCGACGGCGGCCCGGGTCAGGTGCCCGGAATGCATTTCAAGCTTGGTCTCGAAGCGTTCGAACAGGGTGAAGGCGTCGGCCGTGGCGCCGGCAAACCCGGCAATGACTTCGCCCTTGTACAGGCGACGAACCTTGCGCGCATTGGCCTTCATGATCGTGTTGCCGAGGGTGACCTGCCCGTCGCCGGCAATGACGACCTGGTTGCCTCGACGCACCGAGACGATTGTGGTGCCGCGATACTGTTCCATCAAGACGCTTCCGATTCAAGCATGAATCGGCAACATGGGGGCAAGCCGACCCCAACCCAACCGGGAAGCTATTCTCCGCTGTCCGCTTTTCCCTTTCCCGGCCTTTTGGCCCGCGGGTGGGTCTGGTCATAGACCTTGGCCAGGTGCTGAAAATCGAGATGGGTGTAGATCTGGGTGGTTGACAGGTTGGCGTGGCCGAGCAGCTCCTGAACCGCGCGCAGATCGCCCGAGGACTCAAGAATGTGCGAGGCAAAGGAATGTCTCAGCTGGTGCGGGTGTACGCGCTGATCGAGGCCCTGGCGATCGGACCAGTAGGCCACCCGCTTCTGGATTGCGCGCACGCCCAGCCCGCGTCCCTTCAGGCTGGTGAAGATACGATCGGCCATAATGCCTTGCCTGGCCTGGATGCCGCGCCAGTGCCCAAGGGCGGTCAGGGCGTGCCGACCGACCGGTACCAGGCGCTCTTTTTTGCCCTTGCCGAGCACCCGGACCAGGCCTTCGCCTGGATCCAGCCGATCCCAGCTCAGTCCGGCCAGTTCACTGACCCGCAGACCGGACGCGTAAAACAGCTCCAGCATGGCGCGATCACGCGCTGCCAGTTCATCCTCCTTGGGAATGTTCAGCAGGGCCAGCACCTGGTCGACATCCAGCGGTCGCGGCAGCGGCGGCTTGTAGCGCGGTGCCCGCACATCGGCGACCGGATCACTGTCGACCAGCCGCTCGCGCCGCAAGTAGCCGAACAGGCGGCGCAGTGCGGACAGGCGGCGCTGGATGCTGCGGGGCTTGAGCCCGCGCCGGTGTTCGCCGGCGGCGAAAGAGCGCACCGCGGTATTGTCAATGGTTTCAAGACGGGTCAGTTCGCGGTCGCGACACCAGGCAGCAAAGCGTTCCAGATCGCGGCGGTAGGCGGAAAGAGTCGCCGGGCTCAAACCCAGCTCGTCGCGGGCATGGACAAGGAAGGCTTTTACTGCCTGCTCGACGGCGCTCGCCGGGTCCCGCTCAGGCGCGCTTTCTGCTCTCACCGCCCGGCATCTCCAGCCGGTAGACGATCATGCTGGCCAGCAATTCCAGGAACAAGGTGCCCATGCCGGGGCCAAAGCGCTCCACGGATCGGGCGCCAATGGCCAGCACGCCGGTAAAGCCGACCGGGACCAGCGCGGCCGAGCCGACGATATCGGCCTGCTCGCCGAACAACCATTCGAGCTTGGCCCTGGTCAGCCGTCCGCACTCGATCCGCTCGCGCTCGATCAGCTTGTCAAACCAGTCGGGCCGGGCTTCCGGGTGCCGCGACACCTGGGCCAGGGCACCCAGCGCGCTGGGGCCGCCGGTCAAGTGCAGGTGGACGATGTCGGCGCTGAAGTCAGAGCTCAGCTTGCCGAGTAGCTTGTCGAGAAATGACGGAATGGAACGGCTGGACATGACGTCCAGGGTCAGGCGATGCAGGCGACGCATCAACTGCTCGTTTTCGCTGGCGATACTGGTGAGCTGTTCGAGCCGGTCAGTCAGCTCGGCGTTGCGCGAGCGCAGTCGTTCCACCTGGAATTCCAGCAGTGACGCCGCACCCGTATCGTGCGGCAGCTCAACGACTTCGAGGAGTTCGGGGTGGCTGCGAAAGAGGTCCGGGTGGGACTGCAGCCAGGCAATGACGTCGCTTTTGTCGGTCATGGTTGTTCGAATGAGTCAGGTTTCAGGATGCCGTCGAA
>SLQY01000055.1 GCA_007131235.1 Wenzhouxiangella sp.
GAGATGACCCGTCTGCTGGCCGAGCAGCCGCAGCGCCAGGTCGTTCGCCTGGCCCTGGCCGAACTGCGCCTGGCCCAGGGTCGCCATATTGAGGCCGTCGACATTCTGGCCGAGCAGTACCGACATTTTCCCGGCAACCGCCAGGTCTCGGTCCAGTATGTCGAAACCCTGATGCACAACCGGCAACCCGAACATGCCCGGCGGGCCATGGCGGTCCTGCGACCCTACCTCAGAAATCACCCTGACGATCTGCGCATGACCGAACTCATGGCGCGGGCCGCGGACCTGGCCGGCGAACCGGTCAGAGCCGCAGAGGCCGTCGCCGACAGTTACGTGCTGCGCGGTGGTGTCAACGAAGCCATAGACCAGCTCGAACGGGTCAGCGAGCGCAATGACCTGGACTATTACCAGCGCGCCCGAATCAGTGCCCGGCTGACGGAGCTGCGCAGCGAACAGGTCCGACTGATGACTCGCAATCGCTGATCCGGGTTCGGTTTGTATGCGCCGCATCAATCCGGCGCGGCGATCGACGCCAACCCAGGTTGCAATTTAGGCTACATTGCCAGATCGATCCATCCTATGCGATGACACCCCATGGTCAAGCCCGCTATCGAGTCCGTTGTCGAGGTGCGACAACACGCCGCTGAAATCAGCGACTGGCACGACGAGGACCTCTCGCCTGCAGAACTGTTGTTCAATCGTGAACTGAGCTTGTTGACCTTTACCCGGCGAGTTTTGGAACTGGCCCGGGACTCCAAGGTTCCCCTGCTGGAAAGATTGCGATTTCTCTGCATTTCATGTACCAACCTCGACGAGTTCTTCGAAGTCAGGGTGGCCTCGGTGCGCCAGCGCCTGCAGCACGGCGCCAACCAGCCGGGACCGGACGGACTGACCCCAGCGGCCACGCTGGACCTGATTCGCGACTCGGTCGTCGAAATGGTGCACGAACAGTACCGGGTCATGAATGAGGAAATTACACCCAGCCTGGCCAAACAGGGTATTCACATCTTTCGGCGCTCCGAATGGAACCGTCGCCAACAGCGTTGGCTGCACCGACATTTCCGCCAGGAGCTGATGCCCGTGCTAAGCCCGCTCGGACTCGACCCTGCCCACCCCTTTCCGCGCATTCTCAACAAAAGCCTGAACTTCGCCGTTGCCCTGGAAGGTCGTGATGCCTTCGGGCGCGATAGCGGCATGGCCCTGGTGCGGGCGCCGCGCTCGCTGCCACGCATCATCCGCTTGCCCAGAAGCTACAGCCGCGGCCCGGATGACTTCGTCTTTCTCTCCTCGATCATCCATGCCTTCATCGACGAGCTTTTTCCAGGCATGAAGGTGCGCGGCTGCTATCAGTTCCGCGTCACGCGAAACAGCGAGTTGTTCGTCGACGAGGAGGAAATCGAGGACCTGGCCCGGGCGCTGGAGGGGGAGCTGATGGAGCGTGGCTTCGCCGAGGCGGTCAGATTGGAGGTGGCCGACAACTGCCCCGAAGACATCACCCGCTACCTGGCCGCCAAGTTCGGCATCGAGGACGCCGATATCTACCGCTGCGACGGACCGGTGAACCTCAACCGCATGAGTGCAATCTGCGATCTTGCCGACCGACCTGATCTCAAGTACCCACCGTTTCAGCCCAACACGCCCAAGCCGCTGCTGTCGAGCAACAACCTGTTTGCCGCCATTCGCCGACGCGACTGGCTGCTGCATCACCCCTACGACAGTTTTCAGCCGGTCGTGGACCTGGTCCGCCAGGCCGTCAGCGACCCGGATGTCCTGGCCATCAAGCAGACCCTGTACAGAACGGGTGTCGATTCGGTCCTGGTCGGATTGCTGATTGAAGCGGCCAGGGCCGGAAAGGACGTCACCGTCATCGTCGAGCTCAGGGCCCGCTTCGACGAGGAAGCCAACATTACCCTGGCCACGCGCCTGCAAGAGGCCGGCGTCCAGGTAGTCTACGGTGTCGTCGGCCACAAGACCCATGCCAAGATGATGCTGGTGGTCCGCCGCGAACGTGGCCGACTGGTGCGCTACGTCCATCTCGGCACCGGCAACTATCACCAGGGCACGGCCAAGGCCTATACCGACTGGAGCCTGCTGTCCGGCGATGCCGAACTAGGCCAGGACGTCCATCGAATCTTCCAGCAGCTTTCCGGTCTCGGTCGCGTTCAGAAGCTCAACAAGCTTGTCCAGTCGCCGTTCGGCCTGCATGATTTTCTGCTCGACCGCATCGAGCGAGAGACTCGCCATGCCAAGGAAGGCAAGCCGGCCTGTGTCTGCGCCAAGATGAATTCACTGACCGAGCCCAGCATCATCCATGCGCTCTACCGCGCCTCACGCGCTGGCGTCAAGGTGCGACTGGTCATTCGCGGCATCTGCTGTCTGCGCCCAGGCATCCCCGGACTGTCGGACAATATTCGCGTGCGCTCCATTCTCGGCCGCTTCCTGGAGCACAGCCGGATTTACCACTTTGCCAACGCCGGCGAGCCGGAGACCTGGGCTGCCAGCGCCGACTGGATGGAGCGCAACCTGTTTCAACGGGTCGAAACCTGCTTCCCGATCGAAAACCGGGCGGCGGCTGAGCGCATTTACCACGACAGCATTCAACTCGCCTTCGAGGACAACGTTCAGGCCTGGGAATTGCACGGTGACGGCATTTACCACCTGATGCACCCCGTCGACGAAGAAGAGGCTCGTTCAGCGCAGGGCATACTCATGGAACAGGCTGACCATGGCTGAACGCGAGCTGTTCGCCGCCATCGACCTCGGCAGCAACAGTTTCCACATGATCGTGGCGCGCCTCGATAACGACCAGCTGCGCGTCATCGACCGGATCAAGGACATGGTCCGACTCGGTGGCGGCCTGGACCACCGTGGCCAGCTCGATCCGGACACCCGCGAGCGTGCCCTGTCCAGTCTGGCGCGCTTCGGACAGCGCATTGCCGGCATTCCCGACTACCAGGTTCGGGCAGTAGGCACGCAGACTTTCAGGCGTCTGCGTAACCCGGCTGCCTTCCTGGTCGTCGCCGAGACGGCCCTGGGCTGTCCGATCGATATCGTCAGCGGGCGTGAGGAAGCGCGACTCGTTTATCTGGGTGTCGGCCAGAACATGCCGGCACCTAGCGGCCGACGCCTGGTCATCGATATTGGCGGCGGATCAACCGAGCTGGTCGTCGGTGCCAGCCCCAGTGAACCGGCCGTAGCCGAAAGCTTCGCCCATGGCTGCGTGGCGGTCACCCGCTCGGCCTTTCCCGATGGCCGTCTGACCATGGCCCGGTGGCAACGCGCCAGCCGGGTCATCGCCGCCGACCTGCATGGCCATGCCGAGCTGTTCAAGGGCTTCGGCTGGGATGAGGCGGTCGGCTCCTCCGGCACCATCCGCGCGGTTGCCAGCATGCTTGCCAGTCTCTATCCGGAACAGCGCCCCGGGGTTGAACGCGATGCATTGCCTGAACTGCGCGAACGCATACTGGCGGCTGGTCACGTCGACAACATCAAGGTCGATGGTCTTTCGGAGCGCCGACAACCGGTCATTGCCGGCGGCTTGCTGGTCCTGGAGGCGGTCATGACCACCCTCGACATCAAGCATCTCCAGGTCTCGGACTTCGCGCTGAGAGAAGGCCTGCTGCATGACCTGCTCGGTCGCCTGGAAGACCGGGACCCGCGCGACAGCACAGTGCAGGCAATGGGGGAGCGATACCAGGTCGACATCAAGCAGGCCAATCGCATCGACGACTGGACCCGGGCCGCTTTTGACCAGGTCGCCGAAGACTGGGAATTGAGGCCCGTCCATGCCGATATGCTGCACTGGATCAGCCAGCTGCATGAGATCGGCCTGGCCATCGCGCACGAAAACGATCACTTGCACAGTGGCTACATCCTGGAGCATGCCGACATGCCGGGTTTCGGGCGCCAGGAACAGCAGTTTCTCGCCTGCCTGGCGCGGCTGCAGCGTCAGCGCATCCAAGCCGAGGAACTCAATCACCTGCCGGCGCGGCTGCATGATCCAGCCCGGCGCCTGCTGGCCTTGCTGCGCCTTGGTCTCGCGATGGGTAGACCAAGATCAGATCGAATCATGACTGACTTCGGCTTGCGGGCCTGTAACGACAAGCTCAGCCTCGCCCTGCCGCCGGGCTGGCTGCAGGCCCATCCCCTGACCCGCCAGGATCTTGAGTTCGAACAGCAGCAACTGGCCAGGCTCAAGCTGAACCTGGAGCTGGAACCGCTTGAGCCCATGCCGGCCAGCCCATGATCGACTGGCAACCGGGGAGCTCGCCCGACACCATCAAGCAGCGCGCGCTTTGCCTGGCCCTGGTCAGACGTTTCTTCGCCGAGCGCGATGTCACCGAGGTCCAGACCCCCCTGATGACGCCGGCCGGAGTGACCGATCCCCACATAGAAAGCCTGGGCATCACCGGTCAGGCCGGCTTTTTGCGCACCTCACCCGAATACTTTCACAAGCGCTTGCTGGCCTCAGGGTTCGGCGATCTCTACGAGTTGGGTCCGGTTTTCCGTGGTAGCGAAAGCGGTCGCCATCACCGCACCGAGTTCTACCTTCTGGAGTGGTACCGACTTGGCTGGCACTGGCGCCAGCTGGCCACTGAAGTCTGTGAACTGATCCAGGCCTGCGCCCGGCTCCTGGATCGCACAACCGGCCAGGTCCAATGGCTGTCGTGGCAAGACAGCTTTGCCGGACTGGAGGTCGACCCGCTGGCCGAGGATATCCAACCGCTGCAAGCCCTGGCCCCCGAACTGGTCGGCAACAGCGACCATCAGACACTGCTCGACTACCTGTTCTCGCGCGACATACAGGCGCATTTCGAACCTGGTTCGATCACGGTCGTCCACGGCTACCCCGCCAGCCAGGCCGCGTTGGCCCGGCTTGACCCCGACCAGCCGGGCCTGGCCCAGCGCTTCGAGGTTTTCTTAGGACCCATCGAGCTGGCCAACGGCTACCAGGAACTCACTTGTCCCGATGAACAACAGCTGCGTTTTGCCGGAGACAATCGACGCCGCGAACGACTGGGCTTACCGACCATGCCCGTCGACCACGCCCTGCTTGCTGCCCTGCACGCCGGACTACCGGACTGCGCCGGCGTCGCTCTCGGTTTCGATCGGCTGCTCCTTGCCCTGCTCGAGGCTGATGCCATCGACGAAGTCTGCACGTTCTGAGCCGGCATTGCGCCAGGCTTCTGTCATGCGGATCACGGTCAGGTGGGCACGACCGAGCAGGCTCAGGCGATTGGCATGGAAGGTGCGCCGGATTCGGCCGGGCTCGATTTCCAGATGCGACTCATCGGCCAGCTGCAGCACCAGGCTGCCGGCCGGTCGGGCCAGGTTCGCGCTGGAAGCAAACAACAACTCGGACTCATCAGCCAGCCGCACGCCGATCGGAAAACCATGGACCACTTCCCCGGTCGTGGTTTCGACGGTGATGAGACTTTGAGGTCGGCTCCGGGCAACCAGCAGGCGATTGTCTAGACGATTGTCCAAACGATTGTCCGGCCGACCGTCGGCCATCCTCTCGCCCGGCGGCAACAGGAAACGCTCGGGTCCATGCTGACCAACCACGATCAACTCATCAACCACGCTCGGCCAGAAGTGATGAATGAAGTGCCGGGCAGGCAGCAGCGGAAGTAGTAGAATGACGGTCAACAGTATAATGATGATCAATAGCTGTTCCAGCCAATAGGTCAGCGGTCCGGTTGCCATGCCGGCAATATAGCAGATGGCCGACGCAGGAGACTCGGGCTGTAAGGGGGGTATCGATCTGGGAACAGGCAGAACTCGAATCGAAGGGGTCGAAAGTCGGAGCATGCATGACCGAAGACATCAAGGTACGACCGGCGCGGACCGCGGAAATCCCGACCTTGGCCCGCTTGGTCGAAAACCAGTTACCCGATATGATGGCGGGCCGCAAACGCCCGGAAAACATCGAGCACCACCTCTCCCGCCTCATTCCGGACCAGTGTCTCATGCTGGCCACGCGCGGAAACCGCCTGGCCGGGCTTATTGCGGTTGACCTTGACCAGGTCCGAGTACTGGCCTGCTACCTGGACCCGGATACCGCCTCTCCAGACACCCCGCGTCGTCTTTTTTCGGAAGCCGAGCAGCTCGCAGCATCGTATGGAGCGCGCAAGCTGAGCTGCAAGATCAAAAAACAGGTGTCCGGTTTCATGGCATCGATGGGCTACGAGCAACCACCCGAGGCCAGTGAACCCGGCGGCATCCTGGTCGAGAAGGATCTTGCTTCACGAGCCACGCCCGAGTTTCTGGAAATCATGAAGGTACTCGATGAGTTGGGGGTGCCAGAGACCTATGGCCTGAGACGGCGGCTGCGCCTGGTACCCGAGGCGAAAACCCTGGTTTCGATCGGTCCGGATATTTTCAATCGCGATCAGCGCCTGACACCGGCGGCAGCCACCGCCCTGGGCAGAATGCGCTCGGCAGCATCAAACAATGGTATTGACCTGCAACTCATCTCGGCTTACCGGGGGATCAACTACCAGGTCAACCTGATTCGGCGCAAGCTTAACGACGGCAAATCGCTCGATGACATTCTCAAGGCGTCTGCGGCACCTGGCTACAGTGAGCATCATGGCGGACGCGCGGTCGACCTGACCACGCCGGGCTGCAAGCCACTGGAAGAAAGCTTTGCCGAGACCCGTGCTTACCAGTGGCTGAAAGCAAACGCCGGCATTTATGGTTTCCGCGAAAGCTATGGTATGGCTAACCGCCACGGCATCAGCTGGGAACCGTGGCATTGGTGTTATCACCACCGCCCAGGTCGCTGATCAGCGCAGCGACTGGTAAGCCGCGAGTGCTCGCTCGCGGCTGCCCTTCAGGTCGACGATGGCGCGCGGATAGTCGCCACATCGTTCGCCATCGGCCAGGGGCTGGTGAATCCGCGCCTTCGGCCGTTTCGCCAGATCCGGGCACCAACGCGCCACGTAGCGACCCTCGGGGTCGAATTTTTCGCCCTGCAAAACCGGGTTGAAGACCCGGAAATAAGGGGCGGCATCGGCACCGCAACC
>SLQY01000326.1 GCA_007131235.1 Wenzhouxiangella sp.
GCCGGCCAGCGCAACCGCCCATGCCGGCCAGCCTGAACCGATACTCGGGACCGGTCGCTGCGGGTCAGGCTCGGCGGTGCCGTCGCTGTCTGTTTCGACGCTGGCGACGAAGCGGTAGCCATAACCTCGCACCGTGGCAATGACCGCTTGCCGATCACCATCATCGCCCAGCGCCTTGCGTGCCTTGCGCACGGTTTGCGAAATGACGGTGTCGGAAATGACCCGGTCTGCCCAGACCTGCTCTGCCAGCTCATCGCGCGAGACGGCACGATCGCGCTGTGTCAGCAGAAAGTGAATCATCTCCAGGCACTTGGGTTCCACCGCGATAACGGCCCCGTCACGCATCAGCTGCCGACTGGCCCAGTCCAGCTCGAACCCTTCGAATCGATAGCTTTGCTCGCTCATTACCCGGAACTTTCGCTTTCCCTGCGCGGTTTGAACGGACCAGGTTCAAGCATACCAATAGCGGTGTTCCCTTGACAGCGCACAGCCTGCCTGCTAACTTTCCCTAGAAGTACGAATTACTTCGTTGTGAATGATTCCGCGCCATTGACTGCTAGCCGATTGTCGAGACTGCCCATGCGCCAGCTACCTGCTCCCACCCCATCGGAACTGAAAATTCTCCAGTGTCTCTGGCATCACGGCCCCGCGACCGTGCGCTCGGTGCATGAGCGAATCAGCGCCGACGAAGGTTTAAGCTACACCACCACCCTCAAGCAGATGCAAATCATGCACGGCAAGGGCCTGGTGGAACGCGATGACTCGCAGCGAGCGCATGTTTTCAAGGCGGCGATTGGTGAGGCCGAAACCCAGCAAACCATGCTCAATGACTTCATGAGCCGGGTTTACGAGGGGTCTGCCTCGCGCCTGGTCATGCAGGCGCTGGGTATTTCGCACCCGGCCAGCGCGTCCGAACTGGAGGAAATCGACCGACTGGTTCAAAAGCTGCGGGCCGACACCCGGCCCGGCGCCGAGTAATGGCCACCGATTGCTGAAGGCTGACGCGACATGGGCATTTTCCATCAACACTTGATCCACCACCTGGGTCTGACTCTGCTCCACTTCATCTGGCAAGGCTTGCTGGTCGGCCTGGTATACGGTGCGATCCTGCTGCTTTGTCGCCCAGCCAGCGCCAACGCCCGCTATCACCTCGCACTGGCTGCGTTGACCGCGCTGGCAGCGTTGCCGGCGCTGACGCTCTGGTGGCTGGTTGGTCGCGCCGAGACCCTGGCAACCGGCCTGGCCGGTCACGTCGAGTCCCTTGCCCATGCCACCACCAGCAGCCTGGCGCCGGGACCAACCCATGACACCATGGTCTGGGTCGTGTTCGCCTGGCTGGCTGGCGTCATCCTGCTAAGCATTCGCCTGGCCCTGGGCTGGCACCACGTGCTGCGGCTTCGACGCTCCGCCAATCACGCCGCGACCGCTTCGCTGGCCAGCCTGGTCGAGGCGACACGCCAACGTCTGGCTATCGGCAGACAAGTCATCCTGGCGGCTTCCAACAAGGTTCACGCACCGCTGGTTGTCGGTTACCTGAGGCCGCTGATCCTGTTTCCGCCGGCCATGATCAACCGTCTTTCATTGGAACAGATCGAGATGGTCCTGGCCCATGAGATGGCCCATATCCGGCGCCACGATCACCTGGTCAACTTGTTCCAGACCGTGGTCGAGACCTTGCTGTTCTACCATCCGGTCGTCGCGTGGGTATCGCGCCAGATTCGTATTGAACGCGAGAATGCCTGTGACGACCTGGCGGTGGAGGCGACCGGCAACCGGCTCGCCTACGTCGAAATGCTGGCCTCGCTGGAGCGTCTTCGTCACCCGCTGCCGAGATTGGCGCTGAGTATCCAGGACGGCCAGATGCTGGGACGCATCCGCCGCCTGGTCGAACAGCCCCGGCCAGCCCGGCAGCGCGGACTGACACTTCCTGCCGTCGCCGTCCTCATCCTGGTCGCAACCGCGACGGCCACCAGCCTGTTTCCCGAGACCGCGCCAAACGAACCGGTTCTACCAGAATCCTTCAGTGCCAGCGCGTCGAGCGCCGTCAACGCGCGCGGTGCTGACCAGGACGCTGCGGTCGAAGCATCGCAACCCACTCAAGACCCGCTGAGCTGGGATTTCCCCGACCCGTCACCGGCAACCCTTGACCAGGCATCGACGCCAGCGTCAACACAAGCGTTTGTGCGCTCGTCGGCAGTCCCGACACCTGCTACAGCACGCTCGACCGTGACCCCGCAAGCATCGACGCCTGACCACTCGTCGCGCGCTATCGCCCCTCCAGCCGCAGATGACGACCCGCCAGCCAATTCGTCCGCCACGGCCGTGCTTGCACCGATCCAGTCTGCCGCAATGGGGCAAAGGGAAACTGCCCTGGAACCCGATCTGATGGACGGCATTGAACTGGCTGCCTTGCCCGCGCGTCCGCGGGTCGATCAGGAACCCCCGGTCGTGGTCGAGACCGAGCCGCCGGCGGTCACCGGAGGTGATCTTTTACACCGCGTCGAACCGCGCTTCCCGGCGCGTGCCAGGCAGCGCCAGGCCAGCGGGCTGGTCGAGCTGGAATTTACCGTCAACCACAATGGCCAGACCACGGCAATCGAGATCCTGGAAGAGACCCCGAGCCGATATGGCTTTGCCCAGGCGGCCCGGACGGCGGTTGCCCAGTGGCGCTTCGAACCCTATCGCCAGGGCGAGCAGACCCTGGATCGCCGGGTTCGGATGGAGATTGAATTCAGTCCGGATGATGGCTGCCTGGAAATCCTGGGCTCACGGATTCCGCGCTGCTGAAGCTTTGGTCCGATCAACGGTTCAAGGCAGTATCGTGGCCAGTGCGCCACGATGGACATCGGGATTGTAGTAACGCGTCTTGATACCGCTGGCCCCAAACCGGGCCGGGTCAGCCGCTTTCAGCTCACCGTTCTTGCAGGCCTGCGTGGCCGACCACCAGCCTGACGGGTAGCAGGGCTGGGGGAAGCCGAGGGTCTTGCTGTCACTGAATCCAGCCCGCTTCATATTGTCATGGATACCTGCAATCAGGTGCTGATGCAGCAACGGCGACTCGCTTTGCTGGACGAGGATGCCGCCATCGCCCAGGGCGCGGTAGCAGTCAGCGACGAAATCCGGCCCAAACAGGCCCTCGGCCGGACCTATGGGGTCGGTCGAATCAACAATGATTACATCCAGCGAACCCGGTTCGGTATTGCGAATATGGGCCAGGCCATCGTCGAAGATCAGCTCCGCGCGCGGATCGGCGTTGCTTTCGCACAGCTCGGGAAAATGCTTTTCGGCCAGACGCGTTACCTGCTCATCGATTTCGACCTGGGTGCAGCGTTCCACCGCGTCGTGACGCAGCACCTCGCGCAAGGTGCCACAATCACCACCGCCGATGATCAGCACCCGGCCGGGCGCGGGATGGCTGAACAGGGTCGGATGCGACATCATTTCGTGATAGAGAAAGTTGTCACGCGTGGTCAGCATGACAAAACCGTCTATCACCATCAGGTTGCCCCAGTGGGTGGTCTTGTAGACGTCGATGGTCTGGAAATCAGTCTTCTCGTGGGCCAAGTGAGACTCGATCGACCAGGACACGCCATAGCCGGCCTCCTTGCAGATCTCGGTAAACCATTTCTGGTTGCTGGGCAACATCGCGGACACCTGTCGTTAAAAAAGCGACTGACATGGTACCGAAAAGCCGGACCTGACAATAGCGCGGCCCCGGCGCGGTTACAATTTCGACTATTTGCTGATTGCAGGCTCCCATGACCGAACACGCTCTGAAACAGGCGCGCCGCCGCTACGCCATCGATCGCTGGTCCGAAGGCTACTTCGACATCGACGAGGCCGGCCGCCTCGGTGCCCGACCCGGTGGCCCGGGCCAGCCGTTTGCCGCCCTGGCCGATATCGTTGCCCAGGCCCGGCGCGCTGGCTTGCGCCTGCCCATGCTGCTGCGCTTCCCGCAGATCCTGGAAAATCGTGCCCACCAGCTCACCGCCGCTTTCGCTGATGCCATCGACCAGGTCAACTACGGCGGCAGCTACACTGCGGTCTACCCGATCAAGGTCAATCAGCAGTCCAGCGTGGTTCGCACACTGGCCGCCGTCGATGGGCTGGGACTGGAGGTGGGCAGCAAGCCGGAGCTGATCACGGCGCTGGCGGTCAGCCGTCCCGGCACGACCATCATCTGCAATGGCTACAAGGATGCCGGCTACATCCGACTGGCGCTGAGCGGCCAGAAGCTGGGTCTGAAGCCCATTATCGTGATCGAGAAGCCCGGCGAATGGCCGCTGATCGAGCGCGAGGCGCGACGCCTGAACGTGCAGCCGCTGGTTGGCGTTCGCCTGCGCCTGGCGTCGCTGGGCGCTGGCAACTGGCAAAACACCGGCGGCGAACGGGCCAAATTCGGCCTGGCTGCCAGCCAGGTGCTTGACCTGGTCGAGGCGATGCGTGCGGCTGACTGCCTGGACTGGCTGGGGCTGCTGCATTTCCACATGGGTTCTCAACTGTCCAACCTGCGCGACATCCAGCGCGGCGTGCGCGAAGCCGGCCGTTACCTGACCGAATTGGTCGAGATGGGCCTGAAAGTCCGCTACCTCGATATCGGGGGCGGACTTGGCGTCGATTACGAAGGTAGCGGCACCCGCAGTTTTTGTTCCATGAACTACTCGTTGGCCCAGTATGCCCACGCCATCGTCGCCGGCATTGCCGAGCTTTGCCGCGAACGCGAGCTGCCGATGCCGGACCTGATCTCCGAATCCGGTCGAGCCCTGACGGCTCACCATGCCGTGCTGGTCACCAATGTCACCGCCACCGAGCGCCTGCCGCGCGCGATCGGCACCGTGGCCGACGATGACCATGCCTTGATCCGCGGCCTGGCCGAAGTATTCGAGCTGGCCGCCGAACGCGAGCCGGAAGAAACCTTTCTCGAAGCCGAACATCTGCTCGAGGACGGTCGAAACCTGTTTCTGTATGGCGATCTGACCCTGGCCGACCGGGCCCGGCTCGAACCGATGTACTACGCCATCCTTGAGCGCATTGCCGACCAGCTGGACCCCGAGCACCGCCGTCACCGCGAGCTCAATGACCGCATCCGCTATCAACTTTCCGACAAGTACTTCATCAACCTGTCGATTTTCCAGTCCTTGCCAGACATCTGGGCCATCGACCAGGTCTTTCCGATCGTGCCACTGGCGCGCTTGCTGGAAGCGCCGAGTGAGCGCGCGGTGCTTGAAGACCTGACCTGCGACTCCGATGGCCGCATTGACCAATACGTTGATCGCGGCCTGCTCGAACCGACCCTGCCGGTACATGCCATTGCTCCCGGCGAAACCTACCTGCTCGGGATTTTCATGGCCGGGGCCTACCAGGAAACCCTGGGCGATATTCACAACCTGTTCGGTGATACCGACAGCGTCGATGTGTGGTTGGACGAAAATGGTTTTCGACTCGACAATTCACGCAGCGGTGATTCGGCCGACATGCTGCTGGAGCTGGTCGGGTACTCGCCGCGCGCGCTGATGACCGCCTGCCGCGCCCGGGTGGCCGCAGCCGGACTCGACCGCGAAGAGACCGAAGTCATGGAGCGCCTGCTGGCCGAAGGCCTTGCTGCCTACACCTATCTGGAAACGCCGGGAGAATCATCATGAAGGCGGGCTGGATTGGACTTGGCGCCATGGGCTGGCCAATGGCCGGACACCTGCATCGCAATCAACACCTGGATCGGGTCTGGAACCGCAGCCGTGACAAGGCTGAAGCGTTCGCCGAGCAACATCCGGTCGTGGCGTTGGCCACCGATCCGGCCGACCTGGCCGCAGCGGTCGATGTCGTGATGATCTGCGTCTCTGCCGACCAGGACCTGGACCATGTCGTCGAGGCAATGAAGCCGGCATTGCGGGCCGGCCAGATCGTTGTCGATCACTCGACCGTCAGCCCGCAAACGGCGCGCAAGCTGGGCCGGGACCTGGCGGAGATGGAGGTGGCGTTCATCGACGCTCCGGTAACCGGCGGCGTGGAAGGCGCGGTCAAGGGACAGCTCGCCATCATGGCTGGCGGCGAATGGGCATCGTTTCACCGTCTCGCACCGCTGATCGATTCCTATGCGCGTATCCACCATCACCTTGGCCCCAACGGCAGCGGCCAGGCCGCCAAGGCGGTCAACCAGCTCATGGTCGCCGGCATTGCCGAGGCCGTGTGCGAGTCGCTGGCGCTGATGGACCGACTGGACCTGCCGCGCGAAGCCATGCTGGAACTGCTCGGCGGGGGTGCAGCCGCCAACTGGTTTCTGGACAAGCGCGGTCGAACCATGCTCGCTGATGAATTCGACACCGGCTTCGATCCGAGACTGCTGTTGAAGGACCTGAAAATCTGCCAGTCGCTGTGCCAGGACACCGGGTTCGAATCCGCCGTCATCGAACAGGCCCTGGCCGACTACGCCCGCCTGGTGAAAAGCGACGACCAGGGCCGCGATATCTCGGCCCTGATCCGCCTGAAGCGCAAGGAGCCGGAAACCTGGTGACCGGCAAAAGCAGTGGACAACCAGGCCCGATGTTGCAGCACGATGAACACTGGACTACCATTGCCACCCAACGGTGCCGTCTGTTTTTTGACAGATTGACTCTTATCCAAGCCTAATCTTCGAACCGCGCCGGTTGGCCGTCAAACACGCCAGCTCGCGCCCAACTGGACTTTTCATGCGAATTCTTGTTTCAGGTCTGCTTGCCCTGCTGGTCTCCTTTTGCGCCTTCGCCGACGATCGACGTATCCCTTCCAGCTGGCACATCGGCGATCAATCGACTGCTCAGCTCGAAGCTATCGACACGCTGCAATTCCGGGCCCTGGACCTGGATCAGCTGGCGCTGGAAGACGCCAGCCGCGAGGCCGACGGTGGTCCGCCGCGATTTGCCTATCCTCACCGGCTTTCCCTGAGCACCCATGACCGTGGCAGCTGGGACAGTGATGGAGCATTCGACATCTGGCGCCTGGCCGTGCGCGCCGAAGCCGCCACCTTGGTCAACTTCGGCTTCAACGACC
>SLQY01000150.1 GCA_007131235.1 Wenzhouxiangella sp.
GCTACCCGCAGCTGCGACTGCTCGCCGAGGCCCAGTGATTCAAGCATTGCCTTTGCGGCTTCGCGACCCTCGAAGACCGCGGTGACGACCAGGTCGGCGCCGCGGACCATGTCGCCGCCGGCGAAGAACTTCGAGTTCGAGGTCTGGTAGGGAAGCTGGCCGGACTCGCCGACGCGCAGGCGGCCATCGTCGTGGGTTTCGACGCCGGCAGCCAGCAGCCAGTCCGGTGGGTTGGGGCGGAAGCCGAAGGCAATGACGACGACATCGGCCGCGATCACTTCTTCACTGCCTGGCACAGCTTCAGGCCGTCGCCGGCCGCGTGCGTCGGCGGTGCCGAGGCGGGTCTCGACCAGGCGAACGCCTTCGGCGGCCTCGTCGCCGACGATTTCCACCGGCTGCCGGTTGAACAGGAACTCCACCCCTTCCTCGCGCGCGTTCTTGACTTCCCGACGACTGCCCGGCATGTTGTCCTCGTCACGTCGGTAGGCGCATTTGACGGAGGCAGCCTCGAGTCGAATGGCGGTGCGGACGCAGTCCATGGCAGTATCGCCACCGCCGAGTACGACCACGTGCTTGTCCTTCAGGTCGACCGGCTCGAAGCCGCCGATGTTTTCGCCCAATACCCGGTTGACGTTGCCGATCAGGTAGGGCAAGGCCTTGATTACGCCTGGGCTGTCCTCGCCGGGCAGGCCGCCCTCGACATAGCGATAGGTGCCCATGCCCAGAAACACGGCGTCATAGTCGCGCTCCAGCTCGGCCAGCCCGACGTCGCGGCCCACTTCGATCCCCAGGTGGAATTGCACGCCCATGCCTTCCATCAGTTCGCGCCGGGTTTCAACGACTTGCTTGTCGAGCTTGAACGGCGGGATGCCATAGGTCAGCAAGCCGCCGATGCGCGGATACTTGTCGAACACGTGCGCCTCGACGCCGTTACGCACCAGGATGTCGGCCGCACCCAGGCCGGCCGGGCCTGCGCCGATGATGGCGACTTTCTTGCCGGTGGCCTGGACGTGTGACAGGTCGGGACGCCAGCCCTGGCGCACGGCTTCGTCGGTGATGTATTTCTCGATCGAGCCGATGGTGACTGCACCCAGTCCGTCATTGAGCGTGCAGGCACCCTCACACAGGCGATCCTGCGGACAGATACGGCCACAGACTTCGGGCAGGGAGTTGGTCTGATGCGACAGTTCGGCTGCTTCAAACAGGCGGCCCTGGCGGACCAGGCGTAGCCAGTCGGGAATGAAGTTGTGAACCGGGCATTCCCACTCGCAGTAGGGGTTGCCGCAATTGATGCAGCGCGCCGACTGGTCGGCCGCGCCACCGGCGTCGTAGTCACCATAGATCTCGTCCCAGTTGCGAACCCGGATCGGAATCGACAACACCTCGGGATCGCGGCGCGGTGATTCGAGAAAATGCAGCGGACTGGGATTTTTCATAACTATCTCTGATTCGCGGTGCCAGCTAAAGCTACTGGAACCACCGAAGACACTGAAGACACCGAAAGGACAAGAGTTGGGGATTGCTTGCTCAAGCCTGCAGTCATCGGGTGCATCCTGACTTTCGAGTAATTTGGTGATCTTTCATCGTTTGCCTTAAACATTGAGTCTCTTTTTCGGTGTCTTCGGTGTTTTCGGTGGTTCCAACAGTCTTTTCATCCAATCCGCCATCACGGAAGGCTCAAGCTTTTCGCACGCTCGCCTAAGCTGCGTTCTTCAATGCGGCGATCAGGTCGTCGAGTTCGGCGGCCTTGGGTTTGACCAGCCAGAACTTGGGCAGCAGGCGGCGGAAATCATTCAGCACTTCGGCGGCGCGCTGACTGCTGGCCAGTTCCTGGTGCCGCTGGATCAGACCGCGTAGGTGGTGCACGTGGTTCTCCATGCTTTCCGGCTCGATGTGACGGATATCGATCAGTTCATGGTTATAGCGATCGACGAAGCCGCGATCGGTATCCAGCACGTAGGCAAAACCACCGGTCATGCCGGCGCCGAAGTTGATGCCGGTGCGACCCAGCACGACCACGACGCCGCCGGTCATGTATTCGCAACAATGGTCACCGGCCCCCTCGATCACGGCAACGGCACCGGAGTTGCGCACGGCAAAGCGTTCGCCGACCGTTCCGGCAGCGAAAAGCTCACCGCCCGTGGCGCCATACAGACAGGTGTTGCCCATGATGGGCGTGTCGGCAGCACGGTAGCGGATGCCGGCTGGCGGGGCCAGCACGATACGGCCGCCGGCCATGCCCTTGCCGACATAGTCGTTGGCCTCTCCGGTCAGATTCAAGTGCAGGCCACCGGCGTTGAACGCGCCGAAGCTCTGGCCGGCGGTGCCGGTAAAGCACAGCTTGATCGGGGCCGTGGTCATGCCGCTGTCGCCATGACGCCGGGCAATGGTGCCGGACAGGCGGGCCCCAATGGAACGATCGCTGTTACGGATGGTGTAGTCGAATTGCCCACCGCTGGCTTGTTCAACGGCAGCCAGGGTGTCGCCGTGAATGCGCTCGGCCAGCTCGCCACGATCATGAGGCGGATTGCGCTCGGCCAGGCAGAAGCGATCGGCCGAAGGTGACAGACCTTCCTTGGCAAGCAGCCGTGACAGGTCCAGGCGGTTTTGTCGTTCGGTCAGTCCCGCGACGGCCTCGAGATACTCGGTTTGGCCGATCAGGTCTTCTATCCGGCGCACGCCAAGCTCGGCGAGTATTTCGCGCACTTCGCGGGCGACGAAGCGAAAGTAGTTCATGACCATTTCCGGCAGGCCGATGAAATGCTGGCTGCGCAACACCTCGTTCTGGGTTGCGACGCCGGTGGCGCAGTTATTGAGATGGCAGATTCGCAGGTACTTGCATCCCAGGGCAATCATGGGCGCGGTACCGAACCCGAAGCTTTCGGCACCCAGGATGGCCGCCTTGATCACATCCAGCCCGGTTTTCAGGCCGCCGTCGGCCTGGATACGCACCTGGCTGCGCAGATTGTTGGCCATCAAGACCTGGCGGACCTCGGACAGGCCCAGCTCCCAGGGAGCACCCGCGTATTTCACTGACGTCAGCGGACTGGCTCCGGTGCCACCATCATAGCCGGAGATGGTTATCAGATCGGCATAGGCTTTGACCACGCCGGCAGCAATCGTGCCGATTCCTGGCTCGGCGACGAGCTTGACCGATACCAGTGCGTTCGGATTGACCTGCTTGAGATCGAAAATCAACTGGGCCAGGTCTTCGATCGAGTAGATATCGTGGTGGGGCGGTGGCGAAATCAGGCCGACCCCGGGCGATGCGTAGCGCAAGCGGGCGATCAGCGCATTGACCTTGTGGCCGGGCAATTGGCCGCCTTCACCCGGCTTGGCGCCCTGGGCGATCTTGATCTGGATGACCTCGGCGCTGACCAGGTAGGCCGGGGTTACGCCAAAGCGGCCGGAAGCGACCTGCTTGATCTTGGAGGATTTCTCAGTACCGTAGCGGACCGGATCTTCGCCGCCTTCGCCGGAGTTGGAGCGCCCGCCGAGACGGTTCATGGCGATAGCCAGGGCCTCGTGCGCTTCCGGCGACAGGGCGCCCAAGCTCATGCCGGCCGAATCGAAGCGCGGCAGAATGGCCTCGATCGATTCGACCTCGTCGACGGCGATGGGCGCGTGCGGCGAGGACAGCTTGAGCAGATCGCGCAGCATCGATGGTGGTCGTTCGTTGACCAGCCGGGCATAGTCGAGGTAGTCCTCGTAGCGCCCGCTCTTGGCCGCTTTTTGCAGCGTCGTGACTACGTCCGGGTTGTAGGCGTGGTACTCGCCACCGTGCACGTAGCGATACAGGCCGCCATGCTCGATCGGGACACGCTTGTTCCAGGCCCAGCGGGCCAGTGCCTTCTGGTCGGACCAGAGATCATCGAAATCAATGCCCTGGATGCGGCTGACCGCCCCGGGAAAGCAGCGATCGACAACCTCGTCGGCCAGGCCTACGATTTCGAACAGCTGGGCGCCGCGGTAAGCGCCGATGGTGGAAATACCCATCTTCGACAGGATCTTGAACAAGCCCTTGCGGATGCCGCGTCGATAGGCCCGACCCAGCTGCAGGGCTTCGTGCCGGGCGGTCTCGATTTCCCCGCCGGCAGCCATGGCATGCAAGGTCTGGTAGACCAGGTAGGGGTAGACAGCCGTTGCACCAAAGCCGATCAGGCAGGCGAAGTGATGCGGATCGCGCGCTGTGCCGGTTTCAATGATCAGGTTGCAAAGCGGGCGCTGCCCGGTTTCCAGCAGGTGATGGTGAATTGCCCCGGTGGCCAGCAGGGCATGCACCGGCAGCTTGTCGTCGCTGAGATAGCGGTCGGAAATCAGCAGCACCAGTTTGCCGTCCTGGACCGCTTGTTCTGCCTGTTTGCACAGATCGGCGAGGGCATCGGCCAGGGCCGTGCCAAGTGGGTAGTTCAGATCGATGAACGCCGAGGGTAGGCCGAATTGCGGGGTGTTGATCAGCTGTCTGAGCTTGCGCTGGCTCAGTACCGGCGAATTCAAGACCACTCGCTCGGCCAGCTCCGGACCGGGTGTGAACAGGTTGCCCTTGCGACCGATACCGGTTTCCAGCGACATCACGATGCGCTCGCGCAGGGAGTCAATCGGCGGGTTGGTGACCTGGGCAAACTGTTGCCTGAAACAGTCGTAAAGCGACCGAATGCGCGTTGACAACACCGGCATGGGCGTATCGTCGCCCATGGATCCGACCGCCTCGGCCTGGGTCTCGGCCAGCACCTGGATGACTTCGCGGCGCTCCTCGCGCGACAGGTTGAACATTTTCTGGTAACTGGCCAGGGTATCGGCGTCGAAGGGTTCGGCGGCCATGTGTACGTCGACCAACTCGGAGTCGATGTACTTGACGCCCTGCTTGAGCCAGTCTTGCCAGGGGTGCAGGTTCTTCAGAACCTCGTCGACCTGGCGGCTGTCGAGCAGGCGGCCGCGCTCCAGGTCGGCGACCAGAATCTGGCCGGGACCAAGACGTCCACGCGCTTCGACCTGGGCCGGATCGACATCAACCACGCCGGTTTCGGAAGCCACCACCAGCTTGCCGTCGACCGTCAGGGTCCAGCGGGCCGGCCGCAGACCGTTGCGATCCAGTGCACAAACGGCAAAGCGCCCATCGCACATGACCAGGCCGGCCGGACCATCCCAGGCTTCTTGATGGAAATTGAAAAATTCGAAAAAGGCGCGTAGATCGGCGTCGAGATTGTCTGCGGTCTGCCAGGCTGGCGGGATCAGAATGCGCACGGCTTGCGGTAGCGGCATGCCGCCGGCCACGAGCAGCTCCAGCATGTTGTCCAACGAGCTGGAATCGGAACCATGCATGCCCACTGGCGGGTCGATATCGGCCAACTCCTTGAGCAGCGGCGAGGCCAGGAGCTTGCGCCGGGCGCGGGTCCAGTTGCGGTTGCCGCGAATGGTATTGATCTCGCCGTTGTGGGCCAGCATGCGGAACGGCTGGGCCAGTTCCCAGCGCGGCAGGGTGTTGGTGGAAAAGCGCTGGTGGAAAACAACCGCGCTGGTCTCCAGGCGCGCGTCGGTCAGATCCGGGTAGAAGTCGGCCAGGAATTCCGGCATTACCATGCCCTTGTAGGCCACGGTACGGCCTGACAGGCTGGCGATATACATCGACCCTTGCCGGGAACACAGCTCGGCGCGTCGACGGGCAATGAACAGCCTGCGCTCGAAGCTGGCTTCGTCCACGTTTTCGGGTGCTCGGATGAAGATCTGCTCGATGCGGGGGCAGCTGGCGCTGGCCGGGTCGCCCAGGGCATCGTGATTGACCGGGACCGAGCGCCAGCCGGCGATGTCCAGCGCTTGCTCGGAAAGGGCGTCTTCGAGGCCTTGTCTCTGCTCGCTGGCGAGCGCTTCGTCGCGGTCCAGAAAGACCATGCCGACGGCGAATCTCGGGCCCGTATCCATGCCGGCCTCGGCCGCTGCACCACGCAAGAACTCTACCGGCAGCCGCATCAATATGCCGCAGCCATCACCAGTCTTGCCATCGGGCGCAACTGCACCGCGATGGGTAAGTCGCTTCAACGCCTGCAGTGCATCGGCCAGAATGGTGTGATCAGCCCGACCATCCAGCCTGGTAACCAGGCCGAACCCGCAGGAATCACGCTCGAAATCGGGGTGGTGAAGGCTTCTCAACTGGGGCTCGACTGTGGTTTGGTGATCAATTCAAGCATACCGTGCGCGAATTAGAGCTCAAAGCCTAATTTGTTATGATTTTCCGCGCCGCTTGCCGTCACGGGGCGAATTGGGGCAAGCTACACGACTTTTGCAGACTGAAGTGATCTCATGGCCCGCAAGCGCGCCCGCAATCGCAGCAACACATCCTCGACCCAGGTCTCCCAACCCCGATACCAGCCCGACTGGACCGTATTGGGCCTGGCCGGCCTGGGGTTGGTGATTACCGCCTACCTGGTGATCGTCAGTCTTGTCAATGCCGCCCCGCTCGGCTGCACGGCCGGATCGGCCTGCGACATCGTCCAGCAAAGTCGCTGGTCGACCCTGCTGGGACTGCCGGTGGCGCTCTGGGGCTTTGGTCTTTACCTGGTCATTGCCCTGATCGCGGGGCTCGGAAGAGCACGGGTAAGGCGCTGGCGCAGTCTTTGGTTTCTCAGTTTTTTCGGCCTGGTATTCAGCATTTACCTGACCGCGGTCGCCTGGATCGAGCTGGGCGCGGTATGTGCCTGGTGCAGCGCCTCCCTGCTGGTGCTGGGGGCGTTGTTTGGCGTGCTCACCCTGGCCCGACCGGACGCTGCACCGGGTATGCCCTGGGCCGGGTACCTCGCCGGCCAGGGCGCCATCCTGGCCGTGTTGATGATCGCGGTGCATGCGATCTACGCTGGCTGGTTCGATCCCCCGGAGGATCCGCGCCTGCGCGCGCTGGCCGAGCATCTGGATCGTGTCGGCGCGGTCTACTACGGCGCTTCCTGGTGCCCGGCCTGCCAGGACCAGAACA
>SLQY01000292.1 GCA_007131235.1 Wenzhouxiangella sp.
CCCGCGAATTCTGCGTCCAGTACCGTGAGACGGATTTCGCCTTTATCTCGCGCTTGATGGAGAGCGAGGGGATCTACTACTACTTTACCCACGAGCCTGGCAAGCACGAACTGGTGCTGGCAGACAGCATCAGCGCCCACGAACCGTTCGGCGACTATGCCGTTGTGCCGTATTTTCCGCCCGATCAGCATGATCACCGGGAGCGCGATCATATTGACGCCTGGCAGGTCAGCCGGGCGGTACGCAGCGGCAAGATCGCACTGCGTGACTATAACTTCGCCACGCCCAGTGCCAATATGGAAACCAAGGCGCAGATGATTCGGGATTACGAGCATGCCGAGTTTGAGCAATATGACTATCCTGGTGATTATGCTGCGCATGGGGAGGGCGAAAGATACGCGCGCCTGAGGCTCGAGGCCGAGCAGGCGGATATGGAGATTCTGCGGGGCGGCGGCAATGCTAGAGGCATGGTGCCAGGGTTTTTGTTCGAGCTGGAGGATTACCCGCGTGACGACCAGAACCGGGAATATCTGGTTCTGTCTGTCACCCATGATGTGCTCAACGACGAATATGATGCCGATGCCTCATCGGCGGAAAACGATTTCAACTACTGTTGCAGCATCATGGCGATGCCCTCGTGCGAGCCATTTCGCTCACCCCATCACACACCAAGACCGATCGTGCATGGCCCGCAAACGGGCGTTGTGGTCGGTGAATCCGGTGAGGAAATCTGGACCGATGAATATGGCCGGGTCAAGGTGCAGTTCCACTGGGATCGTCAGGGTGCAAATAACGAAAACAGCTCCTGCTGGGTTCGGGTATCGCAAGGCTGGGCCGGCAAAAAGTGGGGCATGCAGTTCCTGCCGCGTATTGGCCATGAGGTGGTGATCGAGTTTCTCGAGGGTGACCCTGATCGGCCCCTGGTCACGGGCTCGGTCTACAACGCCGAGAACATGCCGCCTTATGAGTTACCTGGCAAGGCTACTCAATCCGGCATCAAGACCCGTTCATCAAAAGGCGGGACCAGTGCGCACTCTAATGAAATTCGGTTCGAAGACAAGAAGGGTTCTGAACAGTTGCTGTTCCATGCCGAAAAGGACATGGGTATCTCGGTTGAGAATGATTCGGTCACTACGATTGGTAACGATCGAACCGAAGTCGTTCACCGTGATGAATCTATACACATAAAGAGAAACAGAACGCAAACCGTGGACAACGACGATTCGCGGCACGTCAAGGGCAACGATGATGAGACAGTCGATGGTGGCCAGGATGTGGAGGTAAAAGGGAGCAGAACCTTCAAGGTCGTGGGGAATGAAGATCGGGATGTCAATGGAATCCAAAGCGAAACCATTGGTGGCAAATGGTCAAAAACCGCCGTTGGCGGAATCAGTATCACCTCGCCAACAAATATCGACATCACATCCGGAACTCAGATCAGCCTGACCGACGAGAACTGCGTCCACTTTGGCAAATTCGACCTGAACTTCCAGGGTATGGCGGTAGGTATAACCGGTCAGACGACCGACTTGAAGCTGAATGCTATCGGCCTGGTGGGCGTTAACATCGGTGTCAATGGCGTCAATATTGGTTTTAACGGCGTTGATATCTCGAAAAATGGCGTTGAAGTGACAATGAAGGGCGTCAAGCTGCTGATGGAGAAAATCAGTCTCAAGAAACAGCAGATGAAAATGCAGAAAAAGGCAATGGAGATCGTCATGGGGGCGCTGAATATTCGCAAGTCCGGTTTCACCTCGTTGATGTAATGCGCCCGGCCTGGTGCGTCAATCTATTTGATCAATGGACTAGTCGATCGCGGCAATAACCAGTGATGCGAATTATCAAGCCTAACCAGCTCAGCCTGCTTACCCGACCATTCGAGTACCGTCAAAGCGCTTTCCTGGGCTTTTCTATCCTCGCCGGCCTGCCATTGACCCGTCTCGATTCCTTCCTGTTCGAGGCTGACTTGTGGAAGCAGGTCTCGCCGCTGATGGGTGAGTCCGGAACACTGGACGCCGCTATTCCCAAAAGCCGTGGGGAATTTCTTGCCGTTGGTTCGGCCTGTGCAAGTCAGGGTGAGCGCGTCTCGGCCATGCGAGTCAGTATCGCGGTGGGTGAGGTTGCAAAAGAGCTCTATGTTTTTGGCGACCGATTTTTCGAGGGTGAGCGAATTACTGAACCATTGCCTTTCGAGCGCATGCCGATAGACTGGCGTCATGCCTTTGGCGGCGCGAAATTTGCGGCCAATCCGCTTGGCAAGGGGATAGATTCAATCCCGTCCGGTGCCGATGCGGGGCGACTTCCGCTGCCGAATATCGAGCATCCGAAGCGTTTGCTTGGCCTGAGGAGCCAGCGGCCAGCGCCAGCCAGTTTTGGTGCGATCGAGCTGACTTCCCCCGCGCGCCTGGCGTTGGCCGGCACTTACGACGACCATTGGTTGAAAACCTCGTTTCCTGGTTTTCCCAATGATATTCGCTGGGAATATTTCAACAATGCCCAGTCGGATCAGTGGTCGGACAAGCCCTGGCAGGGCGGTGAACAGTTCCGCATCGCAGGAATGCATCCGGACCATCCTGTTATCGAGGGCCGGGTACCCGAGTACTCGATGCGCTGTTTCTTTCGCATGAAGGGCGAGCAGGACTTGCACGAAGCGATCACGAGCCTGACTACGCTTTGGTTTTTTCCCGATCTTGACCTTTTCGTCCCGATTTACCAGGGGAGTATCCGGGTCGCTGAAGCAGACGCATACGATGTCGATACGCTGCTGGTGGCCGCGGAGGGCAAGGGCGAGTCTCGTAGCGTCGCTCACTACAAGCGCACTCTTGATCGGCGTCTTGCAGAAGACGCCTCTTTCATGGACCTGATTCGGGACGATCCGCTGATGCCCGAAGGACTGGCCCGGTCTCCGGCCGACGACATTATCGCGAGCCTGGATGGTGGCGGTGATTCGGCCTTCGTTAAAAATGTCAAAACTTCTCTCGACTCGGCACTGGAAGCTGTTCAGAGAAAGACCGTCGAGTTGGGACATGCGTTTCCGGAAGATTCAGTGCCTGAATGGCCTGACCAGAGCAAGATGCCGGCAATTGAGGAACTTGACGCATTTTTTGACCAAAAGATGCGCGAACTGGAAACTGCTGTCGAAGAAGCGAGGGCCAAGGAGAACGAAGCTCGTGCCCTGGTCCAGGCGGAACTGGATACAAGGCCGGACTTCGATCAGTCGCTGGATGTGATGGATGCCGACACGGAGCAGCGCGGGCCGCCGGAATTCTCCGCCGCTGCCCTCAAGCAGCAGATTCGCCAGTCTTGTGCTCAAGTGCAAGCGATGGGCTCTGATCCCGCCGAGCTTGAGAGCATGGTTACAGATCCGGATATTTACCGGTTCTGGCAGGAAGCAGAAGCCGGGTTGAATGATCTCTATCGACTTGGTGCCCATTACCAGAAGCCGGTGCTTCGACCTGGCGACGATGGCTCTCGGCTGGCCAGCTTGCGGACATTACTTTCAGCGGGGAAAAGCGTTGCCGACCAAGACTTCAGTGGGCTGGACCTGTCAGGCCAGGATCTGTCGAACCAGGATCTGACCGGGATTTTCCTCGAATCTGCAAACCTGCGCGGATGCAATCTGGAGGGTGCAAAACTGGATCGCGCAGTCCTCGCGCATGCCGATCTGGAAAACTGTTGCTTGAATGGTGCGAGCCTGAACGAAGCAAACCTGGGTAAATCCAGGATGGTTGGCGTCAGTGCTCGCGGCAGTCAACTCAAAGAAACGATCTTGTCCGGTGCCTTGATCCAGGGCAGCGACTTCACGGATGCCAGCATCAGCGGGATGCAAACATTCTTTCAGGCGACAGTAAGCCAGAGTTGTTTTGCCGGAATGATAGGCCATGAACTGATATTCCTCGATATGGAGCTGATCGGTTGTGACTTCAGCGGCTGCCGACTGCAAGACGCGGTTTTCATCAAGTGTGATTTCAGTCAATCAACCTGGGACGATGCGACGCTTGATGAGCTGGTTTGTGTCTCGTGCATCGCCCGCGGCGCCAGTTTCTCAAGAGCCAGCCTGTTCAAGATCATGCTGGCCAAGGAGAGTGATTTTTCCCAGTCCGATTTTTCTGACAGTCGCCTGGATCAGGCCAACCTCCGCGACGCCCGTCTCATGAACTGCCAGTTTGACAGGAGTAGCCTGATTGGCGCCGATTTGTCGAACGTTGTGGCAGGCGGCAGCAGTTTCAGGCTGGCTTGCGCCTCTGATTCGCAATGGGTACGGGCGGATCTGCGCGATGCCGATCTGGCCGGATGTCAACTGAGCAACAGCGTGCTGCACAACGCGGATCTGCGTGGTGCCGACCTTCGCCAGGCTAACCTACACGCCTGCGACCTGGCGCGTGCCCATGTCGATCGCTCGACCCGCTTCGATGGTGCGCTGACGACTAGAATGAATACTTACCCAAGGCGATTCAAACGGGAGCAGTTAAGGGATGCGTGAGTTTCTGACCCTGGCCTCGCTGACCCGTTACCTGCGCGATCACGCCGTGGTGGAGAATGCCCGGATACAAGCCACAGACCTGAAGCAGGCCGAATTTGCCGGAGCGGTTTTCAAGAAAGTCGATTTTGGTGCTTGCAATCTGGCCGGAAGCAACCTGGCGGAGAGTGTTTTTCTGGACTGTCGTTTGGTTGATGCTGACTTAGGTAGCGCCAACCTCGAAAATGCATTTTTCAACGGCTGCGATTTTTCCGGTGCCGGCCTTGATTCAGCCAAAGGAAGCGACGCGGCTTTCCACGATTGCACCTTTCGCCAAACGAGCTTCCGTCAGGCGCAGCTGCGCGACAACAATTTCATGGAATCGCTTTTCAAGAACGCGACCTTCGATGGTGCTGACCTGTCCAGCGCCAATTTCGCAAAATGCGTGATTCACGATACCGTTTTCAGCAAGGCATTGCTGCAGATGGTGGTCTTTGCGGAATGTCAGTTGACAAGAATCGATATCTCGAACACCTGCCTGGATCAGTTGATGGTTTACGAGGGTGTGTTGCGCGGGTCGAACCTTGCCGGAGCCCAGTTTCAGATGTGTGCGCTGGTGAAAGTTGATCTAAGCGAAATGGATCTCAGTGGCCTGGATTTTTCACGCACTCAGTTTGTCAACGCCGATTTGGCGGGAGTCAACTTGAGCGGAAGCCGGCTCGATCAGTGCAATTTCACCGAGGCCAACCTGAACAAGGCGAACCTGGACGGCGTGTCAGCGGCCAACGCCCTTTTTTATCGGGCAAACCTGATGGACGCAACCCTAACCGATTCGACCCTGACTCAGTGTCTGTTCAAGGAAGCACAGCTGGATCGAGCGCGATTGCGCGGTTCGTCCGCTGTCCAGTCCAACTGGGTGGGCGCGCGCGCGCCAGGCTGTGACTTCAGTGGCATGGATCTGACATACGCAGATTTCTCTCATGCCGACCTGACGTCAAGCCAGTTTCACGACAGCACGATGTTTCGTGCCGATTTTCATCAAGCCAATGAAACAGACGCCCGGATTCCTGCCCGGACTGCGGCATTGGGGACCAATGCCGAACGCCTGCAGGCTGAACAGTGGCGCCCGGATCTGAAAGGACTTTGAGGAGTAACAGATGAAAGCGTTAAGAGCAGATGGGTTTGCACCGTTGACGATGCCGGCCATCGCCGTTGGCGTCATCCAGGGATATTGTGACAAGACCTGGACAGTGCAACTTGACGATGGTCTTGTTCGGCCTGCGTCGGTTGCGGTCAGTTGCCTGGTCAAGCCTCGTCCCCACGATCGGGTCAGTCTGATTGTGGAGGAATCAAGCTGCTGGATAACCGCTGTCTTGCAACGCGATGACAGCGGTCCGATGGTGCTGGAGTTCAACGATGATACAGAGCTAGACTGTCCCGAAGGGCGCTTGACCTTAAAAGCTGGCAGGGGAATCAATTTGAACAGCCCGGCGCAGGTTCAGATTCACAGCCCCCTGATCAGGCTCTCGGCTGCGGTGGCGGAACACTGTTACCGATTGGCCTCCTGGGTTGGCGATCGATTGGAGACCACCGTCAGCCATATTCGCAGCGTAAGCCGCAGTCATGATCGTGTAACCGACCAGAACCAGGAAACGGCAAGAATTTCCATTCGAAAAATCGAACAGGTAGATCGTACCGAGGCCGGCCAGATTGACTGTCGAGCCCAGGAAAGCCTGTCGCTGCGCGGTGGCCATATTCTGGCCAAGGCCAGGAAACTCACCAAGATCGATGGCGATCAGATACAGCTGGGATAAAGCCATGTTTGCAAACACCCAAATGGGCGGGATGAATCTGGCATTTCCTGATGTATGCCTGACGCCTGCTCCCCCCTCACCGGTTCCGGTTCCGATTCCCTATCCCAATATTGCAATGGGCATGACATCCATTCCCAATGTATTCAACATGCTGGTTGCCGGTATGCCGGTTCACAACATGGGCACGGTCACGCCGATGAGCAATGGCGATAACCCTGGCGTCGCGCTCGGTGTGGCTTCGGGGTTGGTCATGGGGCCGACCAGGCATCTGACTGCCTCGTTCACGACCATGATGGGCGGCATGCCGGTCACGCGTATGACGAGCATGTCAATCCAGAACAATACCAACGCCGTCGGCGCACGGCTGGTGCCGAGTCAGTTCAAAGTTCTGGTGCTGGCACCTTGATGACCTGACCCGAATCAGCCATCGAATGAGCGAATAGCCAGCTCTCCAGGCTGGTCATGGCCGAAAAGGCCTGCAAATGGCTGTACCCAGATTGGGGTCATTCTCCTGCGGTAGATTGCAACTTCGGCGTTATAGGCGGCAGTGGCCGCGTCAAGATTGGTGCCTCTTCGATGCAACTGCCGTTTCTGATTCTGATAGGAGACGTCGGTAGCGATCGCCTCCTCGCGATCGAGCTGGTCGATCAGCAATTGCAGACTGTCGATAAGCGCGTTTTC
>SLQY01000315.1 GCA_007131235.1 Wenzhouxiangella sp.
CAGGGGAAGTTTGACGCTAGTCCCGCCTGCCAGCGGCATGATAATCGCGTCATTGCCGGCCACGTGGGCCTCGAAAGGCTGGGCCAGGTAGCGTTCAGGCGGGACCGGTGACCGTTCCAATGTTCCTGACATGCCGATGCTGAAGCTGAAATCGCCGCTGGGTGAGCTCATGGAAATGGCGACCGCATACGCCAGGTTGACCGAGGATAAGGATTCTCGCACGGTTTTCTGGCCGAGTGACCAACAGCGCCGGGCCGTCACTTGCCGGTATGCTTGAACCTTGTTCGTTCGCGTCAATCCAAGCGATCTCTAGTAGAGGAAATTCCATTGCCCGTTTCCATGGCGAATTTGCCGATCGAGCCGCAGCCGGATACCAGTACTTGCGGGCCGACTTGCCTGCATGCGCTGTACCGGCATTTTGGTCGCGAGATCGAGCTGCAACGCATAATCGACGAAATCCAGCGTCTGGACCATGGTGGCACGCTCGACGTGTTCCTGGCCAACCATGCGCTGGCACGCGGCTTTTCGGCCACTGTCTATACCTACAACCTGAAGGTTTTCGATCCCACCTGGTTCAGTCGGCGCGAGGTCGACCTGGCGGCCAAGCTGCGTGCCCAGGCACGCGCCAAGCGCCGGGCCAAGCTGCAGATTGCCACGGACGGCTACCTGGATTACCTCGAGGCCGGCGGTCAAATCCGCTATCTGGACCTGAACCGCGGCTTGTTGCGGCGCCTGCTGCGCAAGGGCGATCCAGTGCTGACCGGTCTGAGTGCGACCTACCTTTATCGATCCGCCCGCGAATGGGGTCCGGACGACGTCGATGACGATATTCGCGGTGAACCGGTCGGACACTTTGTCCTGCTGGCCGGTTATGATCGCGCTACCCGCGAAATCCTGGTCGCCGACCCCATGCATGACAACCCGCAAGGTAGTCAGAACTACCGAGTCCATATCGACCGCGTGATCGGGGCGATCCTGCTCGGCGCATTGACCTACGATGCCAATCTGCTGGTGCTGAAGCCATGCGCCAGCTGATTGTTGTCAGTCGACTGGAAGACTGGCCCCTGGATATTGCCGGGGTCGAGAAGGTCACGGCCCGGGATTACCTGACCGAGCCTGCCTGGTCAGCTCTGAAATCAGCGCGGGTCTACAACCTGTGTCGATCCTATCGATACCAGGCCAATGGTTACTACGTGTCGTTGTTGGCCGCAGCGCGCGGTCACAAGCCCTTGCCGGCGATCAACACGATCCAGGATCTCAAGTCGCAGAACGTGATCCGCGTCTCCTCCAGCGAGCTTGGCCGCTTGATCGAGACCAGCCTGAAGCCCTTGCAATCTGATCAATTCGTTCTCAGTATCTATTTCGGGCGCAACCTTGCCAGGCGCTACGAACGCCTGTCGAGGGCACTTTTCAATCTGTTTGCTGCGCCCTTGCTCAGGGCGGAATTCCAGCGTCTGGCCGATGGTTGGGTGCTGCGCAAGCTTGGCACGCCGGCCTTCAGCGATATTCCTCAGAGTCATCTGGAATTCGTGCGCGAGTCGGCCGAGCTGTATTTTTCCGGCAAGCGGCCGCGACGCAGCGCTCGCAAGGCCTCGCGTTTCGACCTGGCCATGCTGGTCAACCCGGACGAGAGCGATCCGCCCTCGGACGAGCGAGCACTGAAGCGTTTCGAGCAGGCCGGAGAGGAGCTTGGTTTCAACGTCGAGCGCATCGGACCTGATGAAATCGGTCGTCTGTCGGAGTTTGATGCCTTGTTCATCCGCGAGACCACGGCCGTCAACCATCATACGTTTCGATTTGCCAGGCGTGCCGCCGCCGAAGGCCTGGTCGTGATTGACGATCCGGATTCCATTCTCAAGTGCACCAACAAGGTCTACCTGGCCGAACTGCTGCAGCGCAACCAGGTGGCGGCGCCAAAGACCTTGCTGGTTCATCGCGACAACGCCGATCGCATCGAATCCGAACTGGGCCTGCCAGTCGTGCTCAAGCAACCGGACAGCGCGTTTTCCATAGGCGTGGTCAAAGTGCATGACACCGAGGCCTTGAAAGAAGCCGTGGCTGGCCTGTTGAAGCACTCGGATCTGGTCGTTGCCCAGGAGTATCTGCCGACCGCATTCGACTGGCGCGTTGGCCTGATCGATGGTCGCCCGCTGTATGTCTGTCGATATCACATGGCGCGTGGGCACTGGCAGATCATTCATCGCGAGGGTGAAAAAAAGAACGAGGGCGGGGCAGACACGATCAGCGTCGGCGAAGCCCCACGAGCAGTGATCCAGACCGCAGTCAAGGCCGCGTCCCTGATTGGCAATGGCCTGTATGGCGTCGACCTGAAGGAGATCGACGGCAAGGTGATGGTGATCGAGGTCAATGACAATCCGTCGATCGACGGCGGTGTAGAAGATGCCGTTTTGAAGAATGCGCTGTATCGTGAAATCATGGGCGTAATCCTGCAGCGCGTTACCCAGCGCAAGCTCGGCCAGGGCTGACGGGTATGGCTTGCAAGGAAATGATCTGAAAGGAACGATCGTCAAATGCCGATTCTTGATCCCGTCACGCCACAGCTGAAGCTGCATGCCTTTGCCGGTTTTGGCATTGAGCTTGAGTACATGATCGTTGACCGCGAAACGCTGGCAGTCAAACCCATCGCTGACACGCTGTTGCTGGGAGCTGACAACGAAATTACCAACGAGGTCGATCATGGTGAGTTGGCCTGGTCGAACGAACTGGTGCTGCATGTGCTTGAGCTCAAGACCAACGGACCGGCGCAACGGCTTGATGGCCTGGGCCAGCTTTTCCATCGCGACCTGGTCGAAATCAATCGCAAGCTGTCCGAATCCAACGCCCAGCTGCTGCCCACGGCCATGCATCCCTTGTTTGACCCTGCCGTCGAGACCCGGCTTTGGCCGCATGGCCAGAACGAGATCTACGAGGCCTACGACCGCATCTTCGGATGTCGCGGCCATGGCTGGTCCAATCTCCAGTCCATGCACATCAACCTGCCGTTCTTCGACGATGCAGAGTTCCGACGTTTGCACGCGGCGATCCGTATCGTTCTTCCGCTGATTCCGGCCCTGTCGGCGGCCTCGCCGCTGGAGCAGGGGCGACCAGCGGCCTGGCTGAACAATCGCCTGAAGTATTACCGCGACAATCAAAAGGCCATCCCCGAGATCTCCGGGCAGGTGGTGCCAGAGCCAGTCGATGGCATCGAAGACTACCGACAGCGTATCCTCGGGCCCATGTATCGCGCCATCGAGCCCCATGATCCCGATGGGATCCTGGTCGACGACTGGCTCAATTCGCGCGGGGCGATCGCTCGCTTCGAGCGTCAGAGCATAGAGATTCGGGTCATCGACCTGCAGGAATGCCCGGCTGCAGACCTGGCTATTGCCGAGGTCGTCGTGGGCCTGGTCAAGGCACTTTATCAGGAAGACTTTGCCAGCTTCGATGCCCAGCAGGCGATCCCGACCGAACGGCTGGCCGATCTGCTCTGGCGCAGCGCCCGGTCAGGCGGTCAGGCCCTGATCGAAGCGCCCATGATTCTGAAACTTTTCGGGCAATCACAGCCCTTGACGATTGCCGAGCTTTGGCGCCGATCACTGGAGCGGGGGCTTGGCACCAGTGCCGCGGCCAGCGCTGTGCTGGCGCGCATCATTCAGCGCGGCAGCCTGGCCGAGGCGATCATGCGTCGCGTTGGTGCGCAGCCGGAACGGGCAGATGTGCTGGCCTGTTACCAGGACCTTGGTATATGCCTGGCCGAAAACCGCCTGTTCGAGTACTGATCACGGCCGAGCATGCCAGTCGGTACGTGCCAGGCGCGTATCAAGCGCTGTTTGTCGGTTCCGAGGCCGTACTGGAAAGCCATCGGGCCTGGGATCCAGGGACAAGGCAGCTGGCGCGAGACTTGTCCAGCGCGCTGAACGTTCCGCTGCTGGAAGGGAAGGTCACGCGCCTGCTCGTTGATCTCAATCGGTCAAGGAATCATCGAGGCCATCTCAGTGAGTTCAGCCGGACCCTGTCAGTCGACGACCGTGCGCGCCTGATCGATCGTTATTGGCATCCGCACTGGAATGCCTTCCGCGCAGCCATTGAGCAGGCACCCGGTCAGCTGATTCATGTCGCCTGTCACAGCTTTTCCCCGGTGCTGAATGGCAACCGGCGGAATGCAGATATCGGGCTGCTGTACGACCCGTCGCGAAAGGAAGAGAAACTCTGGTGCCAGCAGCTCGCCCAGGTGATTACCGAACACCTGCCTGCCCTGAACGTGAGGATGAATTACCCCTACCGAGGGGTTTCCAACGGCATGGGCCAGCAGCATCGCCGCATGTTTGATGCCGACCGATTGCTGACCATGGAACTGGAGATCAATTCAGCCCTGGTCACCTCCCCGGACTGGGTCGAGATCCGCCAGGGCCTGATTGCGGCAATCGGACAAGCACTGTTGATGACCTCAAACCGCCATGAGTTCGAAAACTACGCCGAAGTCTGAACCGCGGGCGGCTGCCGCTGAGCATTCGAGGCCAGCGGGACGCCATGCTATCGTTGATAAATTCCCGAGTTTCGAGCGCGCCATGACGCGTATCGTTCCCGGCGACTGTTGAGAGCACACTATGTTCCATCTATCTGACATGGCCGCATTCAAGCCAATAACAAGGAGCGTCACCCGTCATGAGTGAAGTCACCGTGGAAGCACGCGACCATGTGCTGTTGATCAGGTTGAATCGGCCTGAAAAGATGAACGCAATGAACCGTGCGATGTATCACGGCATTGCCGCAGCTTATGGTCGCCTGGATCGTGATCCGGATCTGCGCGTCGGTCTTGTGCATGCCGCCGGTGACAATTTCACTGCCGGCCTGGAGTTGGATGACTGGGTCGATGTATTCGCCGCTGGCTCGGGCATTAAGCTGGGCGAGGGTGAGATTGATCCTTTCGGAATTGCCAGCGCTTCGCTGACCAAGCCGCTGGTGTTTGCCACCCAGGGGATCTGCTTTACCTGCGGGGTGGAGATGATGCTCAATGCTGACATCCGCGTGGCGGCTTCGAATGTGCGCTATGCCCAGCTCGAGGTCCAGCGCGGCATTTTTCCATGCGGCGGTGCCACGTTTCGCCTGCCCGAAGAAATCGGCTGGGCCAACGCCCAGCGCTACCTGCTGACCGGTGACGAATGGTCCGCGGCCCAGGCGCTCAACTGGGGGCTGGTTCAGGATGTGGTCGAACCTGACGCCCTGTTCGATAAAGCCTGGGCACTGGCCCGCAAGGTCGCCCGGGCCGCGCCGCTGGGTGTGCAAGGTAGCCTGCAATCCTCGCGCCTGGCCCGCCTGCACGGGCACAAAGCTGCCAGCGAGGCTTTGTTTCCGGCTCTGGTGCCGGTCATGCAAAGCGAAGACGTCAAGGAAGGCGTACGCTCTTTTCTGGAACGCCGCAAGGCCGAATTCAAGGGACGCTGATATGGCCGAGAAACAAGGATTCCAACGTCTGCTGATGCGCCGCGATCAGCTCGATTGCATGCGCCTCGATGCGTCAGACACCGTACCCGAACCCGGTGCCGATGAAATCGTGCTGCGCCTGGACCCGTTCGCCTTGACCACCAATAACATCACCTATGCCGCGTTTGGCGCAGCCATGAAGTACTGGGATTTCTTCCCGGTCGAAGCGTCGGGTTGGGGCCAGATGCCGGTGTGGGGTTACGCCGATGTGGTGGCCTCGACGGTGCCATCGATCGGGGTGAGTCAGCGCTACTTCGGCTACTTTCCGACCGCGACGCATCTGTGCGTGCGGCCGGGAAAGATCAACCAGGCCAGCTTTCGCGACGATATGGCCCATCGTCGCGGGCTGCCGGACATCTATAACTGGTATCAGCGCACCGACCAGGACCCCTTTCACGCAGCTGAAATCGAACCGCTGCACGCCATTTACCGACCGCTTTTCATCACCGCGTACAGCCTGGCAGATTTTCTCCATGACAAGGCCGGGTTCGGGGCACAGCGCTTTCTCATCTCCAGCGCATCGAGCAAGACCGCCTATGCCACCGCCTGGTGCCTGCGCCAGCTCGGAGACAGGGAATTGATCGGCCTGACATCGGACCGAAACCTGGACTTCGTGGCCGAGACGGGGCTGTATGACCAGGCCTTGTCGTACAGCAATCTGAAAGAAATCAACGCGTCGATTCCCACGCTGTATATCGATGTGGCCGGCAACCCCGATCTGACGCGCACGGTCCACGAGACCTTGGGTGACAGACTGGTACATGACTGCACCGTGGGATCGGCCCAGTCACAACGTCCACCGGCCGCTCCGGTCGATCTGCCCGGACCGCGCCCCAGCTTTTTCTTTGCGCCGGATCATATCGCCCGGCGTCATCAGGACTGGGGCGTGGCCGAGTTCAATCGCCGGGCCGGTCAGGCCACGCAAGGCTTCTACCGGTATGTCGCCCGTCCGGTAAAGCCCCTGCTGACCATTACGAAAATCGATGGACTGGCCGCAGCCGAAAAGGTGATCTCCGCCATGCTGACAGGACGCGTCGACCCGCGCGAGGGCCACCTGATCAATCCATGACGCTTCTCAGCTAATCGAAGCTATCGATCGCCCGACGCCCTGGTTCGGCTGTTGAGCCCCCTTGGAGGGTGGCCGAGTTATGTGCTTGATCAGGTAGAAAGATGTGGGCAATCGGAAATTCCGAAGGTCAGCTAAAATGTAAGCGGAGGGCAACAAGGCCGTTACTTGGATAGACGGCTCGGCGAGGATCGTCTGCTCCGGCAAGTCACGGGATCGCGGTGATCACTAAGCGATTCCCCCACCCTTTCGTTCCGATTGCTACCCGGGGGACGGTCACCAGACCGTAAGGGTCGGCCAGCACTGCGCCGGCGGCGACCTGGACCGGATGCCGCGGATCGGCGTAGCTCCAATTCGCCCAGCGGTAGTTGCGGC
>SLQY01000138.1 GCA_007131235.1 Wenzhouxiangella sp.
CTGCAGCTTGGCGTGGCCTACAAGGAAGATATTCAGCAGGTTCGCGAGGTGCTGATGGCAGTAGCCGACGCCAATTCGCTGTGCCTGGACGAGCCGACACCCCTGTTCATTTTCAACGGCTTCGGTGACTCGGCCCTGGAAATCCAGTTTTCGGTCTGGGCCAAGCGCGAGAACTTCCTTGCCCTGCGCAACGGCATCACCGCCGAGATCAAGGTCGCCTTCGACGAGGCCGGCATCGAGATTCCCTTCCCGCATCGCTCCATCTACACCGGTGAAGTGACCCGGCCGTTTCCAGTCGTGGTCGTTGAGAACAAGGAAACGGTTGAAAGGGAAGAGGGAAAAGGGGAGCATGACGAGGGCAACGAGGAGCATCCGCCCGGAAAGTAGTTCGCCGTGGCTTGCGCTACACGGTTGATTGCGGCATCCGGAAGGATGGGGAACCAACTTCCATTACCGAGAGAAACATGGCGAAAACTGAATCGAAGATGTTGCCGCTGGGCACGCCGGCGCCGGACTTCAAGCTACCCGACACGGTCAGCGGCGAGACTTTGCGCTTTGCCGATATCGCCGGCGAGCAAGCTACCCTGGTGATGTTCATCTGCAACCACTGCCCCTTTGTCAAACATGTGCTCGACGAGCTCGTCCGCCTGGGCCAGGACTATGCTGATCAGCCGGTCGGCCTGGTCGCGATCAGCAGTAACGATGTCACCGGCTACCCGCAGGACCGACCGGAGCGCATGAAGGAGCTGGCCGCGCAGCGCGGTCTCGCCTTTCCCTACCTGTACGATGAATCGCAGAATACGGCGCGCGCCTACGATGCCGCCTGCACGCCGGACTTCTATATCTTTGATGCCCAGCGCAAGCTGGCCTACCGCGGTCAGCTCGACGATTCGCGCCCCGGCAACGGCATTCCGGTCAGCGGTGCAGACGTGCGCGCCGCGCTCGATGCATTGCTCGCCGGCAAGCCGGTAAGCAGGCGGCAAAAACCGTCCATTGGCTGCAATATCAAGTGGCGCGGCGGCTGACCGTTCGGCAATCGGCCAAAGGCCTACACGGACATGCGCCGCAAATGCCCTGCAACGCATACCTTAGGACCGTAGGTATTTCGTTGCCGGGTTAATAATGGTGTCAGGACCGCGGCAATCGTGGCCTTACCCAGCCCAGTAACAGGCTGCAGCTGGCGTTGACCATCCAGCGCGACGGACGCGCCACACAGTGACCGGCGAAACGAAGATTGGCGCTGGAAATGTCGCCAACCGCTCGAACCAGGCCGCCGGGGCTGCGGATGGCGGCCATGCGCTGGACATTGGTGCGGGTCAGATCCAGCCCTTCGTGCAGCAGGCCGCCGTATACATCGGTCAGGGCAAGCAACTGCCGATGCAAGTCGGCCTGATCATCGTTGCGGTCAGCGCCAGGTCCGCCGGGAGCGCTGGCCAGTTTCAGATGCTCGGCCAGCTTCGGGTAGTGCTCGGCCAGCTCAGGCGGATTGGCAAGCGGATCCTGTGGGCCGTCGGTGTCGATGATGCCATGCCAATCGGCATCATCCAGCACTGCTTCGGCGCGTGCGTAAAACACGACTTCCTCATCGCGCATGTGGGTGCGCGCATGAGTCACATAGGCGCTGATTCGAGTGGCCAGGCGGGCACCGGGCTTGCCGGCCAGCTCCCTGGCATCGGCAGCCTGCAAATCAGCGAACAGCCGGGCAATTTCAGTTTCGCCGGTTTCATGCTCATGACCGATACGATCCAGCGTTTCTTGCAGCGCCGGTTGCCGCGCCCGAATGCTTGCAAACAAGCGATCCTCGCGCGGATGGTGATAGCCGTGGTGATATTGGAGCAGGTAGCGCAGCGCATCCAGCAGAACCGGCTGGGCTTCTTCCGGGGCCTCGACCAGTTGATCCGACAGGGCATCGATCAGGCGCAGCACCCGGGACAAACCGGCATGGTCCTGTCTGAGCGAGGCCATGTAAGCCGTGCCCGGGCTTTCTTCCTGGGTCATGACGACTGCATTCATGGACAACACTCGCGTACGAAATCGGCCAGCCGGGCGATCGCGCGGCTGGACTCCGGGGTGAAGGACAAGGTCTGCCAACCGTGCGGCAGCCGGTCCCAGACCTCGACCTCGGCACTGACCCCAGCCTGGCGGGCGCGTTCGGCACAGCGCTGGCTGTCATCGAGCAGGATCTCGGTACTGCCAACCTGGAAAAACAGCGGCGGCAGACCGCTGAAATCCCCCATGACCGGCGAAACATAGGGATGACTGGCCAGCTCATCCTGCCCGGCCAGGTAGAGCTTGCGGATCTCTTCGCCATGCTCCAGGCTGAGCACGGCGTCGCGGCTGGCGTTGGTCTTGCGCGAGCCCTCTTCATGATCATCGGTCAGGTCTGCCGCCGGCGACATCAACAGGGCACCGGCCGGCATCGGCAAACCCTGGTCTCGGGCAGACAGCAGCAGGGCCAGGGCCAGGCAGCCGCCAGCGGACATGCCGCTGAGCATGATGTTCTGAGGCCTGATTTCAAGCGCCAGCAACTGCTTGTAGGCTTCGAGACAGTCGTCCAGGCCTGCCGGCCAGGGGTCTTCGGGGGCCAGCCGATAGAACACCAGTCGGCCACGGGCATGGGTGGCCCGGCACAGCCGCGCAAGCAGGAGGCGCTCGGCACGCATGAAGCGAGTCATGAATGCCCCACCGGGCAGGTGCAGGATGACTCTATCGCCATGACCCGTACCCGGCTGCAACCACTCGGCATCGCAGTGGCTCAGACCAGGCTCGGTGGAGACCTGAACATCGGCTGGCAGGTCGGGGAAAAACCGCTCCATGGCTCGGATGCGCGCGCGCATTTCGGCCACGTCAAGCTGGCGCTTGAGCGCCTGGCGAATGGTCAATCGGCCCAGCAGTTTGGCCGTGCGTGTCTGCCAGCTGACCATGTCAGCAATCAGGAGATATGTGCTTCATTAGCACTCCATCATAATCGAAATCCGTCAGCCAGTCGGCGTGCCACGGAGCAGCGCTTGCCAGGCCTTTTCCACGTGGCCCGCCAGGGCCGGCAGTTCGCGTAGGCTGGCACCGTTGCCGACAAACCCGAAGTCCATATTGCCGTTGGAAGAGATCACGGTGACGTTCAGGCCCACGCCCACCGCGATCGCCGAGATTGGATAGGCCCCGACCAGCGGCGCGCCGTTGAGATAGAGCTGACGGCCCCATCCGGGGACGTTGGAAATGACCAGGTTGGCCGACGGCGGTGCTACCCGATCGACATGGGTGACTGCGGTCAGACCGGCGATGCCCATCAGGCCGGCCGCGTAGCCCAGGGCCGTGTCCTTGCTCATCGCCCGTACTTCGTCCTTGGCCTTGGTCATCGACTCGGCTACCTGGGCCAGGCGCTCGGTGATGGTGGCCCCGGGCGAACCCAGGCGCACGAACACGGCCGACACCTTGGTACCGGCCGACGCATCACCGGCCTCACGCATCGATACCGGGCACATGGCAACCAGGCGATGCGCGAACGGTTTTGCCATCTCCTCCAGGTAACGATGGACACCGGCATCGATAAGCGCCATGGCCACGTCATTCAATGTCGCCCCAAAAGGCCGACCTACCCGGCGCATCTGTTCCAGCGGCAAGGACAAGGTGGCGACGCTGCGCGCATTCATCACCGGATCATTCATCGGTCCGCGATGGGCGGCAAAAGGCACGCTGCCTTCGACCGAACCGCCGACCAGGTTCCACAGCCCCTTGCGCAAGCTGCCCAGCAGGGCCAGGTACTGGCTGGTGGCCGTTGTGCCTATTCCCAGCAGTCGCTTGACCAGGGCCTTGGGCGGATGCGGTCTGCGCACCGGCAGATCAACCGCGAACAGCGGCGTCGGCACACCCCGGTGACGCGTCTTGCGCAGGCTGGCATCGACCCGGCGCGCGGCGCTCACCCCATCGATGATGGCATGGTGCATTTTCAAAAAAACAGCGAAGCGACGGCCCGGTACATGATCGATGATCCAGACCCGGAACAGCGGCCGACCTCGGTCAAGCATGGTTTCGTGCAGATCACCGACCAGGTGCAGCAAGTCCTCGTAACGGGCGCCCGTCGGCAAGGCAATATGCTGGACGTGGTAACGAGGGTTGTAGTCCGGCGCAGGCAGCCAGCGCGGGGCCCGCGTCCCGCCAAGATCGGGAATGCAGTCAAACGGCGGCGTCGGCCGGGCAGCCCGGTAGGCACGAACGATCTCTGCCACCAGGTCGGGCCGCCCCGTTGGCTTTTCGAACAGCATCAGCCCGCAGACATGGATCGGGTTGGACTGCGTTTCGGCCAGCAGCCACATCAGATCCATCATCGGTATTTTCCCGGCCACATTGAACTCCGTTCAAGCTCCATTGGCCAGTATAGACCGCGGCCCGATCCCCTTACACTAGACCCGCCATGACTCGTAATCCGCTGCCCATCGATACGGTACTGACGGCGCTGCGCTCGGCACTGACCGCGCATGCCACCGTGCTCTTGTCAGCCCCGCCCGGGGCCGGCAAGACCACGCGCGTGCCGCCGGCCCTGCTCGACGCGCCATGGCTGAACGGCAAGCGCATTCTGATGCTGGAGCCGAGGCGACTGGCAGCGCGCGCGGCCGCGCGCTACATGGCCCGAGAAATGGGTGAGGCCGTCGGACGTACCGTGGGTTACCGCACCCGGCTGGATACGAAGGTCTCGGCCGCTACCCGGATCGAGGTAGTCACCGAGGGCATTCTTACCCGCATGATCCAGTCCGACCCGGCCCTGGCCGAAGTCGCCTGCGTGATCTTCGACGAATTCCACGAGCGTTCGCTGAACGCTGACCTGGGCCTGGCACTGGTGCGTGAATCCCAGCAGGCGCTGCGCCAGGATCTGCGCGTGCTGGTGATGTCGGCGACCCTGGCTGTCGATGCGCTGACCCGGCTGCTGGATAATCCACCGCTGATCGAAAGCCAGGGTCGTAGCTACCCGGTTCAGATGCACTATCGCCCCTGTCCGCGCGGCAAGCACCTGACCCGCCATATCGCGGCCACCATCCACCATTCCCTGGACCAGGACGAAGGCTCGCTGCTGGTCTTCCTGCCCGGCGTCGGTGAGATCCGGCGCCTGGTCGATCAGCTGGCCGAGCTGCCGGACACAACCCACCTCTGCCCGCTGTACGGCAATCTGCGCCCGGAGCAACAGGACGCCGCGATTGCGCCCACCCCGCCGGGTCAGCGCAAGGTCGTGCTGGCCACGGCCATCGCCGAGTCCAGCCTGACCATCGAAGGCGTGCGCGTGGTCATCGATAGCGGCCAGCAGCGCCGTACCGCCTTTGATCCCAATTCCGGGATGAGCCGATTGATCACCGAGCCGGTTTCGCGCGCCTCGGCCGAACAGCGCGCCGGCCGTGCCGGGCGCATCGAGCCGGGCGTTTGCTACCGGCTATGGAGCGAGGGCGAACAGGCCCGCTTGAAACCCCATACTCCGGCCGAGATCCTTGAGGCCGACCTGGCCGGCCTCGTCCTGGAATTGGCCCAGTGGGGCGTGATTGCACCTGACGAGCTGACCTGGTTGAACCCGCCACCGGCCGCCCACTGGCAGCAGGCCGTGGACCTGCTCAAGTGGCTGGGCGCGCTGAATCAGCAGGCCCGCATCACGGCGCACGGTCGCAAGCTGCTGGCCCACGGCCTGCACCCACGCCTGGCTCACTTGCTGGAGCGCGGCAACGCGCTAGGCCAGGGCAAACTGGCCGCCGAACTGGCCGCCCTGCTCAGCGACCGCGACCTGCTTGGGCCCAGCCACGGCGCCGATATGCGCCTGCGCATCCAGGCCCTGCGCCACGGTCGGGCCGACCTTCCGAAAGGCCGCCTGATCCAGGCACGCGAGCTGGCCAGACGCCTTTCTGCTGCTGACAAGGCAGACAGAGAGGCCGGTGAAGAAACCATCGGCGCCCTGCTCGCCCTGGCCTTCCCCGATCGCATCGGCCAGGCGCGCGGTGCACGCGGCCGCTATCGACTGAGCAACGGTCGCGGTGCCAGCCTTGCCGAGGACGACGCGCTGACCGGCTGCGAATGGCTGGTCGCCGCCGAACTCGACGGCCAGGCCCGGGAAGCTCGAATCTTTCTGGGCGCCTCCGTCGAGCAGGCACAGATCGAGGCCCTGTTCAAAGACAAGATCGACACCGTGGAAACAGCCGACTGGGACGAACGCCGCGGCACCGTCATCGCCCGCCGCCAGCGCCGTCTCGGCGCCCTGGTGCTGGATGAACAGGAACTGGACCGACCTGATCCGGCAACGATTGAAGCCGGCCTGCTGGCCGCCGTGCGCCGCAAGGGTCTGGACCAGCTACCCTGGACCGAGGCCGCCCGCCAATGGCAGGCCCGCGTCGAATTCCTGCGCCGCCACTGGCCGTCAGACTGGCCAGCAGTCGATGACGCCAGCCTGGCAACGCGCCTGGACGAATGGCTTAAGCCTTATCTCGCCGGCCAGCGCCGCTGGTCCGACATCGAGCGCATCGACCTGCTGTCAGTACTGTCCGGCCAGCTCGACCACGCCCAGCGCCAACGCCTGGCCGAGCTGGCACCGGCAGCCCTGCCCATCCCCACCGGCCGCGAAGTCAGGCTCGACTACCAGGCCGAAGGCGGCCCGGTGCTGGCAACCAAGCTGCAAAGCGTATTCGGCTGGCGCCGCAGCCCGCGCGTGGCCGCCGGCAAGGTACCCGTCGTCCTCCACTTACTCTCCCCCGCCCGCCGCCCCCTGGCCATCACCGCCGACCTGGAAAGCTTCTGGACCAACGCGTACCCGGAAGTCAGAAAAGACATGCGCGGCCGTTATCCCAAACACCCGTGGCCGGAAGATCCCTGGAACGCGATCGCGATGGAGGGAGTCCAGCGCAAGAACGGGTAGTCAATGGGACGGGCCGATGCTGATGCGTTCGATGACAAGCA
>SLQY01000124.1 GCA_007131235.1 Wenzhouxiangella sp.
ATCCGGTAGCGGTGGGCAGAGTGTGGGTGGTTGCAGCGGTCTGATGTCGCAAGGTTCGGGCAGCGGCGGGCAGAGCGTTGGCGGTTGCAGCAGCCTGATGTCGCACGGTTCCGGCAGCGGTGGGCAGAGCGTTGGCGGTTGCAGCAGCCTGATGTCACATGGCTCGGGCAGCGGTGGACAAAGTGTTGGCGGTTGCAGCAGCCTGATGTCGCATGGCTCCGGCAGCGGCGGGCAGAGTGTTGGAGGATGCAGCAGCCTGATGTCGCACGGCTCGGGCAGCGGTGGGCAAAGCGTTGGCGGTTGCAACAGCTTGATGTCGCACGGTTCCGGCAGCGGCGGGCAGAGCGTTGGAAGTTGCAGCAGCTTGATGTCGCACGGTTCCGGCAGCGGCGGTCAAAGCATCGGCAACTGCAAGCCGGGTGCCAACATCTGGGGCTTCGCTGAAGTGCTTGCCGATGGCGGCGAATTGAACGTGATCGTCTACCGCCTAGGTGAGGCCGGTCCCGGTGAATTCTTGATTGCGGCGGCTGATCACAGCCCGAGCGGCCAGATCGCCAATCTGTGGACGGCCGAACCCTGAGCGAATGCATGGACAGGCTGGCCGGCTCCGCCCGGCCCCTGTCCATCGCCATTCCTATCCCCCATCATCACTGCCCTACCGAGAAACAGCCCGCCACCGGCGGCCAGCCCTGCTCCCGTATCTGGACGAACTCGTTCCAGAAAGACTCGTCAATCGCGCGCAGGCTGGCCGGGGTGTCGTCACGGCGGTGGCGACTGAGATGGCGCGGCCCACCGTTGTAAGCAGCATAGGTGGCCCTGACCAGGTTGTCGGTACCACCCGGATGCTCATGTTCACCGCGGCGCAGGGCGTAGTCGACCAGGTAGTGTTCGAGGATTTCGATGCCCGCAGCGATGTTGTATTCAATCTCGGCTTCCAGCCGCTTGACATCGTAAACCCCGCGCCAGACTCGGCCCATGATCTGCATCATGCCCACGGCTCCCACCGACGAGCGGATCACCCGGGGCTCATCGACCGGCCCAACGTAATGCCGCCAGCAGGATTCGCGCCAGGCCGTGGTCTGGACCAGCGGTCGAAACAGCTCGCGGTAGTCTGCCGGAATCCGACTGGTGCTGTCCATGTGCTCGGCATAGACCGCATCCAGAAGTTGGGACACCAGCTGCAGGTACTCGGTCAACGTCGCCGGGCTTGCGACCACGCCGCGCAACGACTCGGCCAGCGGCAGCGTATCGGCATGAGCCAGCGGTAGCAGGCGCTGCCACCATGGCACCGCAGGCAGGGAAGGTCCGATCGTTGGCCCGCCGGGCGAGAGGCCGAACAGACGGCGCAGGTCCGGATCTTCGGCCAGCGGTAGCGGGGTAAAGCTGAGAGGCGCGCTGCCGGCCAGCAACATCCGGGCCAGACGGCGCAGGCCATCGCGGCTGAGCTCCAGTCCGAACTCCGGACCCAGGGCATCTAGCGCGGTCAGGGCATCTCCGGCGGCAATGAACCCGGCCAGGCGCAGGTCACGGTCATCGGCCACATTCATCGGTTCCAGTCGTGCCAGCAGCGGCCGAAGTCCGTTCCATGCATCCAGGAACAGGACTCGAACCGGGTCATCAATCGGATCGTCTACCAGCAGCGCCTCGGCAATGCGCTGGCGGGATTCAAGCAGGAGAGCAAGCAGATCCAGCTGCAGGTCGCGGTCGTCGGCCTGCGAAGCCAGGCGTGCCACCAGCACGGTCAGAAAGCCGTCCAGCTCGTCCTCAACACGCTGCCATTCAAGCAGTTCGGTGGCTTGCAATGCGGGTTCCGGATCCGCCGCGGGTGGCGGCGGTTGTCTCAGGGTTATGGCTAGCTCGGTGCGCAAGCCCGCGGGTTCGGCGGTCACTCGGCTTAGTCTGAGGCGCTGCCCAAGCAGCGCATCGGCACTCATGGCCCCCGGCTTGAATGTTTCGATCAGGTCGTCAATGGCAGCCAAAACCCCGCTAATGTCTATGATCGTGCGTTCGATACGGGGAATGACCAGGCTGTCGGCGAGCATCCGCGATGGCCGGCTGAGCAGGCCAGGGCTGCCATCCGGGCGGCGCAGTTCGGCGCCTTCCGCTCGAAAGGTCACCGCCATGCCCTCGGCATCAATGCCGGGCTTCAATTCCATATGCAGCCTGCTGCTTGCCGGCGCCGGACCCCGGCAATGACCCATGACCATCACGCCGGTATTGGCGGTCAGGCCCAGATCCAGCATCAGGCGCTGGTCCAGCATCTCCAGCCGCAAATCACTCAGATCCACGAAGGTGCAATTGTCCAGCTGCAGCCGGCCCTGGCCGGATTCGTCCAGGCCCAGGGCGGCCCCCAGCAGCGCTTCCAGGTGGGGTCGATCAACCACCAGCGGTACCTGGACTTCGGTCTCGGCTGAAGCAGTTGAGCTGAACAGCAGGGCTGCCAGGGCGAGCGATGACAAGTAGCGAAACGACATGAACCGGACCCGGAAAGCAGCATCTCCAACGGCCTTTGATGGCAAATACGCCTCGAGGTTCGCCAACAAACGATCTGCACCGAACCCGAGGTGTGGATATACTGCGCCCTGACTCTTCGATTGCTTGCCGCGACGCCCCCGGAAGGAACCACGATCTTTCTGGGCGGGTCGGAGTGATGGTCGAAGCCGCCTATTCTGCTAAGATTTCGCCATGCGTTACCTTGTAACAATCCCGGCCCTGCTGATGCTTGCCCTGGTGTTGAGCGCCTGCGGTGAGCGCGCTGAGCCGGAGTCGGACGTGCCGGTTCAGCGCTGGAACCTGCCCGAGGTGATCTTCACCGAGGATGGTCGGCCGGATCCGTCGATCCTGGCGCCGGTCCAGGTCCTGCATCGCGGCAACGGTACCCAGCCACAGGGGCTGGATCCACACGTGACCGAGGGCGTGCCGAGCAGCAACGTGCAGCGCGATCTGTTCGAAGGCCTGCTGTCGCGCGCGGCCGACAGCTCCATCATTCCCGGCGTGGCCGAGCGCTGGGAGATCAGCGAGGACGGGTTTACCTGGACGTTCTTCCTGCGCGAAAACGCGCGCTGGTCCAACGGCGACGTAATGACCGCTGAGGACTGGCTGTTCAGCTTCCGTCGCATCGTCAATCCGGCCACCGGCTCACGTTTTGCCATTCTGCTCAATCCCATCCTGCACGCAGAAGACATCATCGCCGGTCGCCGTCCGGTCGAGGATCTGGGGGTTCGGGTGATTGACGACTTTACCCTGGAAATCGACCTTGAAGCGCCCAACCCGCTGCTGCAAGAGGTGCTGACCCACAGCCTCGCCTCGCCCGTGCACCGCCCCAGCATCGAGGCCCATGGCGACCGCTGGGCAAGGCCGGGCAGCATGGTCAGCAACGGGCCGTACATGCTCGAAGAACTGGCCATGCAGTCGCATATCCGCCTGGTCCGTAATCCCTACTACTGGGACAACGACAACGTCATCATCGACGAGGTCATCTTTTATCCAACCGAAGACCTGTCGGCCGAATTGATGCGTTATCGCGCCGGTGAGTTGTCCTGGACCTACGAAGTGCCCAACACCCAGTTCAACTGGATCCAGGCCAACCTGGCCGATGAGCTGGCAGTTTCCGACTGGCTCGGTATCTACTACTTCGGCTTCAACACCACGCGTGAGCCATTCAACGATCCGCGCGTGACCAAGGCCTTGTCGATGGCCATCGATCGCGAAATCATTACCGACAAGCTGACCCGTTTTGGCCAGCGCCCGGCCTTTGCCTTTACCCCGCCGGGCATTCCCGGCTACGAGCCGCCGGCGCCCGAGTGGGCCGCCTGGACGCAAGACCAGCGCGAAGAGCACGCCCGAGCGCTGCTGGCCCAGGCCGGTTTCGGCCCGGACAATCCCCTGCGCCTGGAAATCCGCTACAACACCCACGAAGACCACCGCCGCATTTCGCTGGCCATCGCCGCCATGTGGCAGCAGTCGCTGGGCGTCTACGCCTCGCTGATCAACGAGGAGTTCCGGGTATTCCTGAATACCCGTCGGCAACGCGCCGTGACCGAGGTATTCCGCTCGGGCTGGATCGGCAACTATCTTGATCCGATGTACTTCCTCGAGCTGTTCTTTACCGACAACCCGCAAAATGACGTCGGTTTCTTCAACCCGGAGTTCGATCGCCTGCTCAACCGGGCCGCGCGCGCTGCCGACCTGGAAGAACGCCTCGGATTGTTGCGCGAAGCCGAAATCCTGGTGCTGGAAACCCAGCCTTTCGCACCGATCTACACCTACGTGTCGGCACGCCTGGTCAAGCCCTACGTGCGCGGCTGGGAACCGAACGTACTCGATCAGCATCCGACCCGATTCATGTTCCTGCTGCGCCAGGATCCGGTCCGACAGGGAGCCGACTAGATGCTGCCGCGCTATATCCTCAAACGCCTGCTCGGGGCCATTCCGACGCTGCTGATCCTGATCACCATCGCCTTCTTCCTGATCCGCATCGCACCCGGCGGTCCGTTCGACGAAGACAAGGCGCTGCCGCCGGAAATCATGGCCAACCTCGAGGCCAAGTACAACCTCGACCAGCCCCTCGTCATCCAGTACTTCCTCTACTTGGGATCGGTCGCGCGCGGCGATCTGGGGCCGAGCTTCCAGTACTCGGATTTCACCGTCAATGAGTTGATCGCCGAGGGCTTTCCGGTGTCGATCCGGCTCGGTGTCAGCGCCCTGTTCCTGGCCCTGCTGTTCGGTGTATTGATCGGCACCATCGCTGCGTGGCGGCAGAATTCGCGCCTGGACTACGCGCTGATGGGCTCGGCCATGACCGGTATCGCCATCCCCAACTTCGTCCTGGCGCCGATTCTGATCCTGCTGTTTGCGGTCTACGCCGGCTGGCTGCCCGCTGGCGGCTGGGGCGGCGGAGCGGCGCGCAACATGGTGCTGCCGGTGATCGCCCTGGCCCTGCCCTACATGGCCTACGTGGCCCGCCTGACGCGCGGCTCCATGGTCGAAACCTTGAGATCGGACTTCGTCCGCACCGCCCGCGCCAAGGGCCTGCCGGAGTGGAAGATTCTTGGCAAGCATTCGCTGAAAGTGGCCCTGCTGCCGGTGGTGTCCTACCTGGGCCCGGCCGCCGCTGCCATCATCACCGGCTCGGTGGTCATCGAGCAGATCTTCGGTTTGCCAGGCATGGGGCGCTACTTCGTGCAGGGAGCGCTTAACCGCGATTACACCCTGGTCATGGGCGTGGTCATTGTCATCGGTCTGCTGATCGTGGTGTTCAACCTGATCGTCGACATCATCTACGCCCTGATCGACCCGAGGATCCGTTACGAATGACTACCCCGGTCAGCGCAAATTCAACCCCCCCGTTGGGTTCAAGCTTCGATCACGCGGCCGCGGCCAGCGGCCGCAGCCTGTGGCACCTGGCCTGGCTGCGCCTGAAACGCAACCGCGCCGCTGTCGCAGCAGCCATCATCCTCGGACTGATCGGGTTGATGGTGATCTTCGGGCCGCTTCTTAGCCAGTACGACTACGCTACCCCGCACTGGGAGCGCATTTCGGCCCCGCCAAGCATGGAAACCGGCCATTTCTTCGGCACCGATTCGATCGGTCGCGACCAGTTCGTGCGCACCATGTACGGTGGGCGCATGAGCCTGATGGTCGGCCTGGTGGCCACCGGCGTTGCCCTGGTCATCGGCGTGGCCTGGGGCGCAATCGCCGGCTTCGCCGGCGGCCGGGTCGACAACGTCATGATGCGCATCGTCGATATTCTCTACGCCCTGCCATTCATGTTCCTGGTCATCCTGCTGATGGTCGTGTTCGGGCGCAATATCCTGCTCATCTTCGTCGCCATCGGTTCCTATATCTGGCTGGACATGGCCCGAATTGTGCGCGGCCAGACCTTGAGCCTGCGCCAGAAGGAGTTCGTTGAAGCTGCCGAGGCACTGGGCGTTCGCTCATGGGTCATCATCTGGCGCCATATCGTGCCCAACCTGCTGGGCATCGTCGCCGTCTACGTGACGCTGACCGTGCCCAAGGTGATCCTGGTCGAGAGTTTCCTGAGTTTTCTGGGTCTGGGCGTGCAGGAACCTGGCACGTCCTGGGGCGCCCTGGTCAACGCCGGTGCCCAGGACATGGAGTTCGCCCCCTGGGGGTTGTTCTTCCCGGCCGCCTTCCTCGCCGCCACGCTGTTTTGCCTGAATTTCCTGGGTGACGGTCTGCGTGACGCGCTGGATCCGAAGGATCGATGATGACTGAAAGGGTTCAGGATTCAGGGTTCGGAGTTCAGGGCGACGAGGGGGATGCTCTGGTTCGTATCGACGGGTTGACGGTGGATTTCCATACCGAAGACGGGATGGTGCGTGCGGTCGAGGACTTGAGCTTCGACATTCCCAAGGGCGGGACCGTTGGCCTGGTGGGTGAGTCTGGCTCGGGCAAGAGTGTGACGGCCATGACCCTGATGCGCCTGATTCCGACCCCGCCGGGTCAGATCAGCGCCGGTCATATCAACTTCGACGGCCAGGATTTGCTCGCACTCTCCGAAAGCCAGATGCGCCGCATTCGCGGCAAGCGCATCGGAATGATCTTCCAGGAGCCGATGACCAGCCTGAACCCGGTGTTTCGCATCGGCGAACAGGTCGCCGAAGTGCTGCGCCAGCACGAAGGCTTGTCGCGCCGGGCCGCGCGCGACCGCACCCTGGAACTGCTCGACCAGGTCGGCCTGCCGCGCCCGAAGCAGTTGATCGACAGCTACCCGCACCAGCTCTCCGGTGGCCAGAAGCAGCGCGTAATGATTGCCCAGGCCATGTCCTGCGAGCCCGATTTGCTGATTGCCGACGAACCCACCACCGCGCTGGACGTGACCATCCAGAAGCAGGTTCTGGACCTGATGGGCGAACTGCAGTCCAAATACGGCATGAGCCTGCTGTTCATCACCCACG
>SLQY01000200.1 GCA_007131235.1 Wenzhouxiangella sp.
CACTCCCCCATGCGGTGAACCCGCCGGAGGGCTTCATCGCGACAGCCAACGCCAACCTCACCTCACCCTTCGACTATCCGCACCTGGACGAGGCCATTTACTACCTCTGGGCCGACCCGTTTCGCCAGGCCCGGATCCGGGAGGTCCTGTCGTCGGGGCGCCGCTTCAATCTGATGGACATGGTGGGTCTGCAGCACGACTACCTTTCCATCCCGGCCCGTACCCTGGTGCCCCTGCTGCGTCCCCTAAGCGCCGCCGATCCCCGGGTGGAAGACGCTCGGCGCCGGCTCCTGGACTGGGACTTCGTCCTGGCACCCGACTCGGTGGCGGCGGGGATCTGGGTGGCCATGGAGCGCAGGCTACTGCGCCGGGGAGCCGAACTCTTGATCCCTGAGGTGGCGCGACCCCACCTGGATCTGGGCATGAAGCGGCTCATCGACTACCTGCTGGCACCGCCCGCTGAGTTCACAGTGGCCGTCAGCGACGGGTCTACGGCAGAGCCGGTTCCGGACCCCGTGGCAGGCCGGGACAACGTGCTTCTCGGCGCCCTGGCCGACGCCGTGGCCGAGCTTACGGATCGCCTCGGGCCGAATGTGGAGGCATGGAGATACGGCCAGGCCGATTACAAGCACGCGCTGCTCCGGCATCCCCTCTCGCCGGCGGTGTCAAAGGAGCTGCGGGCTAGACTCGATGTGGGGCCGGCGCCGCGGGGTGGTAACAGTTACACCGTGGGCAATACCGGTTCCGGAAACAACCAGACCTCCGGCGCCTCCTTCCGCATCTTCGTGGACACCCGGGACTGGGATGCCACCCTGGGCATGAGCACGCCGGGCCAGGCCGGTGATCCGGACAGCCCGTTCTACCGGAACCTGTTCGAGCTCTGGGCGCAGGACCGGGTCTTCCCCGTCTTTTACTCCCGGGAGCGCGTCGAGGGGGTCACGGCAGAGCGGCTGTTGCTGACCCCTGACCGGGAGTGAATGGCGTCTGGTTCGACTCACTACCGAGAAGTTTCGTGCGGAAGCGCGGCGCTTCTACGAACAGCTCGGGTTCGTCGCCAGCCACGAGGGGATGAAGCTCGACCTTGCGTCGGCTTGACTGAAGAGCCATGCAGCGTTGGCCGGATTCAGGGCGGCTATGCGTTGCCAGCCCGTGTCGACCTCCGAAAACGCAGGGTGAGCGCTGCTCGTGACAGGTGACGTTCGTCCAATTGTCGGATGCGTGGGCGAACCACCTTGTCACACAAAAGAAACATGATGTAATACGCTTTGAGCAGGTGAGTAAAGACACCTGGCTCATGGGGAGCCCCGCTGGGAGGTGCTGCAAACGCAGCCGTAGTCACCGGCATCGGTTACGACAACCAGAACCCAAAGGGGACGCATCATGTACGTAAACAAGCTTGCACTGGGATGTGCGGGAATCCTGTTGGCGCTTCCCGCTATCGACGCCAAGGCTCAGGCGTCCGCGCAGCGGGCGCAGCAGGAGGTCATCGAAGAGATCGTCATTCTCGGGACCCGTTCGCCAGGTCGAACGGCGACCGATTCCCCGGTTCCTGTGGACGCACTCACGTCCGAAGCCATGCGGGACACCGGCCATACGGAAGTGGGGCGCATGCTGCAGTCGCTCGCTCCTTCCTTCAATTTCTCCAGTTCCACCATCAGTGACGGTACGGATGCGCTGCGGCCGGCCACCTTGCGCGGTCTCGGGCCGGACCAGACGTTGGTCCTCGTCAACGGCAAACGGCGTCACGGCAGCGCGCTGGTGCACGTGAACACCTCCGTCGGCCGCGGAACGGCCGGTACCGACATGAACGCGATACCGTCCAGCGCCATCAAGCGGATCGAGGTGCTGAGGGATGGTGCTGCCGCTCAGTACGGTTCGGATGCCATTGCCGGCGTGATCAACATCGTGCTGCACGATCACGATGAGGGTGGTCGCCTGCACGCGCAGTACGGCGAGAACACGAAGGGTGACGGTGAGTCCATAGTGCTCAGCTGGAATCAGGGTGTTCGGCTGTTCGACGATGCCTATCTCAATGCCACCATGGAGTACCGTGATCGCGGCCGGACCAATCGCGCAGGCCTCCAGGGCGTGTGCATTTTTGCGGGAACCTGTACACCGCTTTTCGACAACTTCGGCAACCAGATCGGCAATCAGACCACGGATCCCCGGGAAATCAATTTCGACCGCCAGAGCTTCCGCATCGGCGATGCGGACTCCGAGCAGTTCGCTGCAGTATTGAACCTGGGCGTTCCCCTGGAGGACGCGACGGAGATCTATGGTTTCGCCACCTACTCGATCCGTTCGAACACGTCGGGCGGCTTCTATCGCAATGCCGGTTCGGCGACGCAGAATCCCCGCTTCACCTTCGACGGGACACCGGTCAACGGCGGCCTGGGCCAATTTCCTGATGGTTTCCTGCCGCTGATCAACACGGACATCGAGGACATCAGCGGTAATCTCGGCATTCGCGGCGAGCTGGCCAACGGCTGGAGCTGGGACATCGGGGCCGGCTACGCAGTGAATACGTTCGATTTCATCATCAGCAACTCGCTGAATGCCTCGCTGGTTTCACGTATCGGCAGCAGCCCGACCCGGGCGCGCTCGGGCGATCTGGAACTGACTCAGTTCACCCTGGACCTCGACGCGTTCCGCGACATGGACTGGGGCTCCATTGCCTTTGGTGTGTCCTATCGGGATGACGGCTACAAGCTGAATCCGGGAGACCTGCTGTCGTTCGGCGACTTCAATCCGGATGTGGCCAACCCGGCCGCGCCTCCCGGTGCAGCTGGCATCCAGGTCTTTCCGGGCTTCCGGCCAGATAATCAGGTCGACGAGAGTCGTGATTCCTACGCGCTGTATCTCGACCTGGAATATGACGCCATCGATCGCTGGCTGCTCAACGGTGCGATACGCTTCGAGGACTACAGTGATTTCGGCAGCACCTTCAATGCCAAGGGTGCGGTGGCGTTTCAGGCTACCGATGCGCTGCGGCTGCGGGGCTCCATAAGCACCGGCTTCCGCGCGCCGTCGCTGCAGCAGCAGTTCTTCAATTCCACCAGTACGCAGTTCGTGACAGATCCGGATACGGGTGAAAGCGTTGCCCAGGAGCGGGGCACCTTCCGCAACGACAGTGCCGTGGCCCAGGCCCTCGGCATTCCGGAACTGGAAGAGGAGACGGCGCGGAACATCAGCGTCGGGTTCGTGTTCCAGCCCTTGCCGGATTGGACGATCACGGCCGATTACTACAACATCGAAATCGATGATCGCATCGTGATCAGTGGTGCCATCGGCACAGGTCTCGACCCGGCGCTGGACGAAGCGCTCGCATCCGCCAACGCGAACTCCGCGCAATTCTTCCTGAATGCTGCTGACACCACCACCGAAGGTGTGGACATCGTCATCAGCCATGATCGGGAATTCATGGGCGGTGATCTGCAGCTGTCCCTTGCGGCCAACTTCACTGATACCGATATCGACCGGGTGCGTCCGCCGGATGCGTTGGCCAATGTGCCGGGCATCGGTGAGCTGGTGTTCACCAGCCAGGACCGGTCGATTCTCGAGGAGTGGCAGCCGAAAGATCGCGTCAACCTCACCGGCGTCTGGTCGAGTGGACCCATTGGCGTGACGCTCGCCCTGAACCGCTTCGGCAAGTACACCGTCGAGGAGGGAGGGCCGACGCGGCAAACCTTCAGCGCGAAGCATCTGGTGGACGTGCAAGTCCGCTATGCGTTCGACAATGGCGTGATGTTCCGCGTCGGGGGCAACAACATTTTCGGCACCACGCCGAGTGAGAACACCATCGGCCAGTCGGCTGGCGGACGGATCTTCGATGGCGACGGCAACATCATCGTCGACTCACCCGGTGTGTTCAGATTCTCACGTCGTTCTGCACCATTCGGCTTCAACGGCACCCACCTCTATGCGTCATTGAGCTGGGATTTCTGAACGATTGAATCGTCCTGCCGGCGCCGCGTGTGCGGCGCCGGCAGGCGCTTCAGCAGGGCAAGGGCAGCAGCCGTGCCCCGGACGCCTCGCCGGTGCGATCCGTACCCTGCTCGCGTCCTGTCAATGCTTCCGACGCCATGCGCTGAATGATCCCGGGAAAGTCCCGATCCACCCCGAACGCGAGCATCGGCAGCATGATGGGAGCGAGCAGCCGCGGTTTCGGCTCCAGTTCCCACCACACCCTGACTTCCGATCCCTCGTCGCGGGGAATCACCTCCCATCCCCCGACCATGCTCGTGGCGGGAAACGGAAAGTCGGGATCTCCAGCGAGAAAGCGCACATCGAATCCGTGTCCGGCTTCGAAGCGCGTGCATTCCTCGCCCCAGCGTTTCCCGGCATGGTCCTCACACATGCGAACAGCCCCGACGCCGGGTGGCCGGTCCTCCAGGATCCGTGAAGACCTCAAGCTCGGCATGTAGCGCTGAATGTCGCCGAGCCGACTGATCACGTTCCACATGGCTTGGGCGGGAGCGTCGACGGCTACCGAGACGCAGTGCCGATAGTTTGATCCGTTTGGAGCGCGATGCGCTCGGTTGATGGCCAACAACTGCCAGACCCCGAACGAGAGCACCGCCGCGGCGATGGCGAGCAGCAGGGCGACGCCCGTAGTTGACAGCAGGCTTGGAAAGGTCAAGACCAGTGCCAGTGTACCGATGACCCAGAGCAGATCGGCGACACTGGCGTAGAGCGCGCGCCAGGTGAGTAGCCTTGGCCTGGTCGTTTGGTGAATCAAGTCTGCTGCGAAGGCCATGAGGCCCACACCGATCGCCCGCAGCAGCAAAATCGCCTCGAATCCCAGCCAGTTGGCGACGAGATCCGGTCGCAACAGCAGCACTCCGGCGCAGCTGAGTGAGAAAGCGGCGTTTGCTGCCAACGCGATGCGCAGCGATAGCGTTCGAGGCCCGTTCATCAGTATCTCCCTGCAGTTTATGGATGACAGGTGTCCAGCATCTTTGCAGGGCGTAGTCCTGCGAGGAATTACCTCGCATGTCATGAAGTCAGTCAGATGGCGCCGCGCGCGCATGTCGAAATCGAGGTCGGGGCGCGCGATCACGGTGCATCGGTTCACAGGAGAAACGATCGGGCAACATTTTGGTGCGCTTAGGGTCCCGGGTTTTCAGCCGAAGATTGAGCCGGCCGGCACGACGCAGCCACATAGGAGTACTCAATGAAGTCTCATTATTTGTGACCATTTCGTGAACGTGCACAGAATAAATCCCTTACGTCGGTCTGAACTGGCATGGCTCATGCTTTGACAGTATGTGGTGAAACGGCGGAGGGCGCGGACATGTTGTGTCCAGCGATCCCTCGTTTGTTCCAGCTCAAAACTCACTCGACTGCGCTCGATTGAGCCCAGAACGTGTCAAGAAACACGCCTGCAAGAGGATTGGATTCATGCGCGATGAAAGCTGAAACGTCGGTTTCGGGCAACGCAAACTTCTCAGTGTCGCTATTGCATCAGTTTGTTCCTTCGGAGTTGTGAACAGCGCGCACGCCCAGCAGAGCCAGTCCACAAGGGGCTCGGATCGATTACTCGAGGAGCTTGTCGTGACGGGGGTTCGCGGCGCGCCACGCTCTGTCATGGACAGCCCGACGCCGATCGACGTTTTCAGCAACGAGGAACTCAATCGCCAGAGTCCTGCAGGACTGTTCGAGTCCCTTCGCTATCTGGTGCCATCCTTCAATCTTCCACAGCGAGCAGGAGGGGGGAGCGCTACGGTCATCGCTTCGGGTGGTCTGCGTGGACTGAATCCGGATCAGACGCTGGTCCTGGTGAACGGTAAGCGCCGGCACGAGACCTCGTTGATCAACTCTGTGTCCGCGCTGTACAACGGTTCAGCTGGTGTCGATCTGAACATGATTCCCACGGCTTCGATCGATCGTATCGAAGTCTTGCGCGATGGGGCCGCGTCTCAGTACGGCTCCGACGCCATCGCAGGCGTCATCAACATCATTCTCAAGGATGATCCACAGGCTGGCTCCGCGTCGTTGTCTACAGGTCAGAACTTCGACCGCGGCGACGGTGAGTTCCTGCGGGCGAGCGTGGATCAGGGCTTTGCCCTGGGTTCGGACGGATTCGCTCACCTTTCCCTGGAGTACATCGATCGTAAGGCTTCGAATCGAGCCGTGGAAATTTCGCCGGATTTCGATCTCTATCCGCGGCTGCCCGATGGAAGCCGTGATCCGCGGGAGGAAACCATTGACCGGATGGTGACCACCAACTACGGCAATTTCCCCCAGACGACCTGGGTTGCAGGCTTGAACTCAGGCTACAACCTTGGCAATGGCGTCGAACTCTACGGCTTCGCAACCTATGCCGAGCGCGAATCGGACCTGAACTGGTCGTATCGCGAACCGCGCCTCAGTCCTGACGCCTTGCCCGAGGTCTATCCGGACGGTTTCCGGCCGTTGACCATCTTCGATGAGACCGACTACGAGGTGGCCATCGGCACGCGGTTTACCGCTTTCGAATACGATTTTGATCTGTCGACCAACTTCGGCCACAACAAAGCCGACTGGACCAACACGAACAGTCTGAACTCGAGCCTGGGTCCAGAGAGTCCCACGACGTTCGATGTGGGCGCGCTGGAAGCGTCGGAGTGGACCGTTTCACTGGACGGCACGCGCTCATTCATGCTCGAGCAGGGCACCTTGCAGGCGTCCTTCGGCGTCCAGCACCGTTGGGAGAAGTACAAGATCAGCGAGGGTGAACCTGCCAGCTACGCTGCTGGAACCTATGTTCGGCCGCCGGGCCAGCTCTTTGCCGGGCAACCGCTGACGCCTGGGTCGCAAGCCACACCGGGCTTTCGCCCCGAAGACGCCGGCAGCAGGACTCGACGCAACAACAATG
>SLQY01000140.1 GCA_007131235.1 Wenzhouxiangella sp.
ACCTGCTCTTCTGACGCCGTCCTCTCCACCCGGGAAACCCCGCCAGTTCGGTGAGTCCCCTGCCATGCGGCAGGGGGCCGGGCTGGATGATCGGTAGCGATGGTTTACTCAGCGTCCCGGTGCCGGGCAATCAATGCCTCGAGCCAACCATCATCACGTATCCGGGCCAAGGGCGTGCTGCGCTCAGCAAAGCCGAATGATGCCTTCGCGCTCTTCGACGGCGACGGCAGTCAGGCTGGCATTAAGGCAAGGACCGCTGATGCAGCGCCCTTGGGCACATTCAAAAACCGCCCCGTGGGCTGCGCAAACCAGGTGCCCGTCGCTGTCCGTCAGAAATTGATCCGGTGCCCAGTTGAGAGAACGACCCTGGTGCGGGCAAACGTTGAGCCAGGCCCGAGGCTGGCCCTTGAAGCGGGTCAGGACCAGAAACCGGGTCTGGCTGGAGATCGTCGTGCGGACCTCTCGAAACTGACCTTCGTTCAGGTCGGTCGATATGCACAGGAACTCATCGTTGTTCAAGCTGTCTCCTTAGGATGGACCCGCGTTGGCAACAATTCTACCAGCCACCCCGCAGCCCGTTGGCTCGGCTCGGCCTGGTGCTGATCGGCATTGGCATTCTTGCCTTGAGTTTCTTGCTGGGTTTGTTTGTCCTGGCCATCGCCATCGGCTTGGCGGTGGTTGGTGGCATATTCCTTACCGTCAGGCGCTGGCTGGGCCTGGGGCAGCGCAAGCAGGAATCGGATGGACCCATCGATGTCGAGTACCGGGTTGTGCATCGAGAGCGCGACAGGCGGGACGACTGAGCTCGGCTGCTGCTTTCAATCCGCTGCGGATGACATCGTATTCTTGATCAGGTCCGAATGCCGAACAGCAGCAACGAGGCTAACAGAATGGCGGTCCACATGGCCATGGAGCCGGTCGGCCAGGATCTTGCCAGCTTCCCATCGCGACCGTAGCGGCTGCGAATGCCCTGGGCTCGGCTCCTCAGGACGATCATGATGGCTTTTCTGATCCAGCGATTGCCGGACACCACGGCGTTGCGCACGGCCAGTGTGGCTCGTTTGCCGCCGCCGCGGTAAATCCAGTCCGTATCCAGGGTGATGGCGTTCTTGCCGCCGACAAAACGCAGTAACAGGAAGAATGCCAGCCCGGTAAACAGCAACAGCTGCAGCTCCTTCAGAATAAGCCCGATGTTGTAGGCGTTGTAGTCCACCGGATTTGGCAGCAAGGCATACAGCGGGGCCGGATAAACGCCGATTGCAAAGCACAGGAAGGCGGCAATACCCATGGCCAGCAACATGTTGGCGGGTGCTTCCCTGGGACGCAGGCCCGAGTCACGACCCAGGAAAGTGAACCAGGCCAGTTTCAGGCCGATGCTCAGGAAAGTCCCTGCCGGGGCCATCAACAGCATCAGGAAAATGATGGCGCGGTAGTCCAGCGACGCCGCCTCGGTGATCATGGTTTTGCTGACGAAGCCGGAAAACAGCGGAAATCCGGAAATGGACAAGGCACCTACCATGTAGAACAGGAAAGTCCAGGGCATGTGGCGATACAAGCCGCCAAGATCGGTGAGACGCGACTTGCCGGTCATGTAGATCACGGCCCCGGCACCCATGAACAGCAAAGCCTTGTAAAGAATATGGGTAAAGGCATGGGCGCCGGCGCCGTTGAGCGCCATGACGGTACCCATCCCGACGCCGCAGACCATGTAGCCGACCTGGCTGATGATGTGGTAGGCCAGGATGCGTCGGATATCGTTGGCTAGCACGGCGTAGATCACGCCGTAGAGGGTCATGATTGCGCCCAACCACATCAACAGCTCAACCCCGGGGTAGCCGCGCATCAGGGTGTAGACCGCCGTCTTGGTGGTCAGCGCGCTCAGGAATATGGCGCCGGTGATGGTGGCCTCGGGGTAGGCATCTGCCAGCCAGGCATGCAGCGGAGGTACGGCCGCGTTGATCATGAACGCCAGCAGGATCAGCCAGAAGGCTGGACCTCCGACCTCGATCTGGTCGAAGGCCAGCGATCCGGTGGTCTGGTAATAGATGATGACGCCGGCCAGGAGCAGGACGCCGCCGATGGCGTGAATGACCAGGTAGCGCATCCCGGCCTGGTAGGAAACACCGCTGCCACGCCGCCAGATCAGCCATACCGAGGTGATGACCATCAACTCCCAGAAGACGTAGAGAGTCAATAAATCGCCGGCCAGCACGGCACCCAGTGCCGCGCCGGCATAACCTAGCGCCGCCGAGTGCTGAATCCAGTCGTCCACGTGCAGGGCGTAGATCATGCCGATCAGCAAGATGATGCCGAACACCCAGACAAAGACCATGCTGAGGGCATCGACCCGGCCCAGGGTCAGCGCCATGTCAAGGAACTCGAACTGACCGAACTCACCCGGCTCAAGCGTGGCGATCAATGCCAGGACCAGCGCGGGCACGACCAGCAGCGCGGTCTTGCGGGCGCTGCCCTTGAGCAACGGCAACAGCGCCGCGCCAAGAAACAGAATCAGCGATGGATGAATGAAATCAATCATCGTCGGTGTCTTCCCGGTAGTAGTCCTCGCTTTGGTAAAGGAACAGCTTCCCCAGGCCCTTGGCCACGGCGATCAGGATGACGCAGGAAACGAAACCGTACACGGCAGCAAAGCCGCCGATGCCATCCCATGGAAAGCGGATGTAGGCCGGCGGCACGATGATGTCGATAACCACCAGGACAGCCATGAGGCCAAGCATCAACAGGCTCAGCAATCGCCCGCGACGCACCAGTTTTTCGAGCCAGTAACCCAGGTCCATGGCTGTTTCAGACTCCTTTGGATGCACAGCGTGTGCTCATTCAAACACCGCTTCCATCAGGCCGAAGGGAAGGCCGGCAAAAAAGAACAGCATCACGGCTCCCGCTGCGGTCAGGGTCAGCGGGACGACACAGATCCATGGCGCTTCCTTGATGCCGCCGCTTTCGCCGGCGGGCAGTGGCTTGAGAAAGGCGCGCAGAACGGGCGGCAGCAGATAGGCAATGTTGAGCAGGGTGCTGATCAGGAACGCCGCCAGGATCAGGCCATGACCGGCATCGAAGGCACCAGTGACCAGGTGCCACTTGCTCCACAATCCCCCTAGCGGTGGAATGCCAATGACACACAAGGCCCCTAGCAGGAAAGCACCCATGGTAAAAGGCATGCGTCGTCCAAGGCCGTCGAGCTCGCTGACCAGGGTTTTCTTGCTGGCCAGGTAAATGGCCCCGGCGCAGAAGAACAAGGTGATTTTCCCGTAGCCGTGCATGACCATGTGCATGCCGGCACCGATTGCCGCCAGCTGCGAGGCAAGCATGGCACCAACAACGATGTAAGACAGCTGGCTGACGGTCGAATAGGCCAGTCGAGCCTTGAGGTTGTCCTGGTTCATGGCGATCAGCGATGCGGTCAGCATCGTGAAGGCAGCAACATAGAGCACGAAGTCGGAAAAGGCGATCTCGCGCAGGAAATCGATGCCAAACACGTACAGCGCCAACTTCAACACCACGAAGACACCGGCCTTGACAACCGCCACGGCGTGCAGCAAAGCCGAAACCGGGGTCGGAGCGACCATGGCGGCCGGTAGCCAGCGATGAAACGGCATCAATGCAGCCTTGCCGGTGCCGAACATGAACAGTACCAGCATCCAGCCGGCTGCAGTCGTGCTGACCTGGCCCTGAAGAATGCCACCGGCCACAAAATCCAGGCTGCCCGTGCTGGCCCAGACCCAGATCATGGCCGGCAACCAGAAACAGATGCTGGTCAACAACAGCAAGGCGATGTAGGCGCGCGCGCCGCGCCGGGCCTTGCTGGTGCCGGTGTGAGCGACCAGTGGATAGGTTGAAACTGACAGGATCTCGTAGAACACGAACATCGTCAGCAGGTTGTCCGATACCGCGATGCCGGCGGCCGCTCCCAGGGCAATGGCGTAGCAGGCAAAGAAGCGCCCAAGGTTGGTGTACCCGCCGTGAGCCATGTAGCCGATGGCGTAGGGGGTTGCCAGCAGCCAGAGACTGGATGAGAGCAGGAGAAAGATCAGCCCGAGGGGTTCAAGCCGAAAAGCGATGGTCAGCTCTGGCAGCAGCTGCCAGACCACTTGACGGCTGGATTCGCCGTCCAGGAAGGGCGCAACCTGGCCGAGCACGGCGAGCAGGAAAGCCACTGAGCTGACCCAGCACAAGGCATTGCGCAAGCCAGGCCTGGCGGCGGCCAGGGCGATTGCCACTGCCCCGAGGAAAGGGAGCAGGACAACGCCGATCAGGCCGATGTTCGGAAGCAGGGCGAGCAGGTTCATGGAGCTGCCCCGCCAAGGCCTGCTCCGAGCATGACGTCAGCCGCGGCGCTGGCGGCACCGACCGTCAGGCGGGTATCGAGCCCGAAGTAGAAGTTAAGAGCGACCAGCAACCAGGTTGGCAACAACAGGCTCAGTGGCGCCTCCCGGACGGTGGGTAGATCGGCCGGACGCTTGGTCATCCAGGCCGCTTCCACTACCCGCCAGATATAGACCACGGCCATCATCGAGGTCAGCACGATCAGGCCGACCAGCCACCACGCCTGGACATCAATTGCGGCCAGAATCAGGTACCACTTGCTGATGAATCCGGCGGTGGTCGGAACACCGATGATGGACAGCCCGGCCAGCGCAAAGGCCGTCATGGTCCAAGGCATCTGCCGGCCCAGCCCGCGCAGGTCATCAATCTTGATCGAGTTGGTTTGGTACATCACGGTACCAATGGCCATGAACAGGGCGGTCTTGATCAGCGCATGGTTGAACAGGTGCAGAAAGGCAGCGGTCAGCCCGGCGGTCGTCACCAGCGACACTCCCAGCACCATGTAGCCGACCTGCGCCACCGAGGAGTAGGCCAGCATGCGCTTGAGGTGGACCTGGAACATGGCCACCCAGGAGCCGGCGAACATGCCAGCCACGGCCAACACCATCAGCACCGTTGCCAGCGGTAGCACGACGAAGCTGTAGTCAGGCGCAAAAACGGTAAAGATGAAGCGCAGCATGACATACAGGGCGACCTTGGTTGCCGTGCCGGCCAGGAAAACGGTGACGAAGTTCGGCGCGTAGGCGTAGGCGTTGGGGAGCCACAGGTGCAGCGGCAACAGGGCCAGCTTCAGTCCCAGGCCGACGATGATGAAGGCCAGCGCGGCCCTGACGGCGCGCGTGTCTCGCACCTCGGGCAGTCGCTCGGCCATGTCGGCCATGTTCAGGGTGCCTGTCATCATGTAGAGGAAGGCGATCCCGATGAGCAGGAAGGTAGCGCCGATGGTGCCCATGATGAGGTAGCGGAAGGCCGCCAGCAGGGCGCGCCGGTCACTGCCGTAGGCGACCAGTGCATAGGTTGCCAGCGAGGAAATTTCCAGGAAAACAAAGACATTGAAGGCATCGCCGGTCATGGTGATGCCGAGCAGGCCGGCCAGGGCGAGCAGGAACAGGGCGTAGAAGGGGCCCTGCCGCCTGGGGACCTCGCGGTTGACACTGGTTCTGGCCCACAGCAGGGCAAGGCTGGCCATGCTCGATACCAGCAGCGCGACGAACGCATTGGCGGCATCAACCCGATATTCGATGCCAATGGGTGGCGGCCAATTGCCGAACGGGTAGGACAGCGTGACTTCGGTTGCAGCCGGCAGGGTCAATGCGGCAATGATGGCGCTGATCAAGGCGGCCAGAAAGGTCACGGCCCAGGGCAGGGTGCGTCCTGGCAGCAGGGCAACAATGGCGGAAGCGATCAGCGGCACCAGCACGCTGAACGGCATCAGGTCAACGATGTTCATCGGCGTTGCCGTGCCTCCCAGGCCAGGCGCTCGTCATCATCATCATCACCCAGGTGGTCATCTTCGATCGTGCCGTAGGCTTCCTGAATGCGAACCGCCAGGGCCAGCCCGACCGAGGTGATCGCGACACCGACCACGATCGCTGTCAAGACAATGACGTGGGGCAGGGGGTTGGAATAGACCTCGACGCCTTCACGCAGGATCGGGGTTGATCCGCCGGTGACCTTGCCCGAGGTGACGAACAGGATAAAAACCGAAGTCTGAAACAGGTTCAGCCCCATGATCTTCTTGATCATGTTGCCGCGGGCAATGACGCAGTAGAAGCCGATCATCATCAGGGCGACGACGACCCAGTAGTTGAAGAAACTCAGCACGGTGCTCATGGCTCGTCCCCCTCCTTGAGTATCGCTTCCCACTCCGACTTGCGGCGGGCGAACATGGTGTAGATCAGCATGACGACCGTGGCGACGGTCACGCCGACCCCGAATTCAACCGTGATGATGCCGAACTGCTGAGCCGCATGAGGTGATTCCAGCAGCGGGTAGAAATCAAGGTAGCGACCGCCCATGGCCACGCCCAGCAGGCCGACGGCAGCGTAGAGCAGCACCCCGGCGGCGGCAAGCACGTACATGGCCCGCTGGGATATCACCTTCAGCGCGTTCTCCAGGCCGTAGATCAGGGCAAACAGAATCCAGCCGGCGGCGAACACAACGCCGGCCTGAAAGCCGCCGCCAGGTGAATACTCGCCGTGAAACTGGATGTAGAGCCCGAACAACATGATCAGGGGAATCAGGAAGCGGGCGACGACACGGAGAATGCCGTTTTCACTCATCGTTGCTTTCTCCCTCGTCGACATCGTCGCTGGCACGCGGCGGGCGGCGCGGCACGATGCCGGCTTCGCGCCGGCGTGGCCTGACCGACAGCAGGGCAAACACGGCCAGCCCGGCTGTGAAAATCACGAATGCCTCGCCCATGGTG
>SLQY01000098.1 GCA_007131235.1 Wenzhouxiangella sp.
GTCTGGATCATCATCCAGCCCAGCAGGCCACCGCCGAGCAGCACCAGGGCCACGACCGAGGCTGCCAGGGCGCTGCGCACCCAGCCGGTGCCCTCATCCCAGTCATCACCGGCAACTTCCCTGGCCGCGGCGTTGACGATATGACGATCGATTTTTTCCAGCTCATGGGCGTACCCGGCCATCAGGGCGCGATCGGCAATGATATTGATCAAGCGCGGTACGCCATCGGCGTTTCGGTACAGCGCTTTCATGGCATCGGTGCTGAACGGACAGCGCGGTGCCCCGGCCACGGCCAGGCGATGGCGCACATACTGCTCGGTTTCGGACTGGCTCAGCGGGTCCAGGTGGTAGCGGGCCGTAATCCGCTGGGCCAGCTGGCGAAGCTCCGGACGCGCCAGCAACAGCCGCAGCTCGGGCTGACCGAGCAGGATGATCTGGAGCAGCTTGTCGGTCGCCGTCTCGAGGTTGGTCAGAAGCCGAACCTGCTCCAGACACTCCCGGCTCATATTTTGCGCTTCATCAATGATCAACACGACCCGCTCGCCCTCGGCATGACGTTCCAGCAGAAAGCGATTGAGCCGATCCTGCAGTTTTTGCAGGCTTTGCCCGGCACCACGCACGCTGATTTCGAGTTCGAGGCAAATCGCCCGCAGCAGCTCAGGCGGTGCCAGCATGGGGTTCAGGATCAGTGCCACCCGGGTCTTGTCGGGCACTTGCTCCAGGACAAGACGGCATAGCGTGGTCTTGCCGGTTCCGACTTCGCCGGTGAGCTGGACAAAGCCTCCGCTGCCGCCGCGACCGACCCCGAACAGCAGATGAGCCAGGGCGTCCTGATGGCGCTGACTCAAATAGACAAAGCGCGGGTTCGGGGTAATCGAAAAGGGGCGCTCTTCCAGACCGTAGAAGTTCTCGTACATACGGGTTACAGCCGCTTTTCCCGGCTGGCGATCATCCTGTAATGGTCGGTTGCGCGCTTCATCTGTCAGTCTGACAACGCCAACAGCGATGCGTTGCCACCCACTGCCGCGGTATTGACGGTCAGGGTCCGCTCCGTGCACATCCGCAGCAGGTAGTGCGGCCCGCCAGCCTTGGGGCCGGTGCCGGAAAGACCCTCCCCGCCGAAGGGTTGAACGCCGACCACGGCACCGGTCATGTTGCGATTGATGTAGGCGTTGCCGACCCGAACACGACTGGCGATGTAGTCCTGAACTCGATCGATACGGCTGTGAACGCCCAGGGTCAGACCGAAGCCGGTGCCGTTGATGGCATCGATCAGGCTGTCGAGCTGCTTGCTACGGTAGCGCAGCACATGCAGAACAGGGCCGAAAACCTCGCCCTCGAGTCGCGCCATACCATCGATTTCGTAGGCACAGGGGGCAAACCAGTGTCCAGCCGGGAGATCATCGGGCAGGACTGCTCGCGCTACCAGTTTCGCTTCCCGGTCCATGCGTTCGACATGCTCGCTCAGCATGCGATGCTGGGCCGGATCAATGACCGGACCGATATCGGTGGCCAACAGGCCCGGATCACCGACGCGCAACTCGCGCATGGCGCCGGCCAGCATGGTCAGCACGTGATCGGCGATATCGGCCTGCACACACAGTATGCGCAAGGCGGAGCAACGCTGGCCAGCGCTGAGAAAGGCCGACTGTATGACATCGCGAACCACCTGCTCCGGCAGAGCGGAGGAATCAACGATCATCGCGTTCTGCCCCCCGGTTTCGGCGATCAGGGTGGCCAGCGGCGCATCGCGTTCGGCCAGGCTGCGATTGATGGCTCTTGCCGTGGCAGTCGACCCGGTAAAGGCTACCCCGGCCACGCGCGGGTCACGGGTCAAGGCCGCGCCGGTTTCACCGCCGCCCGGCAGGCAGAACAGGACGTCATCGGGAATACCGGCAGCACGCATCAGTTCGACGGCGCGATGGGCGATCAGCGGCGTCTGCTCGGCCGGCTTGGCGATCACCGTATTGCCGGTGACCAGGGCCGCCACCACCTGGCCGGTGAAGATCGCCAGCGGGAAGTTCCAGGGACTGATGCAGACGAAAACGCCCTTGCCATGCAGGCTGACCTGGTTACGCTCGCCAGTGGGTCCGGTCAGAACCTCCGGCGCGGCCATGGCCTGGCGCGCCCGGGCGGCGTAGTAGCGGCAGAAATCGGCGGCTTCACGAACTTCTGCAATGCCGTCCTTGAGCGTCTTGCCGGCCTCTCGCACACACAGCGCCATCAACTCGGCGCGGTTGGCCTCGATGGCATCGGCAACCCGGTCGATCATGTCAGCACGATCCATCACGCCGCGCCTGTCCCAGGCCGGCTGGGCTGCGCTGGCGGCACCGATCACCGCGCCAACACAGTCTGAATCAGTCACGGTCACCGAACCCGCCTCACGGCCGGTATTGGCAGGCTGGGGCAAGCTGGACCTGGTACCACCGCGTACGCAAGTGCCCCCCAGGGGCGCCGCCTGCCAGGTTTGGGAAGCGAACAGATCCAGCTCTGACTTCAGTTCACGGACCTGCGGCTCATCGGCAAAATTGATACCTGCCGAGTTGCGCCGATCTTCGCCATACAGGTCGCGTGGTTTGGGAATTTTCGGATGGCGGATCGAGGTCAGTGCCTGGATTTGGGCGATCGGGTCATTGACAACTTCCTCGGGCGGCAGCTTCTCATCAACGATGCGATTGACGAAAGAAGTGTTGGCTCCGTTCTCGAGCAGGCGACGAACCAGGTAAGGCAGCAGATCCTTGTGATTACCGACCGGGGCATAGACCCGGCAGGCCGGGTTGTAGCTCTCGTTATCCAGCACTTCCTCGTAGAGTTCGCGACCCATGCCGTGAAGACGCTGGTACTCGTAGTCGCGCCGGTCACCTGCCATTTCAGCGATCGCGGCAATGGTGTGGGCATTATGCGTGGCGAACTGTGGATAAAAGGCATCGTCGAGCGCCAGCAGGCGGCGCGCGCAGGCCAGGTAAGAGATGTCTGTATTGCATTTGCGGGTAAACACCGGGTAATCGGCATGCCCTTCGACCTGGGCGAACTTGATCTCGGTGTCCCAGTATGCGCCCTTGACCAGACGCACCGGCACGCGGTGCCCGCTGCGCCGGGCCCGGTCGGCCAGCCAGCCGATCGCAGCCCAGGCCCTTTTCTGGTAGGCCTGCAAGGCCAGGCCCAGACCATCCCAGCCGTCCAGCGCGGGATCGCTGAGCACCTGTTCGAACACCTTGAGCGACAGCGCCAGGCGTTCGGCCTCCTCGGCATCGACCGTCAGGGCAATTCCCTGCTCCCTGGCCAGCCGGGCCAGATCCAGCAGCACGGGAGCGAGTTCAGCCAGCACCCGGGTCTCCTTGGCATGCTCGTAGCGCGGATGCAGGGCCGACAGCTTGACCGAAATACTGGGGGCAGCAAAAACATCCTCCGGGTGCGGGCTGGTACCAATCGCCCGAATAGCGTCTTCATAGGCGCGACGGTAGCGATCAGCGTCGGCGCCGGTGAGCGCGGCCTCGCCAAGCATGTCAAAGGAATATCGGTAGCGCCGGTTGACCTTTTTCTGTGATCGGTCCAGGGCGGCCTTGATGTTCCGCCCCATCACGTATTGGTGGCCCATGATGCGCATGGCCTGGCGGATGGCCAGACGAACCACGGGCTCCCCCGACTTGTTCGCTATGCGGGCCAGGGTAGCCCCGATATCGCGCTTGTGACTGCTACCGACCCGAACCAGCTTTCCGGTCAGCATCAGGCCCCAGGTTGAGGCATTGACAAACAGCGAGTCGCTCTTGCCGAGATGCGACTCCCAGTTGGCGTCAGACAGCTTGTCGGAGATGAGTTTTTCGGCCGTATCGCTGTCGGGAATGCGCAACAGGGCCTCGGCCAGGCACATCAGGACCACGCCTTCCTCGGAAGACAGGTCATATTCGCGCATGAAGGCTTCCATCGCGCCGGCATCGCGACTGCGCTGACGCACCTGGCCGACCAGTTCCAGCGCCTTGGCCTGGATATTGGCGCGCGATTTCTCATCGAGCTGGCACTGGTCGAGAAGGAATCGGACATGTTCGGTTTCATTGGCCGCCCACGCGGCCTCCAGCTCGGCGCTGAGACGATCTGGATTGCTGGACCGGTTGACGACAAATTCCTGACCCGAGGTAGTCATAATAACGTCCATGAACAAGTGGCTGACATTCAGAGCCGAAAGTGTAACGCAGGACACCGACAAGGGCTGCAGGATACGGTTGTCGGGTGAACCGACCGCCAGCCGCAAGCGTCTGACTCAACCCGGCGAAAGAGCGCCGAGACATCAAAACCCTTTGCCGCCATATGTCCCCTTCGGCTACAATAGCGGCTCATTCGCCGGGCCGTTCAAACACGGTTCTGAGTGAAAGTGATCAAAATCATGGACAACCCGGAAGCGCCGGGCAGCAGCATCATCGAGGCCAGGTCGAACCTGTCCATGTCCCTCGATCGGCTGGCCGGTTTTTTCCTGTTCATGAGCGCGGTGACGCTGCTGGTGGCGCTGTTTCCCCTGATCATGGGCCTTTGGCCGGTGGTCGTGATCGCAGTGATCCACCTGCTGATTGTCGGCTGGTGTCTGCGCCTGGCATGGCGTGGCAACTGGGCGCGGGAACGCCTTCTGGTCGGACCGACGGAGCTGGTGGTAGAGCACTATGACCTGCGCCGCAAAAGCAGATTCTGCTGGCCCGCTGCCTGGGTCAGGGTGGAAGTGAATGAAGCGGCTTTTGGCGATTCCAGGGTGCTGCTGCGATGCAAGGGTGAAGCGCAGCAGATCGGCGCTTTTCTGCCCGTCAGCGAGCGTCTGGAGCTGGCCGAGGCTTTGAAGAATGGCCTCAAGGTCCATTCAGCTTGGCAGGCAAGCAGTTGAAAACCGGGGTTGATATCCCTGGCAAGCGGTTGCCCGGGCCCAGGCCCGAAACCACGGTTGGCAGCCGTGACAAGCAGTCGAGCGCGGAATGTTTCCGACGCTGGCGCGCAAGGCGGGGCTTGAATGCGTCGCGTTGCCGGATTATTAACGCGGCAATCAAATAGATTGCCGCGTTAATGCCCGGCCGGAACGGCCGGGACCGCGAAGCGAAGGCATTTGCGGACATGCGCCGCAAATGTCGTGCAACGAATACCGTAGGTATTTCGTTGCCGTGTTAATAATTACGACAGGTGATTCGAGGATGAAGAGAACCAACGAACTGATCGTCGCCCTGGCCGTACTGGCCGCCATTGTTGTGGTGGTTTGGGGCGTTTTTGCCGTTGGCGACAATATGCCGCGCGGCGTCACCCCTTACAGCCAGGATGTTTACCAGCTTCACAACACCATTCTGGGCATTGTGACGGTGATCGGCGTGCTGGTCTTCACTGCCATGTTCACGTCGATTGTCGTTCACCGCAAGTCGAAGGGTTACAAGCCGGCCAGCTTCTCCCACTCAACCCAGGCCGAAATCATCTGGACGGCGATCCCGATTTTGATTCTCGTGGTCATGGCAGTGCCGGCCACCCGGGTTCTGATCGATATGGAGCAGACCGGCGGGGCGGAAATGAATATCCAGATAACCGGCTACCAGTGGTTGTGGAAATACGATTACCTGGAAGATGAAATCAGCTTCTTCTCAGCGCTGGATCGGGCCAGTAACCGGGCGCGACAGATTGGTTCGGGGATCAATCCGCGCGACGTCGAGAACTACCTGCTCGAAGTTGACAATCCCCTGGTCGTGCCGGTCAACACCCGCATTCGCTTCCTGCTGACGGCCGATGACGTGATTCACTCCTGGTGGGTACCGGACCTGGGCTGGAAGCGCGATGCCATCCCCGGCATGGTCAACGAAGCCTGGACCTATATCGAGGAAGAAGGCATTTACCGCGGCCAATGCGCCGAGCTGTGCGGCAAGGACCACGGCTTCATGCCGATCGTTGTCGAGGCGGTATCGCGCGAAGCGTATGACGCCTGGGTAGCCGATCAACGCCGCGGCATGGCTGAAGCCGCCCACGAGTCTGCTCGACTGTGGACGCGTGCTGAACTGATGGACCACGGCGCCAATGTCTACCAGGCCCAGTGCGCGGCCTGTCACCAGCCCGACGGTAGCGGCTTGGAGCCGGCATTCCCGGCCCTGGCCCGCGACGGCCGTCCGACCGGCGAGCTGACCTCACACCTCGAGGTCGTGCTGAACGGACGGGAAGGCACGGCGATGACGGCCTTTGGCGGTCGGCTGCAGCCCGAAGATATCGCTGCTGCGCTGACCTACACGCGTAACGCCTGGAGCGAAGACGAGGGCGAAGTCGTCCAGCCGTCGACGATCGCTGAATTGAACCAGGTCGAATTGAATCAGGGCTGAATCTCAGCAAACGAGCAGGCCAAAGCAAGGATCCAACAATGAGCCAAGACACAACCGCGCATCACGACGACCATCATGACGCTCACCACCCAACGGGCCTGGCCCGCTGGTTGTTTTCGACCAATCACAAAGAGATCGGTACGATGTACCTGGTCTTCTCGCTGGCCATGTTCCTGGTCGGCGGGGCCATGGCGCTGATCATTCGAGCCGAGTTGTTTGCCCCGGGCCTGCAATTGGTCAATCCTGAATTCTTCAACCAGATGACCACCATGCATGCGCTGGTGATGATCTTCGGCGCGGTCATGCCCGCGTTTGTCGGTTTGGCAAACTGGATGGTGCCGCTGATGATTGGCGCGCCGGACATGGCCCTGCCGCGCATGAACAACTGGTCATTCTGGATTCTGCCGTTTGCCTTTACCCTGTTGCTGGCGACCCTGTTCATGCCTTCTGGCGGTCCGTCATCCGGTTGGACGCTGTATCCGCCGCTCTCCCTGCAGGGTGGAAACAGCCTGGCATTCGTTATCCTCGCCATTCACCTGATGGGCATCTCGTCGATCATGGGTGCGATCAACATCATTGCGACCATCCTCAACATGCGCGCGCCCGGCATGACCCTGTTGCGCATGCCGCTGTTCGTCTGGACCTGGCTGATCACCGCCTTCCTGCTGATTGCCGTGATGCCGGTGCTGGCCGGCGCGGTCACCATGCTCCTGACCGACCGCTTCTTCGGGACCAGTTTCTTCAACGCTGCCGGTGGTGGTGACCCGGTGTTGTACCAGCATATTTTCTGGTTTTTCGGCCACCCCGAGGTCTATATCCTGATTCTGCCGGCATTCGGTATCGTCTCGGAAATCATTCCGACGTTCTCGCGCAAGCAGCTGTTTGGCTATACCTCCATGGTTTACGCCACTGCCTCGATTGCCTTCCTGTCATTCATCGTCTGGGCCCATCACATGTTCACCGTTGGCATGCCGCTGGGCGCGATGTTGTTTTTCATGTACGCCACGATGGTCATTGCCGTGCCGACCGGGGTGAAGATCTTTAACTGGGTGGCCACCATGTGGCGCGGTTCGATGACTTTCGAAACACCCATGCTGTTTGCGCTCGGCTTCGTCGTGCTGTTCACGATTGGCGGTCTGTCCGGTCTGATGCTGGCCATCGTGCCAGCCAATTTCCAGTATCACGATACCTATTTCGTGGTTGCGCACTTCCACTACGTCCTGGTGACCGGTGCGGTGTTTGCCATCATGGCGGCGGTCTACTACTGGCTGCCGAAGTGGACCGGCCACATGTACAACGAGAAGCTGGGCAAGATCCATTTCTGGTGGTCAACCATCTGGGTCAACGTGTTGTTCTTCCCGCAGCACTACCTCGGCCTGGCCGGCATGCCACGTCGGATTCCCGACTATGCCGTGCAGTTCGCCGAGTTCAACATGATTTCGACGATTGGCGGCTTCATGTACGGCTTCGGCCAGCTGTTGTTCGTCTACATCATCTGGCAGTGTGTTCGCGGTGGTGAAAAGGCCACTGCGCAGGTCTGGGAAGGAGCACGCGGACTGGAGTGGACGGTCCCGTCACCGGCGCCACTGCACACCTTCGACACACCACCTTTGGTTGATGACAGTGTCGCCGTGCACAAGGACACATTGGCCTGAACGGTTCAGAGCGGGTGACTGAGAATAAACATGGCCGCGACGAACGTCGTCGCGGCGTGATACGCACGGCCACGATACTGCTCGTGATCGTTGTCGGAATCTACCTGTTTTTCGTCGGCCGCGGCGTCTTCAACTACTTCATGACATGAGCGAGATGACCCGCAAGAAACCCTGGCAAACCGTCGCTGGACTGACCGTGATGGCCGTGGCCATGTTCGGTTTCGGCTACTTGCTGGTCCCCCTCTACGACAAATTTTGCGAAATCACCGGGATTGGAGGTCGCACGGCCGATACCGCTTACCAAGTCGAACTGAACGATGAAATCGACTATGGACGCACGGTGCGGGTGCAATTCCTGGCGACGGTGAACTCTGCCCTGCCCTGGCGCTTCGAACCAACCGATCGTTTCATGGACGTGCATCCGGGCAAGCTGTACGAGACCACCTATATCGCCTACAATCGCGCCGACCAGCCCGTGGTAGCCCAGGCCGTCCCCAGCGTGGCCCCCGGTCGAGCGGCATTGTTTTTCAACAAGACCGAGTGCTTCTGCTTTACCGAGCAACTGCTCGGCGCGGGAGAGTCACGTGACATGCCGGTCCGTTTTGTTGTCGATCCGAATCTGCCGGACCGGGTAGACCTGGTCACTCTGTCCTATATCATTTACAAAAACGATGAAGCCACCGCCGTGCTTGCCGCGGTGAATTGATAGCAAGGGAGCTTTCACGACATGGCACACAGCAGCTACTACGTACCGCATACGGCCAAGTGGCCGATCGTTGGATCGGTCGGACTGTTCATCTTCATGGTGGGGGCGGCCAACTGGCTGAACCAGGGGCCGACCGGACCCTGGTTGTTTGCCCTTGGAGCCGCCATCATCCTGGTGATGATTTTCGGCTGGTTTGCCGATGTGATTCGGGAATCACAGGGTGGCCTCTACAACCAAGCGGTAGATATTTCGTTCCGCCACGGAATGATCTGGTTCATCTTCTCGGAAGTCATGTTCTTTGCCGCATTCTTCGGCGCCCTGTTCTATGCCCGGGTTCTTTCCGTGCCGTGGCTGGGTGGGGAAGGCACCGGTGCCATGACCAATGCGCTGCTTTATCCCGGCTTCGAGGCCGTCTGGCCCACCCATGGCCCGGCCGCACTGGGCGGCGACTTTCAAACCATTCCGGGTTTTGGCCTGCCCTTGCTCAATACACTCATCCTGCTGACGTCAGGCGTCACCATCACGCTTGCTCATTGGGCCCTGAAGCGCGCCCAGCGCGGTGCCCTGGTGTTCTGGATGGTGGCAACCATCGTTCTGGCCTTGATCTTTCTCAGCATCCAGAGCTATGAGTACGTTCACGCTTATCGTGACCTGGGCCTGACCCTGGGCTCGGGAATCTATGGCTCGACCTTTTTCATGCTGACCGGCTTTCACGGCCTGCACGTGATTATCGGCACGCTGATGTTGATCGTGATCACCATACGCTGCGCCTTTGGCCATTTCAGCAAGAAGAATCATTTCGGCTTCGAAGCGGCTGCCTGGTACTGGCATTTCGTTGACGTGGTCTGGCTAGGTCTGTTCATCTTCGTCTACGTCATCTGACCAGCGACCCCATCGCGTTACCCCGCGGCCAGTGCCGCGGGTTTTCTTTCCCTCCAGATCGTTTTACCCGGCTGCGCGTGGCGGCAGACGATGCCTTCTGCCTGCAGTTGAGCCAGGGCCGCGTCAAGGCGCGGCAGGGCCAGGCCCGTTTCGCGGGCCATGGCGGTAACCTCGATGCTGCCGAGCAGGCGACAACGTCCCAGCACCAGGCGTGCCAAGGCCTCGTCAGCATCCGCCGCCGGCGGTGGTTTCAGGGCGGCCGGCAGTAAGGGCTGCAGCCGTGCCCCGGGCCAGACCGCCAGGGCCTCGCCCAGCCGCTGAGCATGAACCCAAAGACAAGCCCCCGAGTCCAGGTGCAGGCTGAACGCTGATCGGATTCGGACCAGCTTGAGAAAAGTCGTTCCCAGCGCTTGCCGTTCGGCTTCTCTCGGCAGCAGGTAACCGGCGGCCAGCAGATCCTGCTCGAAGCGATCGCCGCGCAACGCCGGGCTGGCCGATGATGACTGTCGGCGCGGGCGTCCAGCATGGGCATTGTCCCGCTCCGGGTAGCGTTCAAAACTGCGTGTGCGGCGCTCCTCGGCTGCTGCCGGGTCGAGGAAACTGTTGCGGGGAGCGTGAACCAGGGCCATGGCCAGGCCGGATGGCGCCGGCGTATCAACGGCATGAACGCAGACCGATCCAGTCTCCATGCGCTGGTACAGGCGGACCAGGCCTTCCAGGTCCAGGTGCTCACTCAGACAATCGTTCAACGCCTGGACAACCAGGGGATGGTCGGGAACCTGGCGATCGCCGCTCAGGTTTTCCAGGCAGGCCAACTGGTCGGGGAAAATTCTTGCGATCAGGTTTTCTGCCTGGTTCCGCTGCACCTGTGGCGGAATCCTGCCCTTGAAATCACGTCGCTGGATTGCCAGCGCCGTGTTGGCACACCAGCGCAGGCGGGTCTGAAAGATCGGCGTATCCAGCATTGCCTGGATCAGCAGTGATTCAAGCTGCGCGGACTTCAGCCAGGCCGGCACCTGGTCAAGTTCGAAGCTGTGGACCGCACCCAGTGAAATCAGCACACCGTTGTCGGTTGCTGCAGCCTGCAATTCGAAATTGAAGCCACGGCAGAAACGTTTGCGCAGGGCCAGGCCCCAGGCGCGGTTCAGGCGGGCACCGAAAAGGCTGTGAATGACCAGATGCTGGTCACCAGACGGGTCAAAGAACCGTTCCAGGACAATGGTGCGATCATCCGGCAGGCAGCCCAGGGTGGTCCGGGCTTCGGCCAGCCAGGTCGCCAGCTGCGGCTGGGCCGGATAACGGCCGCCACCAGCCGCGCGGCAAAGGCTTCCAACCTGCCGCGACAGGCCGCGACTGCGACCGTCGCCGGTGCCGAACCAGAACGGCAGGTTGGGCGTCTCATCGCCGGCATCCTCGACCTCTACCCGACCGGGCAATACCCTGATGATTCTCCAGCTTTGCCCGCCAAGCTGGAGAATCTGACCAGGCGAGGATTCGAAGGCAAATTCTTCGTCCAACCGGCCCAGGCGCCGCTCCTGGTCCGGTGCCACCACCTCGTACTCGAACCATTCCGGAATGGTGCCGGCATTGAGCAGGGCCAACCGCGCCGCATCGGCACCGGCAGCCAGCCGCTCGGCATCCATTATCGCCAGCGGACCACGACCGGTCTCCCGGCCGGGAACGAAGCCCTCGTGCATCATCATCAGGACCTTGTCGAGCGCGCTCCGATGCAAGTCCCGCCACGGATAGGCCCGTGAAACCAGGCGATGAATCTCGTCAATGTGGTCATGACCCGCCGCAACCATGGCGACAAGTTGCTGGCACAGCACATCCACCGGTGCCCGGCTGGGCTTTAGCGCATCAATACGGTCATCGCCGAGCGCCTTGACCAAGCCTTGCCAGTCGAGCAAGTCGCTCAGGGTGAGTGGAAAGGCATGCAGGCGAGGAATCGCTCCGGGGCGATGGCGCGCTCTTCCTGCCCGCTGCCTGGCCTCGTTGATACCGCGTGGCGCACCCAGCTGGCAAACGCGCTCAAGCACACCAATATCGATGCCCAGCTCCAGCGAGGAAGAACAGATCACGACCTTGATTCGGCCCTGCTTGAGACCTTCCTCGACTTCTTGCCGCCGGGCTCGACCAACGCTGCCGTGATGCACGGCCAGGCTTTCCGGCGGCAGCAGCTCGTCCAGCTGTGCTGCCACGCGCTCAACCTGGGCTCGCGTGTTGCAGAAAACCAGCATATTGCCAGACCTGCTGCCGATCTCGGCCAGGCGACTCGCCACGTATGTCCAGTGCGCGCCGTGAGCGAACGAGCCCAATGGCAGATCAGGCAACTCGATGGAAACCCTTGGCGAAGTGCACTCATGGTGGCCGACGATGCGACAGCTGCGCCCGGCCCCGGCCAGAAAGCCGGCGACCAGGCGCCGTGGCCGGGCTGTCGCCGACAATCCCACCCGTTGCAGCGGCGCATCAACCAGTCGCTGCAAGCGTTCCATGGACAAGGCAAGGTGGGCACCGCGCTTGCTGCCAACCAGGGCATGAATTTCGTCGATGATTACGCCGCGCACCCCGCGCAGCATGGTGCGTCCGCCGCGACTGCCGAGCAGAACGAACAGGCTCTCCGGGGTTGTCAGCAGAATATCGGGCGGCCGGCGGCGCTGCGCCGCACGCTGACTCGCGGATGTGTCGCCGGTGCGCAGGCCGATCTTGAGCTCTGCACCGGTGTCCGGACCCAGACTGGCCAACCCGGCCAGGCAGCCCTCGACACCGGCGGCCATATCGCGCGACAGGGCCCGCAGCGGCGAGACATAAAGCAGTTGCACGCCAGGACCCTGGCCGCCTGACGGCCGTGGCGGCAACCTGGCAATCAGGGGCAGCCAGGCCGCCAGGGACTTGCCACTGCCGGTGGCGCCTGTCACCAGCACATTGTCGCCGCTCGCAATGGCCGGCCAGGTTGCCGCCTGAACGTCGGTCGGCTGCCCGTAGCGTTCCCGGAACCAACGCCTGATGGACTGCGGCAAGCAGGCATCAGCAGCAGGCCTGGCGCCTGATGATGCGATCACAGCCCGACCACGTCTTCCCAGCTGGCCGAGATCATCATCCAGTCCGATCCTTCACGGCGCCAACCGGTGCGAACCCGGTACCAGCGACCACGCTCGGGAATCAGGCCGCTGCCTCCGGTGAGAATGACACGAAACTCGGCGCTGGCCCGGTCGTCCCCATGCAACTCGGCAGAAAAATCATGAATGCGGGCGCGCAGGCGTTGATGGGCACGCATCTCGCGCTCCAGCAACAGGCGCGCGCCGCGGGGATCCAGGTTCCAGGTATCGGCACTGAAATCATCGGCCAGCGGGGCCAGCACGGCTCGCGCATTGCGCTCGGCCAGACCGTCGACCATTCCATCGAGACGCTGGCGAATCTGTTCTTCGTCGGGGAGCGGCGCCGAGCAACCGGCCAGCAGGCCGGCCAGCACTGCCAGGACCACCAGCAGCGCTGCCGTCCGGCACCGTGGCAGACCAGAGCGCGAGACTGCGCTCATTCTTCGGCCAGGTAACTTTCCAGCAGGCGACCGGCGACAACGATCAGGTCGTACTCGGTCACCAGGCCGACCAGCTTGCCCTCCTCGACCACCGGCAGGCAGCTGAGACGTTTCTCGCGCATCAGGCGAATCGCTTCTACGGTGGTGGTTTCCGGGCCCACCGACAAGGGGTCCGGGCGCATGATGTCACGAACCATGGTGGTCTGGTCCATTTTGCCACCGCGGGCGACCAGGCGCAGCAACTGGCGATGCGAGACAAGGCCAAGCAGCTGACCCGAATCGTCTTCGACCGGCACATGGCGAACGTAGCGCCACTCCATCAGGCTGGCAGCAAAATCAACAATGTCGTCCGGGCGCACCGTGAACAGATCGGTGGCCATGAACTGGCCTACCGTGCGATAGCTGTCGCGCCAGTCCTGGCTGCGGCAAAACTCGGCCAGTTCCCAGTCGGCAATCGGCTTTCCGGACTGCTCCTGCTCGATCATGCTGCTGGTCAGTGCCCGGTGGCATTCGTGAGCACTGCCCTGCCCGCGCATCTTTTCCAGCGACTCCAGCTGCCAGCGCGCACCGGTCCGCCTGCGCTCGACACGCTTTTGCACAACGCCCAGGTAGCGATCGATGTCATCGCTGTCGATGCCAGCCTCGGCCAGGCCCTCACGGGCCAGCGGCAACAGGATGTCGAGAACCAGCTCCTGGGCGGTCATCTGCCGATCGTCGAACCAGATCTGCTGGGCCCGGATTCCCTCGCGTGCGGCGGCCAGGAAATTCGACTTCACGTCGGCGAAATTGAGGTGCTCACGGATGTCATCGATGGAGCGCGACAGCTTGGCCATCATGCCGAAGAAGAAAGCCGCGTTGCCAACTTCATCCAGCACGGTCGGACCGGAAGGAATCACCCGGTTCTCGATACGCAGATGCGGCTTGCCGTTATCGGAAATGCCGTAGCAGGCGCGATTCCAGCGATACACCGTACCGTTGTGCAACCGCAACGCATTGAGCCTGGGCACTTCGCCACGGGCCACCATACCGATCGGGTCTTCCTCGAATTCGGTGGTCAGGATGACCCGGAAGCGGGCGATGTCTTCCTTGAAGATTTCAATGACCGACTCATCAATCCAGCTGTCGCCGAAATGTACCCGGGGCTTGTGGCCGCGGGCGGCATGCGCTTCGGAGCGTGCGTCGATGGAATGTTCGAATACCGCGATCCGGCTTTCGTGCCACAAGCGCTTGCCAAGAAGAATCGGTGAATTCACCGATGCGGCCAGGAGCGGTCCGGTCACGGCCTGGGCAATATTGTACAGGTGGGCAAACTCTTCCGGGCCGACCTGGAAATGGATCTGGAAGCTGGTATTACAGGCTTCAAGCATGAGATTGTCGTGCTTGAAGCTGAGCTGATCGATGCCCTTGATGGATATCTGGAAATTACTGCCGCGCAGGCGTAACAGTGCCTCGTTCAGGGCGAAATAGCGCGCCGTGGGCACAATGGCATCCAGGCTCAGATGCTCCCTGGTCAGGGTCGGCAGAATGCCGACCAGGGCAACGCGAGTGCCGACCTCGCCGGCCTTGGCGCGCGCAATGTTCATGACCTCGTTGGTCTCTGCTTCCAGCTGGCGCAGACAATCTCCGCCAAGCGCCAGCGGCGACAGGTTGGCCTCGAGATTGAACAGGCCGAGCTCGTGGGTAAAGCGCGGATCGTCCATGCGTTCCAGGATCTGCATGGCCGTCAGTGCCGGCCGCGACGCGCGGTCGACCAAGAACATTTCCTGCTCGGCCCCGATGCGACGAACGCCGGATTCAAACATGCCTTTCTGATGCATGTCCTCTAGCGCTCGAACTTCATCGAGCAACGCCTTCATGAAAGCGCGACGGGTGGCCTCATCGCTGTTTTGCTGTACGTTTTGTTCGCCCATGGGATATGTTGAACTGGCCGCGCCGTCGGTTTCCACGGATGATAAACGCCAACCGTCCTACGGGCAACTTGTCTCCGGGCTTCAGCTGTGCCAAGCTTGGGATTGGGAAGTCCAAGACCATACAAAGGGTAGATCAAATGTCTGAAAAACCGTGGCTTGAGCAATATCCGGCCAACGTGCCCGCCGAAATCGACATGGATGAATTCGGTTCTGTCGTCGAAGTTATTGAAAAGAGCTGCCAGGATTACGCTGACAAGGTGGCCTACGTCAATTTCGGCGCCACCCTGACCTATCGCCAGGTTGATGATTACAGTCGCGCCTTCGGTGCCCAGATGCAGGCCATGGGCCTGAAACCGGGTGACCGCATCGCCATCATGATGCCCAACGTACTGCAGTATCCGATTGCCGTTTTCGGTGCGTTGCGAGCCGGCCTGGTTGTCGTCAATACCAACCCGCTGTACACCGCCCGGGAGCTGAAGCATCAGCTCAAGGATTCCGGGGCCCGCGCCATTGTCATCATCGAAAACTTCGCCAACGTTCTCGAGGCCGTGATCGATGATACCGACGTGGAACATGTCATCCTGACGACCATGGGAGACATGGTCGGTTTCCCCAAGGGTGCCATCATGAATTTCGTGCTTCGGCACATCAAGAAAATGGTGCCGAAGTTCAATCTACCCGATGCGGTTGCGTTCAAGCGCGTGCTGGCCGATGGTGCCGGTGCCCAGCTGACGCCGGCCAAGCTCGGCCACGATGACCTGGCCTTTCTCCAGTACACCGGGGGTACGACCGGGGTTTCCAAGGGAGCGATGCTGACCCATGGCAACATGGTGGCCAACATGCAGCAATCCTCGGCCTGGCTGGGCGACCGCGTCAGCCCGGGCCAGGAAACCATCATCACCGCACTGCCGCTTTACCACATCTTCGCGTTGACGGCGAACTGCCTGGTGTTCCTCAAATTCGGTGGGCGCAACGTGCTGATCACCAACCCACGTGACATGCCTGGCTTTGTCAAGGAGCTCTCGAACTCCGGGTTCACCGCCATCACTGGCGTCAATACGCTGTTCAACGGTCTGCTCAACACGCCGGGATTCAGCGAACTGGATTTCTCCAACCTGCGCATGACACTAGGTGGGGGCATGGCAGTGCAGCGGGCGGTGGCCGACAAGTGGAAAAAGACCACGGGCGTGCCCTTGATCGAGGCTTACGGCCTGACCGAAACGTCCCCGGCTGCCTGCATCAATCCGATGACGCTGGAAGATTACAACGGCGCCATCGGGCTGCCGATCTCTTCGACCGAATGCCGGGTCATCGATACTGACGGCAATCCCCAGCCGACCGGAGAAACCGGCGAGCTTTGCGTCAAGGGGCCGCAGGTGATGAAGGGCTACTGGAACCGACCGGAGGAAACGGCCAAAGTCCTCGATAGTGACGGCTGGCTGAAAACCGGCGACATGGCCAAGATGGACGAGCAGGGTTTCTTCTACATCGTCGATCGCAAGAAGGACATGATCCTGGTATCCGGCTTCAACGTCTATCCGAACGAGATCGAAGACGTGGTGGCGGCCCATCCGAAAGTGCTGGAAGTTGGCGCGATCGGCGCACCGGACGAAAAGTCCGGTGAGGTGGTCAAGGTCGTTGTGGTGCGCAAGGATGACTCGCTCACGGTCAAGGAAGTGCGCGAACATTGCCGCAAGGAATTGACCGGCTACAAGGTGCCCAAGTACGTCGAGTTTGTCGATGAATTGCCCAAGACCAACGTCGGCAAGATCTTGCGGCGCGAGCTGCGCGACCAGTTCGGAGAGCCACGCAGCTCCGAGGGCTGAGCAGAGGCCTGCCGGGCTGCCCGCCGGGGTAGCCCGCTAGGCGCAGGCAGGCCCGAACCCTCGGTTCCCGGCTTACCGGCCCGGCCCGCAAGCCGGTAACTCATTGGTCCGGGGCGGGGTCCAGGACGCTTTCCAGGGCTGGCTGAGCTTCCAGGGAGCTGACACCAACACCAACCAGGCGGACGGCAAAGGCACTGCGCCACTCGGCCCAGTTTTCCAGCAGCTCGAGCGCGGTACGTCCGATCAGCTCGGCGCTGCGTGTATAGCCTTCCAGGGAGCTGCTGCGGGTCAGGGTGGAAAAGCCGCTGGAGCGCAATTTCAGGGTGACGGTGCGGGCATACAGATTTTTCCGATGCAGGCTGTCTGCCACCTGGAGCGCCTGCTCCATCAGCACTGGCCTGAGCGTTTCCAGTGAGGTGTGGTCCTGGCTGAACGTATTTTCCTGGCTGATCGAGCGTCGTACCCGGCTTGACTTGACCGGACGCTCGTCGATGCCGGCGGCTCGGCGGGCCAGTTCCGCACCGTGCTCGCCGAACAGTTCCCGGAGCAGGTCCTTGGCCGTTTTTCTGAGCTGCCCGGCCGTGTGTATGCCGGCATCATGCAGCTTGCTGGCGCTGCGCGGTCCGATGCCGGGCAGGCGCCGGATCGGCAAGGGATCGAGAAAGCGCTCGGTATCCTCGGCAAGCACCAGGACGAAACCGTCGGGTTTGTCATAGTCCGAGGCAAGCTTGGCCAGCAGCTTGTTGTGCGACATGCCGACCGAGGCGGTCAGCCCGCAGACCTGGCCAATCTCGCGTTTCAGGGCCCGCCCGATCTGTTCCAAGTCCATGCCCTGCCCGGTCGATTCGGTGACATCCAGGAAGGCCTCGTCCAGGCTCAGGCCCTCGACCAGATCGGTATAACCGCGGAATATGGCGAAAATCTCGGCCGATACCTCCCGGTAACGGGCAAACCTTGACTTGACGAAGACACCCTGCGGACATAGCCGGCGCGCTTTCATGCCAGGCATGGCCGAGCGCACCCCGAACTGGCGTGCCTCGTAGCTGGCCGCAGCCACGACCCCGCGATGACTGCCTCCGCCCACCATGACCGGACGGCCGCGCAAGGCCGGATTATCGTGCTGCTCCACGCTGGCAAAAAACGCGTCCATATCGACATGAATGATTGAGCGCAAGAATCTAGTGGTCCTTCAATCCTGGCGGCGATAGCTGCATGTTCGACCGCTGATCATGCCACCTGATCATCATCGCGCGGTTACCATGGCGGCATGGAGAATCATTTGCCACCCTCGCCCGGCGAACAGCGCCTGGCAGATTCCTTTCCCATCATCCAGCGTCATGCCTGGTTCAACCACGCCGCGATTTCACCGTGGCCGGCAGCAGTCAGTTCGGCCATGCAGGCATATGTCGCCGGCAACGCCAAGGATGGACCGATCGGCTACGGCCACTGGCTGCAGGTCGAGCGACGGCTGCGTGAACGCGCACCAGCGTTGTTTTCCCAGTCGTGTGCCGACGATATTGCCCTGGTGGCCAACACCAGTACCGGGCTCAATCGGGTCGCACACGGGCTCGATTGGCAGCCTGGCGACAGCGTGGTATTCATGGCCAATGATTTTCCGTCGAACAGGCTGCCCTGGGAAGCTCTCGCCAGGCTTGGCGTAGAGGCGCGGCCGGTAACGCTCGATGCGCATGACCCGGAGCGCTCGCTGCTTGCCGCGATCGGACCGAGCACGCGGCTGCTGGCCGTTTCTTCCGTCCACTACGAGACCGGGCGGCGGCTCGACCTGACCCGGCTGGGCGAGGCCTGCAGTCGCCATGGCGTGCTGTTCTGCATTGATGCCATTCAGCATCTCGGCGCCCTTCCCCTGGATGTCGACGCCATCGAGGCCGACTTCGTCGTGGCCGGCTCACACAAGTGGCTGCTGGCACCAGAAGGCCTGGCCTTGTTCTGGAGTCGCCCCGAAGCACGCGCCCTGCTCGATGTGGTGGAGCCGGGTTGGCGCATGTTTCCCGATCCCTTCAACTTTGCCCGCCCTGACTGGACGGCACCGGCCTCGGCCTGTCGCTTCGAACCGGGAACACTCAACACGGCCGCTGTGCACGGACTGGAAGCGGCGGTATCGCTGTTGCTCAGTCACGGCATGAAGCAGGTGGGTCAAGATCTGCTGGATCGAACCGACCTGCTCACCGAAGCCCTGGATTCCGTCCCCGGGATCTGGTTGACCAGCCCGATCGAGCGCGAGCGACGCGCCGGGATCGTCAGCCTGGTCATCGATGGAATCGACCCTGAACGAGCGCTCGCCCAGCTCACTCTCAATGGCATTCACGCAGCCGTTCGCGGCCGTTGCCTGCGCCTGTCGCCGCATTTCTACACACCGCTGGACCAGGTTGAATCAGTGATCAGGATGATTCGGAAGATGGCGGGCTAAATCGTCCTGGTCGGCCGATCGGATTCCAGCATGCCCGCCAGCAGGGAACTGATCGTTGCATTGGCCTGGGTGCCCTCGGGGCTGTCGGCAAACTGAACGCCAACCCCGCTGTTGATGCTGTGCTGGGAGCCTGGCGGCGTGATCCAGGCCACCTTGCCCGGAATGGCAATTCTCTCCTCGCCGAGCAGACTGAGCAAAATCAGTACTTCGTCCCCGAGCTTGAAGTTCTTCTTGGTCGGAACAAACAGGCCACCGTTGATCAGAAACGGCATGAAGGCCGCGTACAGCTCTTGCTTGGTCTCGATATTGTAGGAAAGTATGCCTTTCTGGGCCATGGGTTACTGTCCGGTAGGAAAGGAGCGCGCCCATTCTAGCAGCCATTTGCCCATCAGTAGATCGTGGCGCACCGCCGAGTCGGCCATTTGCCGGCCGGCAATCGCCTGTTCCCAGAGCAGCACCAGGCGATCGCTGCCGATGGGATCGGGCAAGGCGAGCTGTTCGGGCAAGGCATTGCCGGACAGACCTTCGGCCTGATGCATAAAGGCAGCCACCCAGACCGATAGCCAGTGCCAGGTCAGGTCAGGGCGCGCAAACCAGTCTTCGCCGGCCGCGGCCGACACCGGACCACCGGCGGCGACCTGGAGCAGATCGTCAAGGATGCGCTGGCCATGCTCGAGACCCTGACCCTCCAGCAGGCGACTGGCTGCCAGCGGCGCTCCGGCAGCCAGGGCCAGCGCCCGGGCGCGATCTGCTGCCGGCAGGTCCGGGTGTCGATCGGTCAGCCACGTCGCTGCCGCATCGGCCTCCGGCGGCCGAATGACGATCTTCTGGCAGCGGCTGCGGATGGTCGCAGGCAATTGTCCAGGCTGATGACTGACCAGGATCAGCCATGCGTTTGCAGCCGGCTCTTCCAGAGTCTTCAACAAGGCATTGGCGGCGTTTCGGTTCATGGCCTCGGCCGGTTCGACCAGGCCCACGCGATGCGGGCCGACGCTGGGCGTAAGCTGCAGGCTGGAGATCAACTGGCGCACGCTGTCGACCGGAATTTCCTTCTTGTCTTCCGGAATGCCAACCCTGAAGCTGTCCGGATGACCGCCGCTGGCTAGCAGTTGACAGGATCGGCACTGGCCGCACGGTGCCTCGCCGGCCGGAGCGAGGCACAGCAGACGAGCCAGCAGCCACTCGGCCAGCGCCAACTTGCCCAGACCGGCCGGACCACAGATCAACGGCGCATGGCCCAGCCGCTTGCGCACCAGGGCATTTTCCAGTCGCTCTCGCGGGGCTTGCATCCAGGGTAAGGTCATTGCAGGCGCGCCCTCAACGTGTCGATGATCTGGCGATGCACCTCGTCGATGGCCTGGCTGGCATCGATGACGGCGAATCGTTTCGGTGCCGCCTCGGCCAGGTCCAGGTAGGTGGAACGCACCCGCTGCAGAAAATCTGTCCGGTTCTGTTCAAACCGATCCGGGGACTGGCCGCGGCCCCGAATACGGGCCATGCCGATCTCGACCGGCACATCCAGCACCACGGTCAGATCCGGCTCGAGATCAGGATGAACCAGATCAGCCAGTGCATTGATAGCCGCCATGCCGAGCTCGCGTCCGCCACCCTGGTAGGCGCGACTGGCATCGGTAAAGCGATCACAGATCACATCCTGCCCGGCGGCCAGCGCCGGTCGAATGACACCGGCCAGGTTTTCAGCCCGCGCTGCAAACATCAACAAGGCCTCGGTCAATGGTTCGATATCGCCGGTCGCTGGGTCCAGCAGCACGGCTCGAATACGCTCGGCAGCGGGCGTACCGCCCGGCTCACGGGTCAGCACGACGTCGCGTCCCTGGCTGCGCAGCCAGTCCGCCATGCAGCTCACCGCGCTGCTTTTACCCGCCCCTTCACCGCCTTCCAGTGTAATCAACCGGCCACGCATCAGCGTCTCCCTCGGATGTAGCGATTGACAGCGCGGTTGTGCTCTTCCAGGGTATCGGAAAACTGATGACTGCCATCGCCACGGGCAACAAAGTACAGGGCCGTGCCCGGCTCGGGGTTGGCAGCCGCCTGCAACGACGGCCCACCAGGCAGCGCAATCGCCGTTGGTGGCAGCCCGTGGCGGGTGTAGGTGTTCCACGGATGATCGATGCGCAAGTGGACGCGCAGCAAACGGCCATCAAAGTCCTCGCCCATGCCGTAGATGACCGTGGGATCGGTCTGCAGGCGCATGCCCAGGTTCAAGCGACGCTTGAATACGCCGGCCACCCGGGCCCGCTCCCCGGCCTGCCCGGTTTCACGCTCGATGATGGAGGCCAGCACCAGGAGCTCCTGCGGCGAGGCAAGCGGCAGGTCGGGATGACGGCTGGCCCAGGCCCGGGCCAGCGCTTCATCCATCGCCCGGTGGGCCCGTTCGAGCAGCGCCAGATCGGTGCTGCCGCGGGCGAAAAAGTAGGTTTCGGGGAGAAAATACCCCTCGGCCGGGCAGCCATCGCAGCCCAGCCGACGCATCAGTGCATCGTCGTCGATGTCGGTCGTGAGATGCCGCAGGCGTGGCTCACGGGCCAGTTCGCGACGCAGGCGCGCGACCGTCCAGCCTTCGACAATCGTGAACCTGTGCTCGACGGTCTGACCCGACTCGAGAACCTTGACCAGGTCGCCAATCCGCAGCCCCACGGCAAGCTGGTACTCACCCGCTTTCAGGGCCGGTGCGTGTAGGCGCCGCCAGACCTGCCAGTGCCAGTGCCTGGAACGGGCCATGCCGAGCGCCTCGAGCTGGCGAATCAGCGCCGGAAAGCTTGTGCCAGTGGGCAGCCAAAGTCTCAGCTCACTGTCCGGGTTGACCGGCTGATTGACGAAGCGCTGCCAGTCCTGGTAGGCCCAGGCAGCAGCCAGCCCCAGAGCCAGAACAAGGATCGCGAAAACGGCCAGCAGTTTGCGCATCATTACCAGAGCTGGTCTATCCAGACTTGTTGCAGCGCGCGGCAGCGCGAGGTGAGTGAGAGGGGGCGCCCGTCCAGTTCGCGAGCCGGTCGCGGTCCCGTGACCGAGTTTATCACCATGATGGCATTGGCCGCAGCCAGCTGTTCGCTGGTTATCGTTCGGCGCGGCATGCTTATGCCGGACTGCTTGCAGAGCCAGTCCAGGCCCACCCCCGCCACACCGGCACAGGCGTCTGGCACGACCAGCTCATCGTCGAGCTCCACGACCAGGTTGGATGCGATCGCCTCGACCAGCTGGCCCTGGCCGTTGAACAACAAGGCTTCATCACAGCCTAGCTCGGTACACTCTCGCGCGGCCAACACCTGCTCAAGCCGGTTGCAATGCTTGAGACCCGCCAGCGGCGAATCGCTGGCCAGGCGCAGCCTGGCGGTACACAGCCTCAGCCCGACAAGACGTTGTTGTTCAAGCTCGCCGGGCCAGGCCCTGGCCTGTACGATCAGTCGAGGCGGCGATGACGGAACCGGCCAGTACGCTCGCCCGCCACTGCCGCGGCTGAGCTGAAAGCGGACCACGCCCAAACCCTGCGCTGGACAAACCTGGCGACACTGGGCCAGCACATCGGTCGACGCTGGGCCATTCAGCCCGAGGATGTCGCAGCCGTGCTGGAAGCGCCGCCAGTGCAGTGTCCAAAGGGGCGCTGAGCGGTCCCGAAACGCCACGGTCTCGAACAGGCCATCGCCGTATAACAAGGCTCGGTCATCTGCCGGCACGTGGGCGACCGGCTTGCCATCGACCAGGGTCACGTTCATCCGGCCAGGGCTCGCAGCAGGCCGCGCGCCTTGGCCTCGGTCTCGGCCAGTTCTGCGGCGGGTTCGGAATCGGCGACGATGCCGGCCCCGGTGCGGAAGCTCAGGCGCGACCCGTTGACAACCATGCTGCGAATCAGGATGTTGAGGTCCATGTGCCCGTCTACACCCAGGTAGCCCATGGCCCCGGTGTAGAAACCGCGTCCATGCAGCTCCAGCTCGGCAATGATTTCCATGCACCTGACCTTGGGACAGCCAGTGATGGTTCCGCCCGGGAAAACCGCGGCGATGACATCCGCCGCATGCACCCCGCTGCGCAACAGGCCACGAACGTTCGAGACAATATGATGCACGTGGGCATAGCTCTCGATCACCATCAGCTCATCCACCTCGACCGAGCCAGCCTGGCAGACTCGCCCCAGGTCGTTGCGCTCAAGATCGATCAGCATAATGTGCTCGGCCCGCTCCTTGGGATGAGCGATCAGCTCCCTGGACAGGCCTGCATCCTGGTCCGCCGACAGGCCGCGCGGCCGCGTGCCGGCTATCGGGCGGGTCTGGACCTGGCGTCCCTGCACCTCGACCAGACGCTCGGGCGACGAGCTCAGCACGGTGCCGCCCGGCAAGCGGGCCAGGCCGGCGAACGGTGCCGGATTGCTCTGGCTGAGCAGCTGGTAGAGTGCGGCCGGATCCAGTACCGAGCTCGCCTCACCGACCCAGCCGCGAGAAAGATTGACCTGGAAGACGTCGCCGTCAAGAATCCACTCGCGGATCCGCTCGACGCCGGCCATGAACCGAGCACCCGCTTCAGCACGCAGGTCCAGGGCCAATGGTCGGCACGGCTCGTCGGACACCATGCCGGTCATCGGCAGCGTTGCTTGTGCAGCAGCCAGCGCCTGCTCGGATTCGGCTGCCAGCCAGCTTTTGCCCGCGGCATGATCAACCAGGATGGCGGCCGGGCAGCGCGCGGCCAGGGCCACTGGCAAACCGTCCGTAGCGGCTGGCAGACGGAGGCTGGGTTCGATCTCGGAGATCAGCTCGTAGCCAAGATAGAGAAACCAGCCACCGGCAAAGGGTAAATCGTTGTTGCCATCGGGACCGGGGCTGACCGGCTCACCAGTCCAGTCGCGCAGCCTGGCAAGGAAACTGCTGCCCTCTCCCGGGCCAGTCAGGCCATTCTGGTCCAGCCTGAGCATCGGACCGTCGGCAAACAGCAGCATGGACCAGCGGGCCAGCGCCCCGCCGCGTGACGAGCTGGCCAGCAGGTAGGGCCATTGCTCGGGGCTGGCCCGATGAACGGCGAGCAGATCAGGCGTTTGATCGAACGAGAGCTGGCAAGTCAAGATGGTTACAGCGACCGGGTCGAAAACCGCCGATCAGCCGTAGCGTCGCAGCAGCAGGGAGCCGTTGGTGCCTCCGAAACCGAATGAGTTCGACAAGGCATACTCGACCTGTACCTCGCGTGCCTGATGAGGAACCAGGTCCAGACCTTCACAGGCCGGATCCGGACGGTCGAGGTTGATCGTCGGCGGAATCACCCCGTCGTGCAGGGCAAGCACGCTCACGACTGCCTCGATGCCACCGGCTGCGCCGAGCAGATGGCCGGTCATGGATTTGGTCGAGCTGATCATCAAGTCCTTGCAGTGGTCGCCAAACAGACCGCGAATGGCCTCGCACTCTGCCCGGTCACCGACTTGCGTGGAGGTGCCATGGGCATTGATGTAGCCAACCTGATCGGGATTGATCTCGGCATCGCGCAGGGCATTGGCCATGCAGCGGGCCGCGCCTTCACCACCTTCTGGTGGCGAGGTGATGTGGTAGGCGTCGGCGCTGCGGCCATAGCCCACCAGCTCTGCATAAATCCGGGCGCCGCGCTTGCGGGCGTGCTCCAGTTCCTCGATGACGATGACGCCAGCACCGTTGCTGAGCACGAAGCCATCCCGATCGACGTCCCAGGGCCGACTGGCCCGCTCGGGATCATCGTTCCGGGTCGACAGCGCTCGGGCTGCGGTGAAACCGCCGTATGCCGTGGGAGTAGTGCCATACTCGGCCCCACCGGCGACCATCACGTCGGCATCGCCGTAGGCAATCATGCGGGCCGCCTCACCGATGCTGTGCGTCGCGGTGGTACAGGCGGTAACGATGGAGATGTTCGGTCCCTTGAAGCCGTAGCGGATCGAAATGTTGCCGGCGATCATGTTGATGATGCAGCCGGGAACAAAAAACGGGGAAATCCGGCGCGGGCCGTTGTCCAGGTAGGTCTGGTAGGTCTGCTCGATGGTCTGAATACCGCCGATGCCGGAACCAACGGCCAGACCAAAGCGCTCCGGATCGGCCGGCTGCGCTTCCAGTCCGGCATCTTCTATCGCCTGGACGCAGGCCGCCATACCGTAGTGAATGAAGGTGTCAGACTTTCGAGCCTCCTTCGGCGACAGGTAACGGTCGAGATCAAAATCCTTGATCTCCCCGGCAATCCTAGCGCTGAAGCGTTCGGCATCGAAAGCGGTCAGGGGCCCAATACCGCTGCGCCCGTTGCGAATGGCGTCCCAGGCACTGGGCACATCATTGCCGACTGGCGTAACGCAACCCAGGCCGGTGACGACGATACGTCGGTCACCGCGCATCTGGCTTTCCCGTCCCGAAGAACGGCAGGTAATCCTGACCCATCCCGACTGTCCTTACTGATCGACGTTACTTTTGATGTAGTCGATCGCCTGCTGAACGCTGGTGATCTTCTCCGCTTCCTCGTCCGGAATTTCACACTCGAATTCTTCTTCGAGCGCCATGACCAGTTCAACGGTATCCAGCGAGTCGGCTCCCAGATCGTCAACGAAAGACGCGCTCGGGGTCACTTCTTCTTCCTTGACGCCCAGCTGTTCGATGACGATTTTCTTGACGCGTTCTTCAATGCTGCTCATTGTTGCTTTTCCTCTAGAAGGGTTTCTCAAAGCCGCCACATTGTAGTGAAATCGAGACGGCTTCGCCAGTTGGAACATGAAGCAGGCTAAAGGCCCTTTTGCTTCCCGAAATGAAGAAAAATATTTATTATTAGTATTTTAAAGAAACTTTTTGACAAGTCATGTCATGTACATGCCGCCATTGACATGCAGCGTCTGGCCCGTGATGTAAGCTCCGCCAGCGCCAGCCAGAAACCCGACGCAGGCCGCAATATCGGCCGGCGTGCCCAGACGTCCGAGCGGAATTGTACCCTTTAGACGGTCGCGCTGGGTCTCGTCCAGCGCCCGCGTCATGTCGGTATCGATAAAACCCGGGGCAATCACATTGGCGGTAATCCCTCGACCGCCCAGCTCATGGGCGACGGCACGCGAGAATCCGGCAAGACCTGCCTTGGCCGCGCAGTAGTTGGCCTGGCCGGGATTACCGGCATAGCCAACCACCGAGGAAATTCCGATGATGCGACCGAAACGCGCCTTGAGCATGCCACGCAGGCAGGCCCGGGTCATGCGCATGGCACCGCGCAGATTGGTGTCCATCACCGCGTCCCAATCCTCGTCCTTGAGCCGCATCAGCAGCTGGTCTCGAGTAATGGCGGCGTTGTTGACCAGGATACCGATGGGCCCGCCCTGCTCGCTGACCGCGGCAATCGTCGCGTTGATTGCCTCACCATCCCTGACGTCCAGAACCAGGCCGCGGCCCGCGCCCAGCACATCACTGATGGCTTGCGCGCCCTGCGCCGAAGTGGCCGTACCGAAGACCTCTGCACCCAGCTCTTTCAGCCACGCGGCAGTGGCCTGCCCGATGCCGCGGCTGGCTCCAGTGACCAGGGCACAGCGCCCTTCAAGACGATAACTGTCGATCACGCTCATCCTGACTCTCCTTTGCTTTCTTCGACAGCCTTGGTGATCAGATCCGGCTGCTCAAGGGCAATCCACCTGACCGCGCGGTCGATCCGCCGGCCCAACCCGGAAAGAACCCGACCGGGTCCACATTCGGCCATCGTCGTGATTCCGCGCGCCGTCAGCGCGGCCATGGTTTCGGTCCAGCGTACCGGCGAATGCAGCTGGGCCACCAAGGCCTCGCGAATCGCATCAGGCGCTTCATGACACTCGACATCGACGTTGTGAACAACCGGTATGCGCGGGGAATGAACCTCGATAGCGGCCAGAACCTCGCCCAGCGATGTCGCCGCTGCGCGCATCAGGGGGCTGTGCGAAGGTACGCTGACCGGCAGAATCATGGCTCGCTTCGCCCCGGCATCAAGGCACTTGTGCATGGCGCGCTCGACCGCGTTGGAATCACCGGCGATAACGATTTGACCGGGCGAATTATAGTTGGCTGGCGCCACCACCTGGCCCTCGGCGGCCTCGCGACAGATCGCAGCCACTACCTCGCCATCCAGGCCAAGCACTGCGGCCATGGCGCCAACACCTTCGGGCACGGCTTCCTGCATCAGTCGGCCGCGCTCAGCGACGACACGCACGGCATCCTCGTAGGCAATCGCTCCTGCCACGACCAGGGCAGTGTACTCGCCGAGGCTATGGCCGGCCAGGATCGCCGGCATCGGGCCGTCCAGGGCCTGCCAGACGCGCCATACGGCGACGCCACCGGCCAGCATGACCGGCTGAGTCAACTCGGTGCGGTTGAGGTCTTCGATCGGACCTTCCCGGACCATGGTCCACAGGTCGACAGCCAGTACGTCGCCGGCCTGCTGAAAGGCCTCCTCTACCTGCGGATAGGCGGCGGCCAGGTCGGACAGCATGCCAACCGTCTGCGAACCCTGACCTGGAAACAACAGCGCTAGTTCAGACATGATCCCTCGCAGTGGTGTGGGTTAGGTATCGACGTCGACATTGCCGGGATCGGCGCCGAATCGCAATTAGTGATTTCAATACACAATCAGGGCCGCGCCCCAGGTAAAGCCTCCCCCAAAGGCTTCCAGCAACAATTTCTCACCACGCTGGACGCGCCCGGAACGAATCGCATGATCCAGCGCCAGCGGCACTGATGCTGCCGAGGTATTGCCATGCTTGTCCACGGTCACGATAACCTGATCCATGGACATCTGCAGCTTCTTGGCGGTCGCCTTGATGATGCGCAGGTTGGCCTGGTGAGGAATCAGCCAGTCCAGGTCCGATTTGTCCAGCTGGTTGGCTGCCAGCGTTTCGTCGACGATGCGTCCCAGGGTGTTGACGGCGACCTTGAACACCTCGTTGCCGCGCATACTGACCCGGACCCCGCCGCCCTTTTCTGCCAGGAAGCCTCGCGACACCCCGACATCGGTCTTGAGCAGATCCCCATAGCCGCCGTTGGCGTGGATGTGGGTGGAAAGAATGCCCGGCTCGGGATCGGCGCGCAGCACGGCGGCCCCGGCGCCATCGCCAAACAGCACGCAGGTCCCGCGGTCATTCCAGTCAATCATTCGGGTCAGTGTTTCCGCGCCGACGACCAGTACGCACTTGGCGGAGCCGGTCCGTATGAACTGGTCGGCAACAGACAGGGCATAGATGAAGCCCGAGCAGGCCGCATTGACATCGAAAGCACCGCATTCGCCCAACCCCAGGCGATGCTGGAGGAGGCAGGCCGTGGAAGGAAAAACCACGTCTGGGGTGGTGGTTCCGACGATCAGCAAGTCGATATCGGCAGGCTTCAGCCCGGCGGCGTCGAGGGCGCGCAGGGCCGCTTGCTCGGCCAGGTCACAAGTGGTCTGGCCCTCGGCCGCAACACGCCGTTCACAGATGCCGGTTCGATCACGAATCCACTGGTCGGAGGTGTCGACCATGGTCTCGAGTTCGCGGTTGGTCAACACCCTGTCGGGCAAGTAGCTTCCGGTACCGGCAATTCGTGCATACATTCCGGTCAGACTCCCATTCAACGATTTATTCTTGATTCAGATCTGCGTGGAAAGCCGATCCCGACCCTGGCCGAGCGGCTCAGTAACCGGCCAGCAGTTGCTGTTCCAGGCAATTGACCAGGTCACGTCGGGCTTGCAACGCGGCCAGCTCCAGGGCCCGGGCGAAGCCGCGACTGCAGGTGCCACCGTGACTCTTGATGACCGTTCCCCGAACGCCCAGCATCGGCGCACCATTATGCCGCGCCGGATCCAGGCTGTCATGCAGGCGCTTGAGCCGGGGCCGCGCGAGCACGCCGCACAGGCTGCCACGGAAGCTGGATTGGAGCTTGGCAAACAGTAGCTTGATGGTTCCCTCGGCACTCTTGAGCAAGACGTTGCCGGCGAAACCATCGCACACCACCAGGTCCACGGCACCGGCAAAAACCTGGTCAGCTTCGACAAAGCCGGCGTAGTTGAGGCGCTCATCCTCGTCGATCAGGCGGGCGGCCTCGCGCACCACGTCCGGACCCTTGCCGGGCTCTGTGCCCACGTTGAGCAGACCGATACGGGGCGCATGACCCTCCAGCAGCCGGCTGGCTACGTGGCCGAGCTGGGCAAACTCCAGCAGCCTGCGGGCATCAACCTGTATGTTGGCGCCCAGATCAAGCATCCATACCGAGCGTTCCAGGGTAGGAATGGCAGCCATCAGGGCCGGACGCTCAACGCCAGACAGGGTACCGAGCAGGTGGCGCGACAAGGCCATCAGGGCACCGGTGCTGCCACCGCTGACAACCGCGTCGGCGGCGCCCTCGTGGACGAGCGCCAGGGCTTGCCACATCGTGCTGCCCTGGCCGCGGCGGATGGCACCGGCGGCATTCATGTCCGCAGCCAGCGCATGCTCGCAAGCAACGATCTCGACACGCTCGCTGGAGAAGCGCTCAGCCAGGCGAGCTGAATCGTCAGACTCGGCCAGTATTACGAAGCTCAGATCCGAATGCGCGGTGAGCATTCGATCGACGGCTGCCGCAATCACATCCGGACCGCCATCGGTGCCGGCGGCATCGATGGCGATTCGAACCCGAGCGATCTCGCTCATCGGTGCCGGAAATCAGCCTTGCGCTTCGTCTTCTTCTTCGTCGAACTCGGGCGCTACCTCGATGACCTGACGGCCGCGGTAGAAGCCCTCGGGCGAGACGTGGTGACGACGATGTGTCTCACCGGTTGCTGCCTCTTCCGACAGGGCCGGGGCGGACAGGCTATCGTGCGAGCGGCGCATGCCTCGCTTCGACGGGGTTTTTCGGTTCTGTTGAACAGCCATGATCAGTACTCCAGGACAATCAAATTAAGTTTCGCGTTTCTTTCTCAACTCGGCCAGCACTTCGAATGGCCGCTGGGTTTCTTCTTCCTCTGCCACTGCCTGACCGACCGGACTGGAAGCCGGATCGATCGGCACCAGGGGCAGACTGAGCAGCACTTCCTCCTCGACCAGGCTGGCCAATTCCAGCCGCTGATCGGGACAGAGCACGGGCTCGTAGTCGTCGGGCAGCGCATCCGCATCATCCTCGCTGGCAACCACCCCGACCACAGATCGGCTATCGAGCGGCTGTTCAAAGATCGCCAGGGTTCTCTGGCAGCGCATTTGCACCCGACCCGAAATCTCGACATCGACCTTGACCTGGCCGAGCTCGTTGCGCGAGAAAGCCAGAACAAACCGTATTTCGTCGTCGCCATCGCCAACCACCAGGTCGGCGACACGCGGCAAGCGGGCCAGCGGCATGGTTCCAGCAAAATCCCGGCGCGCCGAAGCGGCTCTTTCCGGGTTCACCCAATCGGGAAAGTCTCGCGACATAAGCCGGCCATTATATCATTGGCTTTTGTTAATCCACAATGTCCCGGACAAGCTTTAATTCGGGACCCAATCCTGGAGCCTCAATGCCGAATCTGATTCTTGCTTCCGGGTCCATTTATCGACGCCAGATGTTGGCGCGACTGGGCCTGGACTTTGACGTCATGGCCGCCGACATCGACGAGTCTGCCCAGGCAGGTGAAGACGGAGAAAGCCTGGCGCGACGGCTGAGCCTGGAAAAGGCCCTTGCCGTAGCCGCCAGGCAGCCCGGGGCCGTGGTGATCGGCGCCGACCAGGTCGCCGAATGCCAGGGCCGTCTGCTCGGAAAGCCCGGCACGGTCGAAACTGCCTGCACGCAGCTCGCCTTCGTCAGTGGCCAGACCGTGGTTTTTCACAGCGCCATGGCCATGGTCCAAGGAGATCGCCACCTGGTGACCGTCGTACCAACCACCTTGCGCATGCGCCAGCTGAGCGCACAGCGAATCAGAGCATACGTCGAACGGGACCGACCGCTGGATTGTGCCGGTGCCATGCGCAGCGAGTCGCTGGGCGTGGCGCTGGTCAATGCCATGGAAAGCGAGGATGCCACGGCGTTGATCGGCCTGCCCCTGATCCGCTGCGTCCAGATGCTGGAATCGTTCGGAATCGACTGCCTGGAAGCGCGGTGATGGTAAACTGGCAGCAACGTGTTGAGTGAATTTTTTTGAAAGACACTTACCAATCACCATACGCACCTGAATGGAGTGAACCTGCATGGCATCGGAAACTGCCGCAACAAACGGCTGGAAGCACTGGCGCCTGGAATCCGATATCGACAACATCGCCTGGCTGTACATAGACAGGAGCGATGAGAAGGTCAACAGTCTGGGCACGGAGGTCCTATCCGAGCTCGAACAGATTCTGGGTCGACTGGAAAGCGAGAAACCGACCGGACTGGTCCTGATGTCAGGCAAGGCACGCAGTTTCATCGTCGGTGCCGATGTACGCGAGTTCGACGCCACCGACAAGGTGTCGGAACTTGAAGAAAACGTCCGCAAGGTGCACGGGCTCTTTCAACGTGTCGAAGACCTGCCCTTCCCCACCGTGGTTGCCTTTGAGGGCTATTGCCTGGGCGGCGGCCTGGAATTGTCGCTGTGCTTCGACTGGCGCATCGCGCTGGATGCCGATCACACCCGAATCGGCTTCCCTGAAGTCAACCTCGGCATCTATCCAGGCTTTGGCGGCTCCGGTCGTTCGATAACGGCCATGGGCGGGCTCAACGCCATGCAGATCATGCTGACCGGGAAGATGCTGAGAGCGCGCCCGGCCCGGGCCATGGGCCTGATCAACCAGACCGTCGATCAGCATGGTTCCCTGCGCTGGGCGGCCCGCAGCGCGGTGCTGAAGAAAAAGCGCGCGCCGAAGCCGCCGCTGAAGGCGCGCCTGACCACGCTGGGGCCGGTACGCAAGTTCCTGGCCGGTCAAATGCGCAAGCAGGTGGCCGGCAAGGCGCGGCCGGAGCACTACCCCGCGCCTTATGAACTGATCGATGCCTTCGAGGCCAGCGGCAACTCTCAAGCGGCCATGATCCGAACCGAGGGTGACAAGGTTCCTCGACTACTGGCCGGTGATACCTCGCGCAACCTGCGCCGGGTTTTCCGCCTGATGGAGGAGCTCAAGGCCCAGGGCAAGCGCAGCGATTTCAAGGCGCGTCGGGTCCATGTCATCGGTGCCGGTGTAATGGGTGGCGACATTGCTGCCTGGTGTGCGGTGCGCGGCCTGGAGGTCACGCTGCAAGACCGCGAGATGAAATTCATCGAGCCGGCCCTGAAACGGGCCAAGCGCCTGTTCAAGCGCCGCCTGAAGAAACCCGAGGCCGTGGCCGCCGCCGAAACCCGGCTGGTCGCCGATCTCGACGGCACCGGCGTCAAGCGCGCCGATGTGATCATCGAGGCCATTTACGAAAACCGGGATGCCAAGCGCGAGCTGTTCGAAAAACTGGTACCCGACCTTCAACCGCATACCCTGGTGGCCACCAATACCTCGGCCATTCCACTGGCCGAACTGTCTGATGTCTTTGAAGACCCGAGCCGCCTGATCGGCCTGCATTTCTTCAACCCGGTGGCGCAGATGCCGCTGGTTGAAATCGTCTACGACCAGAAATCCGATCCTGACCGGGTCAACGATGGTTCCAGCTTTGCGACCCAGATCGGGAAATATGCCTTGCCGGTAACCTCAACGCCCGGGTTCCTGGTCAACCGCGTGCTGGCCCCCTACATGCGAAACGCCATGGCCCTGCATCGCGAAGGAACCCCGCGCGAAGCCATCGACAAGGCGGCAGAGCAGTTCGGCATGCCGATGGGGCCGGTCGAACTGGCCGATACCGTGGGCCTCGACGTCGGTCTGGGCGTGATCGAAACGCTGATGGGCGAAGCCGCGGGCGAGGACAAGAAAGTGCTGGAGGAGATGGTCAAGGCCGGCAAGAAAGGCAAGAAGACCGGAGAGGGCTTTTATCGCTGGAAAAAGGGCAAACCCGTCCGCGATGCCAAAGCGCATGAAGGACACGACCTGGACGCGCTCGCGACCAGGCTCATGCAGCCTTACTTCGATGAGTGCAAGGCGTGCCTGGCCGACGACGTGGTCGAGAGCGCCGACCTGCTCGATGCCGGCATGATCTTCGGCACCGGTTTCGCCCCGTTCCGCGGCGGCCCCCTGCACTACCTGGAATCCCGCGGCGGCGACAAGGCCGCGGCTGACAACGAGGAGTCTTCCTGATGTCCGAGAACACCCTGCGCAAGATCGCCATCATCGGCGGCAGCCGCATTCCGTTCTGTCGATCCAACTCGCTCTACGCCGATCAGACCAACCTTGACATGCTGGCCGCTGCCATTCAGGGCGTGGTCGATCGCTACGACCTCGCCGGCAAGCAGATTGACCAGGTCATGGCCGGCGCGGTGACAACCCATTCCAAGGACTGGAACCTGGCACGCGAGGCTGTACTCTCGACCAGCCTGTCACCGCTGACCTCGGCGATCACCATGCAGCAGGCCTGCGGCACCAGCCTGCAGGCAGCGTTGCTGGCCGGTGGCCAGATTGCCAGCGGCCAGATCGAATGCGCCATTGTTGGTGGCTCCGACACGACCAGCGATGCGCCGGTTGTTTTCCAGCGTCGTTTCGCCCAACGCCTGATCAAGCTGTCACGGGCGCGGTCGTTTGGTCAAAAGCTTGCCACGTTCAAGGGCTTTTCGTTTGGCGAGCTGGCCCCTCAGCCACCACGCAACGCTGAGCCACGTACCGGCCTGTCCATGGGGCAGCACTGCGAGCGCATGGCCCGGGAGTGGGAAATCGGCCGGGCCGAGCAGGACGAGCTGGCCCTGGAAAGCCATCAGAAAGCGGCTTCAGCCTGGGAATCCGGATTTTTCGATGACCTGGTCATTCAACACAGCGGAGTGATTCGCGACAACAACGTGCGCGGCGACAGTTCGATGGAAAAGCTGGCCAGCCTGAAACCAGCCTTCGACCGCAAGAACGGCACCCTGAGCGCGGGCAACTCCTCCAGCCTCACCGATGGCGCTGCCGCGGTGCTATTGGCCTCCGAAGAATGGGCCAAGAAAAACGACCTGCCGGTCACGGCCTGGCTGACCTTTGGCCGCACCGCTTCTGTGGATTACGTCAACCAGGATGAAGGGCTGCTGATGGCCCCGGCCGTGGCCGTGGCCGAAATGCTGACCCGGGCCAATCTCAAACTGCAGGACTTCGACTTCTACGAGATTCACGAAGCCTTTGCCGCCCAGGTCCTGTGCACGCTCAAAGCCTGGGAGTCGGAGCGTTTCTGTCGGGAACGACTGGGGCTGGACGGTGCCCTGGGCAGCATCGACCGGACCAGGATGAATGTACGTGGTGGCTCAGTCGCAATCGGCCATCCATTTGCCGCCACCGGCGCTCGCATCCTGTCAACCCTTGCTGCCATTCTCGAAGAAGCCGGCTCCGGCCGCGGCCTGATCTCGATCTGCACCGCCGGCGGCATGGGAGTCTCCGCCATCGTCGAACGTTGAGATCTATGCGAACGACTACATCCGACCCGGGAGCCACAGACTTAAAGCCGGCCACCAGGTGATGATCAGCAGGGCGGCCAGCAGCAGGCCCAGGAACGGCAGGGTCGCCCGGTAAACCTTGAGGATGTCATCGCCGAAGCGGTGGCTGGCCAGGAACAGGTTGATACCGACCGGCGGCGTGCAGTAGCCAATCTGCAGATTGGCCAGGAAAATGATACCCAGGTGGACCGGGTCGACGCCGAAGGCCAGGGCCACCGGAATGATCAGCGGGGCAAGGATGACCAGGGCGGCGAAGATGTCGAGCAGCATGCCGGCGATAAGCAAGACCACGTTGACCAGGAGCAGAAAGACCAGGCGGCTGTCGATATGGGGCGCGACCGCTTCGAACAGCCGCTGCGGCACCTGGGCGTCGATCATCACGTTGGTCGATGCCAGCGACATGCCCAGAATGATCAGGATCGCACCGACCAGCATCATCGCCTCGGTAATGATGGCCGGCAGGCGGGCCAGGGAAATCTCGCGCCGGATCAGCAGCAATGAAATCAACACCCAGGCCGCGGTGACCACCGCGGCCTCGATAACCAGCAGCCAGCCTCCGTAAATACCTCCCAGCACCACGAATGGCAACGGCAGCTCCCAGGCGATGGCGCGCACGGATTTGCCAAGCGCCGGCACGGGACGCGGATCGGGCGGCAGATCGCGCTGCACCCACATCGCATAGCCGGCCAGCACCAGCAGCATCAGGATGCCAGGCAGCACGCCGGCCAGAAACAGGTCATCGACCCCGATACCCTGCCCCGGTGCCACCTGCTGGGCGACCACGGCATACAGGATCAACGGCAGGGACGGGGCAAACAGCACGCCCATGCTCGAACCGGTCGTGACCAGCCCCAGGGCAAAGCGACGCTGGTAACCGGCTGCCAGCAGCGCCGGTAACATCAGGCTGCCCAGGGCGACCACGGTGATGCCCGAGGCGCCGGTAAACGCCGTCATCAGGGCGAACATCAACAAGCCCAGGATGGCAAGCCCACCGGGGAGCCAACCCAGCGCAGCCCGGGTCAGGTCAACCAGGCGTGCCGGGGTGGCACTATGAGCAACCAGCACGCCGGCAAAGGTAAACAGCGGCAGGGCGATTAGTACCGGCAATTCGCCGATGCGCTGAAATTCCATGGCCACCAGGGCCAGATCAAGCTCAGCCTGATGAAAACCCGCCATCGCACCCAGGGCGATAACCGCAAACAGCGGCATGCCCACCAGGGCCAGCAACACCAGGACAACGATGATCACCGCGGCTCGATCCGTGCTTGGTTCGCCGTATCCGTTGCCGCGGTATCCGATTCCTCGGCACCGGCATACACCATCTCGGCTGGCGGTGGACGGATAAACACACCGAACAGGAACCTCACCGCCATCATGGCAAAGCCAAGCGGCACGATGGCCTGCACCATCCAGGTCTTGACCGCGAGAAAGGCGGTGGTCTGAAATTCGAACTCCAGCGACAGCATGCGCAGACTGAGCCAACTCATGACCATGCATATCAAGGCTGTGAGAAACATCAGCAGGCCATGAACCGGCCTGGCCAGGCCTGGCGGCAAAAGGTGGGAGAGCAGATCGATTCGAATATGCTTGAACCGACCCGCGGCCACGATGCCGGCGACCATGGCCAGCCACAGCACGATGGCGCGCATGGCGCCGTCGGCCCATGGCAGGGCCATGCCGAATGCATTGCGCATCAGGATCTGGGCCAGACCCAGTCCGACCAGTGACAACAGCAGCACGGTCAGAACAATCGACTCCAGGCCCTCGAGCTGGCGATTGGCCTCCCTGAGTGCTGCCTCAAGGCGCACGATGAGCCTCGAGTCGTTCGAGCATGAGGTCCAGGTGTGGCACTTCGATCTGATCGCCTTCAATCATGCGATCACGCGTTTGTTCCGCGATCTCACGCCAGGTGCGGGCATGGCCGGGATCCGGTGCGGCAATCGTGATGCCCTGCTCGACCAGCGCCTGGCGGGCCGAGTCGTTGTCGCGCCGGTTGACTGCCTCCAGCCTGACCAGGGCCTGCCGGAATTCGGCCAGCACTAACTCCTGGTCCGGCGCTGCAAGCCGACCGAAAGCGCGCCGGTCCAGTCCTATGGTGCCGGCTGTCATCAGGATCGGCAAGTCCAGCATATGACGAGCACGGGTGTGCCATTGCAGAATGATGGCGCCAGACGGCGTACTGGCAAAAGTGTTGACGGTCCCGGTTTGCAGCGCGGTGTAAACATCGGCCAGCGCCAGGGGTACCGGACTGACCCCGGCCTGCTCCAGGGTGCGACGTGACAACGCGTCACCGGCAGGTACCCAGACCCGCCAACTGGTCGACAGCGCTTCTGGTGCCGGAAAAGGATCACGCGCGAACAGGTAGGCAAAGCCCCCCAGGCTGAGGCCCGGTACGATCAGGCCCTGCTCTTCCAGTGCCGCCATGATCAGCGGGTCGAATTGCTCGCGCACGGCCAGCACCTCGGCCTCATCCCGGAACGTGAACGGCAGACTGTACAGGTTGACCGCCGGTGAAACGCCGGCCAGATCGCCCAGCGTGAAAGCCCCGCCCTGGAGCTGGCCCAGGCGCATTCTGCGCAGTACCGCGCTGGCATCGCCCATGACGCCCCCCGGGTAGAAGCGTATCCGGACCCGGCGCTCCGTGCCAGCCTGGATACGCTGATCGGCATCGCGCAGCTCGTTCATCCAGCTCGATCCATCCGGCGCAAGCGTGGCGATCTTGAGTTCCTGCGCGGCCAGGGGCGCGGAAAGCAGCCAGGTCAGGGCCACCAGCCCGATGACATGTTTTTTCATTAGTCGAACAGCTCCTCGGTTTGCTCAAGCAGAATCAGCGCGCGACTTCGTGCAACCTGGTTGACCAAGCGATAGTCGGGGTGGTCGTTGTCGGACTGCAAGACGGTCTCGAGCAATTCGACATAGAGGTCACGATCAAACAGCAAGCGGGCATAGGAGTCGGCCATCATGACATTGACCAGCTGATTGCGACCCTGGGATGAGGCCCGCGCCCGCTCAAAATAGTCCCTGGCCTTGCGCGGTTGGCCGCCGGCTGCTGGCGGGCGCTGCGAATTGAGCACCGCCAGGTACAGGTACACCGCGCCATCGTCGTAGCCGGGTTCGGTTGCGGCCACCCAGGTCAACAAGGACTCGACCCGCGGCAAGTCGGCGAGGGCGCGGAAATCCTGGGCATGGGCTGCAATCCATGTCGTCCAGCTGGTTGCCAGGACGTAGACCGCTTCAACCTGGCCTGGGCCCAGGGTGTCGATGCGATCTTCCAGGGCTTCGAAATCCAGCCTGTCAAGTTCGCACAGCGACCGGGAGTGCTGGCAGGCCCCGATCCGGGCATGGTCCAGGGCCCGTCGGGTCAGGCGTTGCTCGCGCTCCTGTGCGTTCTGATCGGCAAACAGGGTGGCGTATGTGCCGGTCAGGCGAGCCGTGGTCAGGCGCAGGCCCACATCATTCGGCCGCGACTGCAGGCGCGCTTCCATCAGCAGCAGAAAGGCCGGCAGACCGGCCGAAACCACGTTCGGCTCATCGTAGGCCCGGATGGCCGCCTCGAGATCATCGGCGAAGTTGTTCGCAGCCCGATCAAGCAGGCTGGCGCAGCCGGTCAAAGCGACCAGAACGGTGACAACCAGCGTGGCAAGCGCCACCCTGCCCAGCTGCTTCATGGCGCCTTGACCACGAGCCCGGCTGCCTCGGCCGTGTTCTGCATCAGGGTGGCGACGGTCATCGGCCCCACGCCGCCCGGCACCGGCGTAATCCATGAGGCCCGCTCGGCCACTGCGTCGAAGTCCAGGTCCCCCCGCAGGCGGCCATCGGGGAGGCGGGTAATGCCAATATCGATGGCGATGGTGCCGGGTTGAATCCAGCTCGGGTCGACCAGGCCCGGCTTGCCGACGGCAACGCAAACCAGGTCGGCGGCGCGGACGTGGCGCTCCAGGTCACGGGTAAAGCGATGCGCGACGTTGACCGTTGCCCCTGCCAGCAACAACTCCAGGGCCAGCGGCCGGCCAACGATGTTGGAGGCCCCGACGACCAATGCATTTCTGCCCTTGGCGTCGACCTGATGCGCAGCCAGTAGCGTCATGACCCCCCTGGGCGTGCACGGACGCAGGCCAGGGTCACGCAGTACCAGACGTCCCATGTTGACCGGGTGAAAACCATCGACATCCTTGGCCGGGTGAATACGCTCGGTGATCAAGCGCTCGTCGAGATGGCGTGGCAGCGGCAGCTGAACCAGGATGCCGTGTATGTCCGGAGCGGCATTGAGCTCATCGATCAAGGCAAGCAATTCACTGCGGCCGGTGCCGTGGGCCAGGCGATGGCTGAACGAAGCGATGCCAGCCCGCTCGCAGGCGCGCACCTTGTTGCCGACATAAACCTCGGAGGCCGGGTCATCGCCAACCAGCACGACGGCCAGCCCGGGCCGCTGACCGCCACGAGACAGATGGGCCTTGACCGCATCGGCAACGTTGGCCTTGAGCCTTTCGGCCACCGCCTTGCCGTCCAGGATGTTTGCTTTTGGGATGCTCACAGGGGCGACATTGTACCGGGAAGCGGTTACGATTGAGACATGTTACAAGCCTGAGGATTGCAACCGTGAACGTCTTCAACTACAACTTCGCCGGACTCAATGGTGGTGCGGTTTCCCTGGAACGCTACCGCAGCCAGCCCATCCTGCTGGTCAACACCGCCTCGGAGTGCGGATTCACACCACACTATGCCAAGCTGCAACAGCTTTTCGTTGACTACGGGCAATCCGGCCTGGTCGTGATCGGCGTACCTTGCAACGACTTCGGCGAGCAGGAGCCAGGCAGCGAGGAAGAAATCGCTGAGTTCGTCAGAAGCGAGTACAACATCACCTTCCCGATGACCGGGAAATACTCGGTGATGGGCATCAACGCCCACCCCCTGTTCAAGGACCTGGCCCAGGAGCATGGCGGCTCCGTGCTGCCGCGCTGGAACTTCCACAAGTACTTGTTCAACCGCAAGGGAGCGCTGGTCGAGCACTGGCCGGCGCAGACGCCGCCGGACGATCCGGCCGTCATCCACCAGATCACGCGCAACTTGCAGTCCTGGTCACTCTGAGCGGCGCGGCCCGGTAAGCCGTTACCGGGTCTCAGCCTGGCCGATGCGGGCCGCAGTCAGGGCATTCGGGATCAGGTACCAGCCGGGTCGTTCGGAAACGCATGGACAAGGCATCGAAGTGCAGCAACTGCGATTGCAGGCCCTGGCCCAATCCGAGAATGCGCTTGAGGACCTCGGTTGCCTGCAGGCAGCCAATGACCCCCGGCATCACGCCCAGCACGCCGGCTTCGGCGCAGCTTGGTGAGTCCTCGGCCAACGGTGGCTCGGGAAACAGGCAGCGGTAGCAAGCGCCCTGCCCCGGTTCAAACAGGGCCACCTGGCCCTGGAAACGCAGCACCGCACCGTAAACCAGCGGCTTGGCCAGGGCCTGGCAGGCCGCGTTGAGGGTGTAGCGGGTCGGGAAGTTGTCCGATCCATCGACCACGATATCGGCAGGCCGGAGGATATCGGCGACGTTATCGGTATCGATACGAACCTGCAGGGTGCTGATGCGCACCTCCGGGTTCAATGCATGCAGGCGCTGGGCGGCCGATTCGGTCTTGAAATGACCGACCAGGTAGTCGCTGTGCAGGATCTGGCGCTGGAGATTGCTGCGCTCGACCCGGTCGCCGTCGACCAGGGTCAGGTGGCCGACGCCAGCGGCAGCCAGGTACAGCGCAACCGGAGAACCAAGCCCGCCGGCACCAACCAGCAATACATGGGTCCTGGCCAGCTTGGCCTGACCGTCCCGACCCACCTCGGGCATGGCGAAGTGGCGCAAGTAACGATCTGACTCGATCGCTTGGCCAGAATCAGTCTGGCGCACCGCGCCGCCTGCGGCGCGCCACGCCTCGAAGCCACCGACCAGACTGGCTACCGATTCGTAACCAAGCTCGGCAAGGCTGGCCGCCGACAGGCGCGAACGATCTCCGCCGGCACACATCAGAATCAGCGGCGTCTGCCGGTCGGGCACACGGCTGCCAATTTCCAGCTCCAGCATGCCCCGCGAAATCAACCGGGCGGGTTCGGCAGTACCCGAGCCCAGTTCACCGGTCTCGCGGATATCAATGAGGATGGCTCCCCCCTGGAGACGGGCAAACGCCGCAGCGACGTCGATTTCCTCGACCGCCTCGCTCAGTCGCGACAGGTAACGCCGCAGCCGCTCACTTGCGTCGTTTCTTTTTTCGGCCAAAGTCTTTCAGACGTTTACGTTTCTGGATCTGGCGTGGCGTCAGCTTGTTCTTGCGACCGGCATACGGATTTTCGGAATCACGAAAAACCAGGCGCACAGGCACCCCGGTGAAATTGAACTGGCGCCGAAACATGTTGACCAGATAGCGTCGATACTGCTCCGGCACCCCGGCGGTTCGACTGCCATGGATGACGATACGGGTCGGGAAGTTGCCGCCGGAGTGGGCATAGCGCAACTTGGGCGTGGCGTGCTTTCCGCCCGGCGGCGCGTGCGCTTCCACCGCACCTCGCAGGGCGCGCGTCAGGGCCGGCGTCGACAAATCCTGGCAGGCGGCTGCATAGACGTGCTCAATGGCATCGGTCAGCTCACCCAGCCCGCTGCCGTGCAGGGCCGAGGCAGTGACGACCGGGGCAAAAGTGGCAAAGGACATACGCTCGGCGACATCCTTCAACACCTGGTCGCGGCGATCGCGATCGAGGCAGTCCCACTTGTTCAGGACGAGAACCAGCGCGCGCCCGGCCTCGATCACGTGACCGGCCAGGCGCGCGTCCTGCTCGGAGACGCCTTCACTGACATCGACCAGCAAGGCCACGACATCCGCCTTTTCCATCGCCTGCAGGGCCTTGATGGTGCTGAACTTCTCAATGCCTTCATGGCTGCCGCGACGGCGTCGAATGCCGGCGGTATCAACCAGGTGATAAACCTGCCCATTGCGTTCGACGCGGCCACGAATCGGGTCGCGAGTCGTGCCTGGCGTGGGGGTGGCCAAGGCCCGCTCTTCGCCCATCAGGCGGTTGAGCAAGGTTGACTTGCCAGCATTGGGGCGGCCAATCAGGGCCAGGTGAATGCCATCGGCGTCGGCGGGCTGGATGAGCTCGGCGGGCGGCAGGGCTTCATCGATGGCACGTCCCAGGCGATCCAGGCCGCGCCGATGGCTGGCCGCGATCAGCAAGGCCGGCAAACCCAGCTCGGCAGCCTCGGCAACCACCAGGTCAGCATCGAGACCGTCAGACTTGTTGACCGCGTGGATCAGCGGCTTGTCCAGGCCGCGCAGCGATTGGATGATCTCGTGGTCGGCCGGTATCAGCCCGTCGCGAGCATCGCTGACAAAAACGATGAGGTCAGCTTCATCAATCGCCAGCCGGGTCTGGTGCTGAGCGGCGCTTTCCATTGCATCGGCGGCATCGTCCAGGCCACCGGTATCGACCAGGATCAGATCACGCTCGGCCAACCGCGCCCGGCCGTAAATACGGTCACGGGTAACACCCGGGAAATCGGCTACCAGCGCATCACGCGTTCGGGTCAGCGCATTGAACAGCGTTGATTTGCCAACATTGGGCCGACCAACAATGGCGACCACCGGCAGCACACTCACGATGATCGGTCAGCCGCGCGGGCGCCAGGCGCTCAGGTTGCCGTCTTCATCGAGCAGGTAGACGGTATTGCCAACCGCCACCGGTGCCGAGGCCGGTGCCGATCGGCTCGGCCGGACCCTGGCCACGAAATTTCCGCTTTCAGCATCCAGCCAGTGCATGTAACCCTGGCTGTCGACCGTTGCCAGGTAGTCGCCGACAAATATCGGCCGACTGAGGCCACGCCGGGCCAGCCGTTCCTCGCGCCACAAGGTTGAACCGTTGCGGCGATCGATCATCCACAGCCCGTCGTCCCGATCGACCGAAGCCAGCTGGGTACGCTGCAGACTGATACCCGAATGGGAGGCAACATCCTTGACCCAGAGGATGCGTCCGGACTCCAGGGCCAGGCTGGCCATTCTTCCACGGTAGGTGACAACGTACAAATCGGTGCCAACGATGGCCAATGGCCCATCGATGTCGGCCAGGCGCTCAAGCTCGGTGCGCCCCTCTGGCATGCTGACCCGCTGCTCCCAGAGAACGCCGCCATCGCTGACCCGAAGGCCGGCAACCGTGCCATCATCGTAGCCAATGAATACCTGTCCGGCGCGGACCAATGGGTCGCTGTTGCCGCGCAGGGTCAGCAGCGGCACGCTGCGGTCATGAACCCACAGGCGCCGGCCATCGGCCGGATCAAGGCCGAAGATGCGACCGTCGATGCAGCGAACCACGATCACGCCGTCATGCACCACCGGGAAGGCGAGAATTTCGGACGACAGCCTTGCACGCCAGCGTTCGTTGCCTGATTCCGCGTCCAGCGCCACCAGGTCAGCGTCGAACGTGCCAGCCAGCAGCAGACCGTCATGGACGGCGGGCCCAGCCGACAGATCCAGCCCGGTGTCAAAGCGCCGCTGAACCCGACCATTGGCGGCGTTGACCGCAGAAATGCGGCCGCGGTGGTCACCCACCCAGATCGTTTCACCGTCAACGACCGGACGGAAATTCGGACGACTGCGGTTGGTGCCGGCACCAACGCCCGTGGACCAGAGACGCTCTACCTGCAATGTTGCATCGAAGTCAACCAGGTCGGCCGGGCCATCGTCGCTGTCACGGTCACGGTTGAAGATGCCGCAAGCGCTGACCGCGAAGGCCAGCGTGATAATCAGACCGGTGCGGGTCCACGGGGTCACGAAGCATCCTCCGCGAGGCCCGGGCCGGTCGCGTCTATCTTGAGTTGAAGCAGGCGCCGCTTGCCACCCTGCCCGCTGATGTTGTCAATCGCCTCCTGGAAAGCCAGGCGCGCCCGCTCATGCTCTCCCCGAGCCAGCGCCAGGTCGCCGCGGACCTCCGCCCAGGCGGCGGTAAAGCCAGCCGGCGCCTCGCCTGCAACCAGTGCCATGGCGGCATCAAGATCACCTTGCGCCTCCAGGACGCGGGCCAGGCGCAGGGTCACCACGGGCCGCAAGGAATCAAGTCCACGCCCGTCGAGAATTTCCCGGTACAGCCGCGCAGCCGGTTCGAGACGGCCGTCTTCAACGTAGCCGGCTGCCAGCAGCATGCCAGACAAGGCAACGTAGGAACTGCGGGGCACGGCGTCGCGCAGGGCGGCAAACTGCTGCTCGGCCAGGTCGAGCTCGCCGGCGTCCAGCTCGCGCTGAATGACATCGAAATATTCCGCCGCAAGGAAGCGCTGCTGGACCTGGTGGTCCTGCCACTGCCGGAAGCCGAAAATGCCGCCGAAAGCCAGCACCAGGCCGAGCACGATGGAGACACCGTACTCCTTGATCCATTTGCGGACGCGTTCGCTCTGTTCGTGCTCGTCGTAAAGCTCTACAGCCATGGAAACTGTTCTCTTGCTGATTGGAATGAAAAAAGATTAAGCCGACAATGATAAATCAATGCTCACCCTCAGCGGCAAGCAACTGCGCCAGGTAGCCGGACAACTCCTCGACTGGCACGCTGTCCTGGTCAGCTGACTGCGAGCGCAGCCGCTTGACCTGGACCTCGCCGGCGGCAAGCTCGACCTCACCCAGCACCAGGGCCAACGCTGCACCGCAGCGATCGGCGCGCTTGAACTGCGCCTTGAAGCTGCCACCGGACAAGGACATGCCGACGCGCAATCCGGGACACTCCTGGCGCAGACGCTCGGCAAGTTTGAGCGCCTCGGCAATATCAACCTGGCTGACCAGGTAGACCTGCGGAACCTGCTCTCGTTCCATCCCCGCATCGGCCAGCAGGGTCAGAACCCGCTCCACGCCCAGGGCGAAGCCGATGCCGGGCGTATCCTTACCACCCTGCATGGCGACCAGCTCGTCGTAGCGACCACCTGCACAAACCGTCCCCTGCGCGCCCAGGTCGTCGGTAATCCATTCAAAAACCGTCCGACAGTAATAGTCCAGCCCGCGCACCAGGCCGGGGTTGATCCGGTACTCGATACCGAGCTGGTCGAGCAGCCGGCATACCTGGTCGAAGTGGACGCGGGCCTCCTCGCCCAGGGAGTCGGCCAAGCGCGGGGCGTCGGCCATGATGGCCTGCGTCTCGGGGTGCTTGCTATCGAAAATCCGCAGTGGGTTGGTTGCCAGGCGGCGCTGGCTGTCCGCGTCGAGCCGATCGACGTAGGGTTCCAGGAAGTCGACAAGCTGCTGGCGATAGCGCACACGGTCTGCCCGATCACCCAGCGAGTTGATCTCCAGACGGACCTTGCCCGCCAGGCCCAGCTCGCGCCAGATACGCTCGACCATGGCAATCAATTCGGCATCGGCGGCGGCCTGCTCCAGCCCGAAGACTTCGGCACCGAACTGGTGGAACTGACGTTGCCGACCCTTCTGCGGCCGTTCGTGGCGAAACATGGGGCCGTGGTACCAGACCTTCAGTCCCGGCGTCTGCAACAAGCCATGCTGAATGGCCGCCCGGACGACCCCGGCCGTGCCCTCCGGACGCAGACTAAGCTGATCGCCGTTGCGATCCTCGAAGGCGTACATTTCCTTCTCGACCACGTCGGTGGCCTGGCCGATGGCACGCATGAACACTTCGGCCTGCTCAAGCATCGGGACCCGGATCTCATGGAAATCATAGGTCGCGAAAATGTCCGCAAGCCTTCGCTCCAGCCATTGCCACAGCGGTGTTTCGGCCGGCAGGATGTCGTGCATTCCGCGGATGGAACGGATACTGTTCATGCAAGAATTCCATGTCCAAAAACCAGTGGCCCGCCAGGTCAGGCGGGCCGATTCGGAGTCAGGCTGCTGGTCCGTGGCTCAGCGTCTGACTTCGCCACCTGGCAACAGCTCCAGGCTGACCACATCGGCCCGGTCGTCGCCCGGATAGGCAACCGCCTGACCGTCGGCCACCAGGCGCACGGCATTGGCCCGACCCAGCAACAGTCGAAACGGTGGCTCGCCCTGGTAGTTGCGTTGTTGACCCGCCCGCAGCAAGTCGTACTCGAGCCGCCGACCATCGGCCGCGTAGATTTCTATCCAGCTGTCTTCGACCAGCTCGATGCCAAGCTCGAGCCTGGGGGGCGCTGCTTCTCCGACGTCGATCACGGCATCCGATGCCAGAGTCTCGGCCGCAGACATCGGCTCCGGCTGCAGCTCTCGCACCGGACGCAGCGAGCGAATCGGCAGAGCCGATGCCGTCACCGGCCCGGGAGCTTCACCTTCAACGTTCTCATCCAGTGCCAGCGCTCGCGCGATTCTACGCGCCATGCGTTGATCATCGCCACTGGCCGGCTCACCTTCGACCTGGGCTACCGCCGGACGCGGTTCGGGCTCTGCCATTCGCGATCCACCCTGGACGAAAAAAACAATCAATGGCGGAACAATCGCTATTGTAACAACCGCATACGTTGCAAACTTAATGTACTTTTCAACTTTCCTGGTGCTTTTGGGGCGGGGCAGGACCTGGCGCAATTCAGGGGCCGGATCGAGGTCGATCTGGGCCAGCAAGGGGGCCGGGTCAACGCCGACCAGGCGGGCGTAATTGGCAACATAGCCGCGTCGATACAATCCGGCCAAACGGTCGAGACGCCCGTTTTCAATATCCTCGACAGTCATGCCGGGCAAGCGCAGCGAGCGCGATACATCCTCGATGTCCAGCTTGCGTGCCCGCCTGCCGGATTTAAGGGCGTCGCCAATACGACGGTAGTGCTCTGCTGGAGAGGCTTCGTTATCTGTTGGTTTTGTTTCGCTCATTGATCCATTTCGAGCCCTCTCAACTCGCGCGCTTCGCTCGAATTCGGAAATTGGCTCTCCAGTCTGCTGACGTACTGGTTGGCCTCGACACGATTCCCCAGGCTGGATTCGATCCTGTAGCCCAGAAAAAGTGCGCCGGCTTCGGGGACTGCAGCCGATTCAAATCGCTGCAGAAAAGCGCGAGCCCTGAAGGCTTCTCCCTGCTGGTAGTAAAGTTCTGCTAAGTGGAACAACGCGTCCGGGAAAGCCGGGTTGGTTTCGAGGGCGCGTCGAAGGTAATCGTTGGCCTTGTCAAGATTGCCGCTGCGGCGGGCGCAAGCCCCGGCGTTGGTCCAGGCCACTTCCGGGGTGATGTAGAAAGGATCCTGGGTAGCTTGAAGGAAGTGACGGTCAGCGGCCCGGAAGTCTCCTTGCCGGCACAGAAAAACCGCGTAGCTGTTTTGCGTCGCGCCGTCATTCGGGGCCAGCCGCGAAGCCTGGCGAAAATGCCGCTCAGCCCGACTCGAATCGCCAATCTCATCAAAGATCAGGGCCAGGGTCAAGTGAGCCGGCACATGGTCGGGGTCGTGACGCAGCGCCGTTTCGAGCTTTTCCATGGCCAGCTGAACCTGCCCACGCTCAAGGTACCCAACACCGAGGCGGGAATTGATTTCCGCTGCCCGCACCGGACTGACGCTATCCATGCCCCGCTGCGATGCCGGGCTGCCCTGCTGCTGGGTGGTCGCGCAGCCGGCCAGCAGGGCCAGGGCCAGGGCCGGAACGAAGACAGGCCGCCAGCTCACGCTGCCTCCAGCGCCTGCCGGGCCAGCTGCTGTTGCACCAGCAAGCGACGCTCGCTGGGGCTGAGCAGCTTGCCAACCAGTTGACCGCAAGCCGCGTCGATGTCCTCACCGCGCGTCTTTCTGACCGTCGTGATGATGCCCGCAGCCCGGGTAATCTTCTGAAACTCGTAAATCGCCTCCGCGCTGGATGGCTCGAACGGCGTTCCCGGGAAGGGATTGAAGGGGATCAGGTTGATCTTGCAGGGCAATCCATTGAGCACCCGCACCAGGCCCTTCGCCTGCGCCCTGCCGTCGTTGACACCGGCAATCATCGTGTACTCGAAGGTGATCGATCGTCGCGGCCGAGCCGCAACGAAGCGTTTGCAGGCAGCGATCAGCTCCGCAACCGGGTACTTGCGGTTGAGCGGAACCAGCCGACTGCGCAGCTCGTCATCCGGCGCATGCAGGGAAACGGCGAGCGCGAACTCCTCGCCGTCGGCGAGCTGATCAATGCCCGGGACAACCCCTGCCGTGGAGATGGTCACTCGGCGCGCGGCCAGACCATAGGCCAGGTCATTGCGCAACAAGGCGAGTGCTGCGGTCACCGATGGCAGGTTCAACAGCGGCTCGCCCATGCCCATGAACACCACGTTGGTGACACGTCGCTGACCGAATCGCTCGTCGGCCAGGGCGTTGACCGCATGCCAGACCTGGCCGATGATCTCGGCCGAGCTCAGGTTGCGCTTGAATCCCTGGGTTGCCGTGGAGCAGAAGGTGCAGTTGAGCATGCAGCCCACCTGCGACGAAATGCACAGGGTGCCGCGCGAGACCTCCGGGATGAATACCGTTTCCACTGCACTGCCACCGTCCACGGTCAGCAACCACTTGACAGTGCCATCGTCGGAGAGCTGCTCACGAATCACCCGCGGCGGCACGACCTCGGCAAGCTCGGACAGGCGCTCCCGCAGGGCCCGGGCCAGGTCGGTCATCAGCGCGAAGTCAGTCACCCCACGCTGATGGATCCACTGCAAAACCTGCCGGGCACGGTAAGGCTTTTCGCCAAGATCGGCGAAAAAACATTCAAGACCTGCTTGATCAAGACCGAGCAGGTTGGTCTTTTTTGCTTGCCCAGCAATCATTTGCAGCGCTTCGCTAATAATTACCGCGAGTATATCTCATCGTCACCGAAAAAGTAGGCGATTTCCTGTGCTGCCGTGTCCTCCGCGTCCGAGCCATGGACCGCGTTGGCATCGATGCTGGTGGCGAAATCAGCACGGATCGTCCCCGGTGCGGCCTGGCGCGGGTCAGTGGCGCCCATCAGCTCGCGATTGCGGGCAATGGCGTTATCCCCTTCGAGCACCTGGACCATCACCGGCCCGGAGGTCATGAACTTGACCAGGTCGGCAAAGAATGGGCGCTCACGATGAACGGCGTAGAAACCCTCGGCTTCTTCCGTGCTCAGATGTTTCATCCGAGCCGCAACGACCTTGAGCCCGGCGCGCTCGAAACGGGTATAGATTTCACCGATGACGTTCTTGGCCACGGCATCCGGCTTGATGATGGAAAGAGTACGCTGCATTTCCTTACCTCGAAAAATTAGAGTTAATTATCGTAACTATATGAAAATAAAATATTCTGTATGGAAAGCATCAGAATATCAGGAGGTTGGTTCGGGAACCGCCCAGGCCCTGGCACAGGCGCGAAACAAAACTCTCCCATTGTATCCAAAAACCCCGTTCATTTCGCTACCTTTGCCCTGCGCCTGGCCTTACTTTTGCTTTGCGCGGGAAAATGCATCGGCCAGGGTGCCCGCTGCCGATGGCTGCTCGGCTTTCCGGCTGGCTGGCTTGCGCTGGCGGCGGTCCGGGCCCGGACTGCGCTTGCTGGCCGCCAGGACGTCGGCATCGGGCAGCGGATCATCGAGGCGAAGACTGAGCGCGATACGCTGACGCTTCAGATCTACATCCATCACCTTGACCTTGACCACGTCGCCGGCCTTGACCACGCTGCGCGGGTCCTTGATGAACTTGCTGCTCATCGCGCTGATATGCACCAGTCCATCCTGGTGGACACCGATATCGACAAAGGCGCCGAACGCCGCGACGTTGCTGACCGTCCCCTCCATGATCATGCCCGGCACCAGGTCCGCCAGTTTCTCTACCCCGTCGCTGAACCTGGCGGTGCGAAACTCCGGCCTTGGATCGCGACCCGGCTTTTCCAGCTCGGCCAGGATGTCGCGCACCGTGGGCAGCCCGAAGCGCTGATCTGTAAATTCGGCCGCGTTCAGCGCGCGCAGGCTCGCCCCGTCGCCAATGACCTGGTCGACGGGCCGACCAAGGCGGGCGCTGATGCGTTTGACTACCGGGTAGGCTTCCGGATGGACGGCCGAGGCATCGAGCGGGTTGTCGCCGGCGGCAATGCGCAGGAAACCGGCCGCCTGCTCGAAGGTCTTGTCGCCGAGGCGAGGCACCTTGAGCAAATCCTGCCGGCGTCGAAAGGCACCGTGCTGATCACGATGAGCGACGATATTTTCGGCCACCGTCGCTGACAGGCCCGCCACCCGGGCCAGCAGCGCGGCTGATGCCGTGTTGACCTCAACCCCAACGGCATTGACACAGTCTTCGACACGGTCATCCAGGGCCCGCGCCAGTCGCTTCTGATCCAGGTCGTGCTGGTACTGACCGACACCGATGGCCCTGGGCTCAATCTTGACCAGCTCGGCGAGCGGATCCTGCAAGCGCCGCGCTATCGAAACCGCGCCGCGCAGGCTGACATCAAGCTCGGGAAACTCGCGCGCCGCCAGCTCGGATGCCGAATACACCGAGGCACCGGCCTCGCTGACCACCACCTTCTGCACGCCGGTCAGCTTCAAGGTCTTGACCAGCTCGCCAATCAACTGATCGGTCTCGCGCGATGCCGTGCCATTCCCAATGGCGACCAACTCGACCCGATGGCGCTGACACATCTGCCCAAGCAGGGTCATGGCTTCTGTGCGCTTGTTGTGAGGCGGCAGCGGGTAGACCGTGGCAACCTCGAGCAGCTTGCCTGTGGCATCAACCACCGCCACCTTGGTGCCGGTGCGCAGGCCCGGGTCCAGGCCCATCACCGAGCGGGCACCGGCAGGTGCGGCCAGCAGCAGGTCGCCAAGGTTATCGCCGAAAACGCGAATGGCCTCGGTCTCGGCCCGCTCACGGGCACCAACAAACAACTCGGACTGCAGATTCAACAGCAATCGCGTCTTCCAGGCCAGGCGTGCACCATCCATCAACCAGCGATCAGCTGCTCGACCGCGCTCGGTAATCCCCAGGCTGGCGGCGACCCGGGCAACGGCCTCGGCATGACCCTGTTCAGGGTCGGTGCCCGGCTCCAGCACCAAGCTCAGAACGCCCTCCTTGCGGGCTCGCAGCAGCGCCAGCATGCGATGGGAAGGAATCCGGGCCAGCACCTCGACGTGATCGAAGTAGTCGCGAAACTTCGCCCCCTCGTCCGCTTTGCCGCTGACCACTTCGGCACGAATCCTGCCAACCTTTCCCAGCCAGTCGCGCAGGCTCCCGACCAGGTCGGCCTGTTCGCTGGCCCGTTCGATCATGATCTGGCGAGCCCCGTCCAGCGCGGCCTGCGGATCGGCAACTCCGCGCGCTGCGTCCACGTAGCCCGCGGCCAATCGTTCAGGCTCCCGACCGGGGTCGGCCAGCAGCCCATCAAGCAGCGGTTCCAGCCCGGCTTCGCGCGCAATCTGGGCGCGCGTGCGACGCTTTGGCTTGAACGGCAAATAAAGGTCCTCAAGCCTGGCCTTGGTATCCGCCGCCTCGATGTCCTTTTTCAGCCGCCCATCAAGCTTGCCCTGCTCGGCGATACTGGCCAGCACCACGGCGCGTCGATCTTCCAGTTCGCGCAGGTATCCCAGACGAACCTGCAGCTCACGCAGCTGCCCGTCATCCAGCCCACCGGTCACCTCCTTGCGGTAGCGCGCAATGAACGGCACCGTCGCCCCCTCGTCAAGCAGGCCAACGGCCGCGGCGACCTGTGCCAGCCGGGCCCCGATTTCATCGGCAATTCGCGCGAAAATCCTGTCCTTGACCGCCGTCGATACAGACATTCAATCTCCAAGCTCTGATATTGGGAAGCCCGGGATTATCGCTCAAAGCCGACAGCCGCCGGGCAAGCCCTGCCCGATCCGTTCAGACCGCCAGTCCGATCGCGCTTGAGGTGTTGTTGCGCTTGCATCTTCGACCACAGGCCACCACTTGCTGAGCAATGCACAGCGCTTCTGCATCCCAGCCCTCCCCAGGCCTGCTCGCACAGTTCCTGCCACTGGTGACCTATGGTCGACGGGCGCTGGCCCTGGTCTGGGCGACCAGCCGATTGCTGACGTTTACCCTGGCGGCCCTGACCGTGATTGCCGGTCTGCTGCCAGCCGCCATTGCCTGGGTTGGCAAGGAACTGGTCGACAGCGTGGTGCAGGCCATGAGCCAAGGTGAGATGAGCCGGGCGATCTGGTTCTGGCTGTCACTGGAAGCGCTGCTGGTGGCCACCATGGCCGCTACCCAGACCGCGCTCAACATCGCCAACAACCTGCTGCGCGCCCAGCTTGGCCAACGGGTCAACGTGATGATCCTGGAGAAAGCCCAGACCCTGGAGCTTGCCCAGCTCGAAGACTCCGAATTCTACGACCGCCTTACCCGCGCCCGACGCGAGGCCTCGTCGCGCCCCCTGGCCCTGGTCCAGAAGACCTTCGGTGTCATTCAGAACGGCATTGCCATCCTCAGTTTCAGCGGTCTGCTGCTGGCCTTTTCACCGTGGGCGGTGCTGTTGCTGGTAGCCGGCGGCCTGCCGGCCTTTTTCGTCGAGGCAAAATTTGCCGGCCAGGCTTTCCAGCTGTTTCGCTGGCGCTCGCCGGAAACACGCGAAATGATGTACCTGGAATCGGTTCTGGCGCGCGAGGACTACACCAAGGAAGTCAAGCTCTACGATCTTGCCCCCACGCTGCTTCAGCGCTACCGGGACATTTTTGCCAAGCTGTTTCGCGAAGATCGTGCGCTGACCATCCGCCGCGGCTGGTGGGCCTTCGGCCTGGGGCTGCTCGGCACTGCGGCACTTTACGGCGCATTTGCCTGGGTAGTGATCGCCACCGTGCTCGGCCAGCTGTCGCTGGGCGAAATGACCATGTACATGATGGTCTTCCGCCAGGGCCAGTCCGCGGTCAGCGCCAGCTTGAGCTCGATCAATGGCATGTACGAAGACCACCTCTACCTGTCCAGCCTGTATGAATTTCTCGAGCAAC
>SLQY01000182.1 GCA_007131235.1 Wenzhouxiangella sp.
CTGGGGCGCGTCAGCGACTGGCAGTGACCAACGCTCACGCGTGGCCGCCCTCTGCGACAAGGCTTCTTGCGGCTTTGCCGCAAACCGCCATGCCGCGCCGGGCTACGCTGCCAGGCATTTACACAGAAGCCCCGGTCCTCCTTTCTAGTGCCGGGGCTTCGCTTATTATGGGGTTGGCGTCAGTGACCAGGCAGGCCCGGCCATCACGAGCCGACGGTTTTCGCGTTAGCGAAAGAAGACGGCTCGATGGGGCCGATCAGGCCGTGGACCAACAGTCACGTACGGGCGCTCGCCACAAGGGCACTTCTTACGCCTTCGCCGCAAACCGTGCACGTGTCCGGAGCTGTACGCCCTTTCTCTCCTTCCACAGTACGGCTTCTTTCGCCATTCGGAGAAAACCGCCATGCTGTTCCAGAAGGGCCTGCCAGGCTTTTTCAATGCTTCGGGAGCGCGTCAGCGACAGGCAGGCCCCTGTTCACGGCTTCCTTAGTATCAACCTGACGGTTCGCGTTCAAGAGGAAAATAGCAAACAAATGAAATATGCAAAAACCGCTATACTATTTATGTGCTAGACTGAATGATCACTTTCAGTAGGGAAGCAACATGCATTGGAAATTTGCGCTTGCATCAATCGCTTTATTGGGTGTGCTCGGTCCGGCCTTAGCGAAAGATCAGGCACGAGTTGTGATTGACTCGGGGTCGCTGATTTCAGTTTCGGAAATTGCCGTGACCGAAATAAACTTGGGAAGCGGACACGCCACTATTCAATACTTTGATGGTAAACAATTCGAATTTCGGATGAATGTTAGCCGAAATCAGGATGCTGTTTTTTCATGGCCCCACCCTATCTGGGTTCGCGTCGGTCCAGCTTTTGACATCGATTCAGATACGCATCTCTTGGGTGGGCCATGCGGTTCACAAGCTTCAGCGCTTGCATCTGCGATTGAGTTGGTCGAAGCTGCTTGTGCAGGAGATGCAACTGGCTCTGCCAGCTGCAATTCTGCTCAGACGGCCTTGGACGACGCTTGGGATGCCTACCATGATTGTCGGCTAATTTATTACTCTATTAAATGACATCGTGGATCAGGTAGAGCCTTCAGAGCGTATCAAAAGGGATCCTGATTACGTATTTCAGCCACGTCTTCCGGGCTTTGATCGGTCAGAGGGCCTTGTCTGTCAGGCGAACGGTTTGCCGTCCGCCCTTTCGGGCGGCCGACTCCCTGCACGCGCTTGTCGGTACATCGGTCTGGCTTCTTTCGGCTTGCGCCGAAAACCGCCAGTCCTCTGTTGCCGGCTCTGCTCGGTCCAGGCGGGGTCCGACGAACTCACGCGCTGACGGCTCCCCTGCGCTTCGGCTGCACCTCAAGGCCTGACAGACAAGGCCCTCTGACCAATGGCTGGGGTACTTACGTAATCAGGAAAGAGTTACTGTCAAGTCGGCTGTGTGGACACCGCTTGATCAAGCCGCAGCCCTGCTGTTTTTGAGTTCATCAATTCCGTCGATGAACTTCAAGCGGGCAATAACTTCGGCCAATCGCCAGAAACCCCGATTTTTTTCACAAGTTCTTCGGTGCACTAATGGTTTCCTGATGGACCAATGCCAGGCAGTCGTCGCCATTCTGGCAGCGCCAGGTCTTGCCAGTCCTCAACAGAATCGTGGCGAAGGCCCATTTGATCGGATTGGTCGTCCTCAGGAGGCTTTATCAAACTGCGGTCACGAAGGCTCAGGAGCAGCTTTTTCAAGCGCTCGTTCTAGTCCCGGAACCCCTCGCCAGTTCTCAGAAAAACCGAATGTCCTTGGGCATCGCAGTCGATGAACACCTGCACGCAGCGGCGGTCGACCTCACGCGCATTGACGTGGCTGCCGTTGGTCCAGAGACAGACTGTCACATGCCCGCGCACGCGTTCTTTCCAAATCCCACTCAAACCCTCTCGTATTCCTTTCTTCCTTCTCTATCCCCAACCTACTGAAATATAGAGGCTTTGTCGGATCCTGCCTGCTATACTCCAGCATTGTTCAACCTGGATCCTAGCCGTGTTACTCAAGGTTATTGCCCTTGCTGTCGCAGCGTCAATGGTGTTGGCCAGCGCCGATTTACGGGCTGAGCCGATGGAGTCAATTGAGTTTGAAGTTTTTGGTTGGGTGGAATGGGTCAAGTTGCTCGACGGCGAGCTTCGGCTTAAAGCCAAGCTTGATACCGGGGCGGCAAACTCTTCACTGGATGCGACCAATATTGAGCGCTTTCGCCGCGGCGGTGAGCGCTACGTCCGCTTTACCGTGACAGATCCCGAGACCGAGGATCAGATGGAGCTCGAAAAACCGCTGGTCAGGAATGTCCGTATCATTCGCCATGACGGCAATCATCAGCGACGCCCGGTTATCAAGATGCCAATCTGCGTTGGAACCCGACGCCAGGAAGTCGAGGTAAACCTGATTGACCGGTCGAATTTCATCTACCCCATGTTGCTCGGCCGAAGCGCGCTTGAAGGTTTTGCTCTGATCGATTCCGGACAGACCTTCCAAAATTCGCCTTCTTGTGAGTTTGATTGACAAATGACGCGCCTGATCCACTGGTTGGCCCTGGCGTTGGCGCTGATCACCGTAGGCTTGGGTATTGCGGTCTACAAGCATCGGGTGCTGGGCTATCCGCTGCACTCAGAGAACATCGAGTCGACCTGGACCGTTCAAGCCAGGATGCAGATCACGCCAGGCAGTGGCCCAATCAAGGCCACACTCAAATTGCCGACTACCACGCCGGGGATGGGGCAGTTAAGGGAAAATTTCATTTCGCGTGGTTACGGTCTGACCGTACAGGACGCTGCGACCACTCGGGAAGCTGTCTGGACAGTGCGCCGCGCAACACAGCGCCAGTCGCTTTACTACCAGGGCGTGTTCTACCGCGATGCGATCAATCAGCGGTTTTTGCCCAGACCGACTTTCCCTGAAGTGCCGAGCCTGGAAGAGCCCTTTCAGACTGCCATGCTGGCTACCGTGGAGGAAGTCAGGCGACAGTCGGCCGATATCGCGTCATTCACTACCTCGCTGCTTGGCAGAATCAACAGCAGTGCACCTACCGAGGAAATGGCGCTGTTCCTCAATAGTCCGGATTACCGGGGCCAGCGGGTGAGAATTGCACGGGTGATACTCGCAGGCGCCAGGATCCCCAGCGTTCAGGTCAACGGCTTTCACCTGGCCGACGCAAGCCGAACCCAACCAGTCCGATGGCTTGCGGTTCACAATCAACGGGAGTGGCTGTTTTTTGACCCGGCCACTGGCCAGATGGGCATGCCGGAAAACTTCCTGGTCTGGTGGGTGGGTGAAGACCCGCCGATTGACGTGGATGGTGCCACCCTGGTCGACCTGATCTGGTCGATTCGACGCAACGAGCTGGCCGCCCTCGACCTCGCCGAACAGCGCTCAGCGATTCACGCGGGCTGGTTGGCCCCCTTCAGCTTGTTCAGGCTGCCTGTCCAGGCGCAGTCGGTCTATGCCGTGTTGATGCTGGTACCCGTCGGTGCCTTCATCATGATCTTGATGCGGAACGTGGTTGGCTTGCCATCGTTTGGTACCTTCATGCCCGTGCTGATTGCCCTGGCGTTCCGCGAAACTGGTTTGTTCGCCGGACTCCTGATGTTCACCATCGTGGTTGCCGTCGGTTTGTCTCTGCGCTTCTACCTGGCCAAGCTGCACCTGCTGCTTGTGCCTCGCCTGACCGCAGTTCTGATCATTGTGGTCTTCCTTATGGTGTTGCTCAGCCTGGCCAGTCATTCGCTGGGCTGGGAAGTGGGGCTCTCCGTTGGTCTTTTCCCGATGGTCATCCTGGCAATGATCATCGAGCGAATGTCGATTGTTTGGGAAGAGCGAGGGCCATCGGATGCGCTGAAAGAGAGCATGGGATCTGCGCTCATCGCCGCGCTGGCATTTCTGGTCATGACGCTGCCACTGATCCAGCATCTGGCCTTTGTCTTCCCCGAATTGATGCTCGTTGTCCTGGGGCTGACCATCCTGATGGGCCGATACTCCGGCTATCGTCTCAATGAATTGATTCGATTTCGCGTACTGGCTCGTTCGTCCCCGTGATCAGGCGCTACCGTGAACTGAAAAAACGTGGTGTGCTGGGCCTGAATGCCCGTAACGCCTGTTACATAATGCCTCACAATCCACGGCGCTACTATCCGCTGGTTGACAACAAGGTACTGTGCAAGCGCCGACTCCAGGAAAATAGTGTCGCAGCCCCTGAACTACTCGGGGAAATTACGAGCCAGTACGAAGCCGGTCATTTAAGCCGCAAATTGGCGGAATTGGACGAGTTTGTCATCAAGCCGGCCAGCGGAGCCGGTGGCGACGGCATCCTGGTAGCCACCGGGCGCTACGAAGATAGAGTCTGGCATGGCAGTGGTGGGCGCTTGTTGTCCCTCGCTGATATTGAGTACCACGTATCGGGAATACTGGCTGGCATGTACTCGCTTGGCGGCCAGGTCGATACCGCGATGATCGAGTCGCTGATCCATACCGACCAGCGCCTGCGCGAAATCGCACCAGAGGGCGTGCCTGACATTCGGGTCATTCTTTACCGAGGTATTCCTGTCATGGCGATGACGCGATTGCCAACCCGGCGCTCTTCAGGCAAAGCCAATCTCCACCAAGGTGCCATTGGTGCTGGCGTTGAATTGACCAGTGGCCGCACCCTGCGCGCGGTGATGAGTTCACGCCTGGTCGATCTGCACCCGGATACGCGTTGCAACGTCGTGGGCTTCCAGCTGCCAGACTGGACAACGCTGCTTGCGATCGCAGCACGCTGCTATGAGGCCATTCCCCTCGGCTACATGGGAATTGACCTGGTCATCGACCAGGATCACGGCCCATTGGTGCTGGAAATGAATGCCCGACCCGGCCTTGCTATCCAGATCGCCAACGATGATGGCCTCGGACACCGCCTGGCAGCCGTCGACAGACTGGACAGTCCGGAAACACTCAGCTCTGAGCAGCGCCTTGACAAGGGACTGGCCCTGGCCGAGGCAAACTGGGGCCGATAAGCCGTTTCCGCTCAGGGACTGTTGAAGACCTCCCGATCCAGCTCGCCTTCGCTGTCTGCAACGACCACGGTCACCATGGCATCGCCGGTCACGTTGACCGCCGTACGAGTCATGTCCAGCAGCCGATCGACACCAAGAATCAGGGCAATTCCCTCGGCCGGCAAGCCGACCGATGCCAGCACCCCGGCCAACAGGATCAGCCCGACACCCGGCACACCGGCCGCGCCCACCGAGGCCATGATCACCATCAAGACGATCATCAGATACTGGGTCAGGCTTAAATCGACACCGAAATACTGGGCAATGAAAGCAGCCGCAATGCCCTGCATGATGGCCGTTCCATCCATGTTGATGGTCGCGCCCAGAGGCACCGTGAACGATGCCACCTTGTTGTCGGCCCCCAGTCTCTGCTCCACGGTTTTCAATGTCACCGGAATGGTCGCGCCACTGGAGGCGGTAGAGAAGGCAAACGCCAGCACGCCGCGCATCTTGGAGAAAAACCGAATGGGGCTGAGGCCGGTCAGCAACTTGAGAATCAACGTATAGGTCACCGCTGCGTGCAGCACCAGCATGAACAGGACCAGCAAGACGTACTTCAGCACGCCGACGAATGTTCCCCAGCCGGTTGTGGCGCCGAGCACCGCGATCAAGGCAAACACGCCGTAGGGTGCCAGCAGCATGACAAAACCGACCAGGCGCATGACGACAACGTTGAAGTCTTCAAAAAAGTTGCCTACCCGCTTCCCCGGCTCGCCGGCCAGAGCAATCGAAAGTCCCAAAAGAATGGCAAAGACAATGATTGGCAGCATGTCGCCGGATGCCATCGCCGCTACCGGGTTGCGCGGCACCATATCGATCAAGACCTGGCTGAACGACGGCTGGGCAGCAATCTCGCGCTCTACCAGTTCGGCGGGGTTGGCGCCGAGGCCTGGCTCTACCAGGATTGCGGCCACCAGGGCCAGGCAAATTGCGATGCCCGTGGTCAGCATGTACAAGCCGATTGCCTTGCCGCCGACGCGTCCCAGTTTTTTCGGATCGCTGAGCGCACTGACCCCGGCAATGAGCGAGACGAAAACCAGTGGCACCACCAGCATGCTCAAAAAGCGAACGAAAATCTCGCCCACCACGCTCAACAGACCGCTGACCAGGAAGCTGTCTACCCACGCTTGATCGGTCAGGCCGCTCAAGTTTAGAAATAGCCCGAAAACCAGGCCAAGGCCCATGGCGATCAGAATGCGGTTGGAGAGCCTCTGATGGTCGAAGTTGTCGTTGGTCATTGTTGGCCCGCGGGCGGTGGTAGCCCGCAGAGGGTAGCGCATGGAGGCGATGGGGTCTAGAAAAACAGGATCAAGGATCAAGGTTCGATAAATGCGATTCCGCCGATATTGCTTTTCTCCCTTCTCCTTGCTCCTTGCTCCCAACCAGTATAATCAGAGGTCCGATTTAGCAGACCTCCCCCATGAGCACTAACGAGCCCGTCAGCGCGCCGACCAATTTCATCCGCAATCGAATTCGCAAGGAAGTCGAAGCAGGTCAATACCAACGGGTCATTACCCGTTTCCCGCCAGAGCC
>SLQY01000349.1 GCA_007131235.1 Wenzhouxiangella sp.
ACCGGGGCAAAGCGGCGCAGGCTTTCCTCGATACTGCAGTTGATGTTGCGCTGGTTGAACTCCTCGGAAGCCGCGGTGAACACGGCGATTTCATTGATGCCAACGGCCCGGGCGCGGTCATAGCCGCGCTCGTTGGGAACCAGGGCCGGGTAGTGAATGCCAGCCTTGCGCTCCAGGCCTTCGAACACGGCCTCGGCATCGGCCAGCTGCGGGATGGCCCGGTCGCTGACAAAGCTGGTCGCCTCGATGGTCTTGACGCCCGTCTCGCCCAGGCGGTGGATCAGCTCAAGCTTCACCGACGTGGAAATGGTGTAAGGCTCGTTCTGCAAGCCATCGCGTGGTCCGACTTCGACCACGCGGATGCGGTTATCCCGACTCACTGTCGATCAGGCCAGTTCCACAGCAACGGCAGTCGCTTCGCCACCGCCAATGCACAGCGAGGCGACGCCGCGCTTGCCACCGTGGTTTTTCAGGGCATGAATCAGGGTGACCAGGATGCGGGCTCCGCTGGCGCCGATGGGGTGACCCAGGGCACAGGCACCACCGTTGACGTTGACTTTCTCGTGCGGCAGATCCAGGTCCTTCATGGCAGCCATGGCCACGGTGGCGAAAGCCTCGTTGATTTCATACAGGTCGACTTCGCCGGTTTGCCAGCCGGCGCGCTCGAGCACTTTCTGCATCGCACCCACCGGCGCGGTGGTAAACCATTCCGGTTCGTGCGAGTGGACAGCGTGGCTGACGATACGAGCCAGCGGCTTGAGACCGCGGCGAGTGGCCTCGGATTCGCGCATCAGCACCAGGGCGGCAGCACCGTCGGAGATCTTTGAAGAACTGGCCGCAGTGATGGTGCCGTCCTTGGCGAAGGCCGGTCGCAGCGTGGTCATCTTCTCGATGTTGCAGCGCGGTGGCTCTTCGTCGGTGGCGACTTCAACGTCACCGCGGCGTGACTTCACGGTCACCGTGGCAATTTCGTCGGCGAAGGCCCCACTGTTGATGGCGGCCACGGCCCGCTCCACCGACGCGCGGGAGAAGTCGTCCTGGTCTTCGCGGGTGAAGCCGTACTTGGCCACGCATTGCTCGCCAAACTGGCCCATCATCTGGCCATCGTAGGGATTTTGCAGGCCGTCGTAGAACATGTGGTCCAGCGACTGGGTATGACCCATACGCAGGCCGCGATTGATCAGGTAGGGGGCGTTGGTCATCGACTCCATGCCGCCGGCCACGACAATGGTGGCGCTACCGGCGAGGATGGCGTCGGCACCTTGCATCACGGCTTTCATGCCGGATCCGCAGACCTTGTTGATGGTGGTGCAACCGGCGCTGGTCGGCAAACCCGCACCCAGCGCGGCCTGGCGCGCCGGCGCCTGGCCGGTGCCCGCGGGCAGCACGCAACCCATGATGACCTCGGAAATATCGCTGCCCTCGACCGTGCTGTCGGCAACGGCCGCGGCAATGGCGGTTGCGCCCAGCTCAGGCGTCTTGACGGCGGCAAACTGGCCTTGAAAGGAACCGATAGCGGTTCGACGGGCGGAAACGATAACGACAGGATCAGACATTGAGAGCACCCCGAAGTGAGTGAAATTGAAACCCCATTATCGCACGGCCCAGCCAGCCACGCGGCGCATTGGTAGCGCTGGCAGGCACCGCGCCGGTGGCGCTGGCTCAGCGGAAATGCTCGTCCAGGTAGCGGTGGATTTCCTTCTCCACGGCAGGTTGCAGGTAGGTCAGCAGGAAGCCCAGGCGTGCGCGAACGTGGACGACTTCCTCGTCGACGTCGATCTCGCCGCTGACCCCCAGACGCTTGAAAACGATGGTATCGCCATCCCAGCCGTAGTCGATATCGAACTTGTCAGCCAGGTCCTGGGCCAGCGAGTCGGCAATCTCCTGCGCTTCTTCCAGGTTTTTGTCGTGTTTCTTGCGGATGTCGATGCTCATGGCATGGCTCGGCTTGGTCCCCAGAGTATTGTAGGGGAGAGGGGGAGAGGGGAGAGGGTTGAGTCAAGAACCGTAGCCGGGGCCATGGCGAAGCAATCTCCAAACCCAGGGCCCTTGCCCCAATTTTCGATTTGGCATCTTCTACCCTTCTATCCCTCGCTCCCCGCCATCACAGCGCATTCCTCGGCGGCAGCAAAACGCTGGCCAGAATCATTCCCGTCGTCAGCGCCACCGCGATAATCCCGGCCAGCATGGCCGTTTCGATGCCGGAAATGACATCGTCGCCGAGCAGCGTGGCCAGGCTGCGCAGGCCGATGCTGCCGGGGACCAGCAGAATCAGGCCGGGTAGATGAATGATGGAGCCTGGTCGGCCGGTGAACTTCACGAACAGGTTGCCGGCCAGGCCAACGACCAGGGCACCGATGAACGCGCCCATGACCGGCGCGCCGAGGAAGGCGCCCAGGCTGGCACCGCCCCAGGCCAGCAGACAGGCGCCCAGCATCCAGATCCAGTCGCGACGATGGGCCTGAAACAACACCATCAGGCCGGCGGAGGCAACCAGGACCCCCAGGGGCAGCAGCCAGTCAGGGCGCGCTGACGGACTGATCAGGTCGACCGGTCCGACCACCAGCTGGCCGGCCATGCCTCCCATGACCAGGCCAAAGGTCAGCAACGCAAAGATCATCAGGGCAAACGCCATGCGCGAGGCACCGGATACCAGGTGGCCGGTGGCCAGTTCACGACAGGCGGTGGTCAGGTCCATGCCTGGCACCAGGGCGATCATGCTGGCGATGATGGCCGGCATCAGCGCGGTTTGCGGATCGAAACCGCACCACAGGGTGCCCAGGAAGGTAATCAGTGCAGCAGCCAGAGGTGTGGTCAGGCGGGACCGGTCGGCATGACGCCTCAGCCAAAGTACGCAGCATCCGCAGATCGTACCGAGCACGGCAGCCAACAGCGTTTCACGCAAGCCGCCGCCGATCAGCGGAGCAACGCCCACGGCGATACCGGTAAATCCGATGATTTCGATCCAGGTGCCATAGCGGGGCGGGCTTGAGTCGATGGCGCGCACCTGGGCATCGGCCTGCTCGGGGTCGATGCTGCCCTGTTCCAGCTGATCCATGATGCCGGTCAGGTCTGCCAGCTTGGACAGGTTGGCGGTGCCGGGATCGGAGCGGGCAAGAAAAGTCTTCTGTTTTTCCCCGTCGCCCAGTGAAACGATCAGCGAGGTCGGGGTGGAGAAGAATTCGGCTTGCAGTCCCAGCCGGTTGGCCATGATCTGCATCGCCGATTCCAGTCGGTGGGCTGGTGAACCGACGTGCAGCAGCGCGCGGCCAAGATTCAGAACCAGCGCGGCGTAGCGGCTGGATTCATAGGGCTGCTGCTGGTCGCCGGAACCCGGGTGTTCACTCATGTCGCAAGGGCCAGAAAACAGGAATCACCAGTGTCGCACATCAGAACTGGCGTTCAGCATCAATCCCGGCTACGCAATCGCGTTCGGACCTGACCCTGCCACCCGCTCGCGCCACTGGTCGATCAGGAAGCGGGCGATGGAGTCCCGGCGAGGCAGGCAGAGCGCGGCCGTGTCGCCCCATTCTCCGGCCGTTGCCAGTTCTTCCGGGCTGAACCAGCGGGCATCCTCGAGCTCGCCGTCGTGGCGCTCGATGTCACGGCTGACAGCCTTGGCATGAAAGCCCAGCATCAGTGACCCGGGAAAAGGCCAGGGCTGCGAGGCCAGGTAATCGACGGCATCGACGGTGATCCCGGCCTCTTCGTACACCTCCCGTCGCACGGTCTGCTCCAGGCTTTCACCAGGCTCGACAAAGCCGGCCAGCGTGGAATAGACCCCAGGCGGGAAGCGCGGCGAGCGTCCGAGCAGGCAGCGCGGCGGCCCGCCATCGTCACCGGGGTGTTCGACCAGGACAATGATGGCCGGATCCGTGCGCGGGAAACTGGTCTGGCCGCAGCTGGCGTTGGTGCAGCGGCGTCGATGGCCACCGCTGTCGCTGACAGTCGCTGCGCCGCAGCGGCCGCAGTGGCGGTGATTGCGATGCCAGTTGAGCATGGCCCTGGCGTAGGCCAGCAGTCCGGCATCGCGATTGTCCAGCAGCGGGCCGTAGCGGCGCAGGTCAACAAAGCTGGTTTCAGCCATCGGTGCAACCCCGGGTTCGTCCTGGTCGGACAAGTCGACGGCGAACAGCGCAACGCCGTCATCGAGGCCCAGGAAGACGGCGTCATCGGGCAAGGAGATTGTCGTGATGGCCAGTCGAACGGCCCGTGGTTGCTCGGTCTCGGCGATTCGCAGCAGGCTGCGGTTGCGCCAGACCGCGATCAGCCGAGTCTCGGGTGTTTGCAGTGCGCGCCGGATCCAGTCCGGGTCGGAGCGCAGCTCGGCCGCCCGGTTCAGACCGTCTTCGGTGTACTTGATCGAGCCGGCACTGGGACCATTAGGGGGCTTGTTGCTATTCATGGCTGGCTACTTGAGCGTCAACGGGCTTAGGGAAATTTTTTAATTCATGCAAGCAAAACGGCGTTTCTCGGGTCATGATAGGGGAAGCATGGTCAAACAGGCCATGCGGTCGGGTTTGCCCGGCCGGCCGTTTTCAACATTTGCAAGGAGAGCTAAGGCAATGGCTGACAAGAAACTGAACTCGAAATCCGTCGTGACCACCGTCGGCACCCTGGCCGCGCTGTCGTTCTCGGTGGCAAGTTTTGCTGCCGAACCGAATACTGACAACCTGTTCGAAGCCAAGGACCTGGATCGCGGCTTCATGGTAGCCAGCGCCGGTTTTGGCGAGGGTAGCTGCGGCGAAGGCAAGTGCGGTGAAGGCAAGTGCGGTGAAGGTGCCTGTGGCGAGGAAGAGTCCGAGGAAGAAAAGAGCGAAGAGGAAAAAGGCGAGGAAGGTGCTTGCGGTGAAGGTGCCTGTGGTGAAGGCGCCTGCGGTGAGGGCACCTGCGGCGCCTGATCGGCATGAGCCAGCCAGATACACCGTTCCCGGTCAACGGGGCGGGTCTGGGATTACGGCGGGCCCTGCTGGGTCCGTTGCAATCGGCCGGCTACCCGGACCTGGATTTTCTCGAGGTTGCGCCCGAGAACTGGATTGGCGTGGGCGGCAAGCTCGGCCGCCAGTTCCGGGCCTTCAGCGAGCGCTACCCGTTTCTCTGTCACGGGCTGTCGCTGTCGCTGGGATCGCCGGATCCTCTGGACCGGGTGTTTCTGCGCCAGCTGCGCGAATTTCTTGATGCGCACGACATCCAGGGCTACTCCGACCACCTGAGCTACTGCTCGGAACAAGGCCACCTCTACGACCTGATGCCGATTCCGTTCACCGCCGAAGCAGTCGACTGGGTGGCGGCGCGCATCCGCCAGGTCCAGGACAGCCTGGGACGTCGTATCGCGGTGGAAAATATTTCCTACTACGCCGCGCCCGCACCTGAAATGAGCGAGCTGGCATTCATCAACGCGGTTCTTGAGCAGGCCGACTGCCTGCTCTTGCTCGACGTCAACAACATCCACGTCAACAGCGTCAACCATCGCTACGATCCGCAGGAATTCCTCGCCGGCCTGCCCGCTGAGCGGGTCGCCTACATCCATGTGGCTGGCCATCATCACGAGGCCGAGGACCTGATAGTCGATACCCACGGCGCGGCCGTGATCGATCCGGTCTGGTCGTTGCTGGAAGCTGCCTATGCCCGCCTTGGGCCGGTGCCGACTCTGCTGGAGCGCGATTTCAACTTTCCGCCGCTGGACGAACTGATCGCCGAAACCCGGACCATTCGCACATTGCAGGCTCGCCATGACAAACAAGGTCTCCGACCCGAATCCGCCCGCACCGCCTGAAAGCCTGCTGAAACTGCAGCGCCGTTTCGCCGACCACATTCGTGACCCCGACGGCGTGGCGCCGCTGCCGGGCATCGAGGAGCGCCGCCTGGCCATTTACCGCCGACTGTTTTTCAACAACATTTCCAACCTGATGGCGAAGAATTTCCCGGTGCTGCGTCGGCTCTACGCCGATGAAGACTGGCACGACCTGATTCGCACTTTCCTGCGTGATCATCACGCCGAAACCCCGCTGTTCCCGCAAATCGGACAGGAAATGGTCCGCTTCCTGAGCGTGCTGCAAGCCGATGACCGGTTGCCTTACCCGTTTCTTGCCGAGCTGGCCCACTGGGAGTATGTCGAGACCTGCGTGCGTTTCGATCCTGCCGACTCGTGCTGGATCGAAACCACCGATGCCATCGCGCCCGACCACGCTCGACCCGTTCTCAACCCGACCTTGCGGCTGGCCATCTACCAATGGCCGGTGCATCGCATCGGCCCCCGTTTCCTGCCCACCGAGCCTGAACAAGGGCAAGTCATTTTATTGGCCTATCGGCGGCGCGATGACTCGGTGGCGTTCAAGCAAATCAACCTGTTGAGCGCTCGCCTGATCGAACTGATGCAAGCAAATCCCGACGCTACCGGTCTTGAATTGATGAAACGTATCGCCGAGCAGCTGCCGCAGGTGGATGCCGAAAAGCTGCAAGCCCAGGGACTGGCCTTGCTGACCAGTCTGCTGCAAAGCGAAGTCATCCTGGCGATGGTCCACTGAAGCTGGCCATCGCTCCAAGTTCAAGGAGAGCCAAGCATCATGTACCTGTTCATCAATGTCTACGACCACCTGACCG
>SLQY01000244.1 GCA_007131235.1 Wenzhouxiangella sp.
AATCGGACGTCAGCATGTCTGTGTAGTGCTGACGACTGGCCGGGCGCAATGCTTCGGCAATAACGACTTCGGCCAACTCGGCACGGGCGAAAAGTCCTTGCCCAGGGTTCGCCCTGTACCAGTGAGCGTGCCGGGTCTTGACAGCGGCGTGCAGGCGATCGTGGCCGGGACCGATCATACCTGTGCTCGCACCTCGACCGGCATCGTGCGTTGCTGGGGCAGCAATGCACACGGCCAACTGGGTAATGGCGCAACCACGCGCCATTTTGTGCCGATCACCGTGCCGGGCCTGCCGGCCTCAATCCAGTCCCTCACCGCCGGCGGTCGACACAGCTGTGCACTGGCCAGTGGTGGGGAGGTTCGATGCTGGGGTGACAACCAGTATGGCCAGCTCGGCCATACAAACGGCCCCGGCCCACACCCGGCAATGCCCGTCGGTGGCCTGGCCGGCACCACGGCGGCCATCAGCAATGGCCTGGTCTACAGCTGCGCTTTGAACACCGCAGGCCGGGTCAGCTGCTGGGGTGCACCTCCTCTAGGCCAGGGTGCCCAGCCCATGACCCTGGCTGACCTGGTCAGCGGCATTCAGGCCGTCAGCGCCGGTGACGGCCACGCTTGCGTGCGCACCAGCGCCGGCGGTGTGCGCTGCTGGGGCAACAACACACACGGTCAGTTCGGCTTTTTCGGTGACAGCAGTCCATTTGCGACCCAGGCGGTTCCGGGTATGGAAAACGGCAATCAATCGATCAATGCCGGACACAACCATAGCTGCGCAGTCAGCACTGGCGGCCGTGTGGAATGCTGGGGTAGCAACAGCCATGGCCAGGGTGGTTCACCGGCCCCCGTGACCGTGTCGGGGATGTTTTCCGGCATGCAGGCGGTCAGCGCCGGCACCGCGCACAACTGCGCCCTGAGCGGCGCCGGCGAGGTGCGCTGCTGGGGCAACAACGAGTTCGGCCAATTGGGTAACGGCACGACCACCAATTCGTGGATGCCGGTTCAGGTGACGGGCCTGGTCAGCGGCGTCCAGGCCATCACTGCCGGGGAACGACACGCCTGTGCCCTGACCGTGGCCGGCGGCGTGCTGTGCTGGGGCGACAATGGGCTCGGGCAGATGGGTGATGGCACGCTTCCGGGCGTGCCCTTCCCGCAGACCGTGGTTCAATCACCCAGCCTGTTCCGCGACCGGTTCGAGCAGTTCGCGTCACACTGAGCAGGCTTTTGAACACCAGGAAAACCCGACCTTAGATGCGAGGCGCTCCTGCAACCCGAAACGGGACTCGCCCACATGGATCAATGCTCCCATATTGATCGAGCCTTGCTGATGATGCAGTCGCCTCGCGACAAGGTCGTTGCCATCGAACACGCCGAACGCATTGTCACCTCTGCCTGGTCCAGCCGCTACCTGAGCGAGTTGGAGTTGTAGCTATTGGGCCGGATCAGTGCTAATAGTATCCGGACGGCGACAATCAACCATGTGCGGATCAAAGACCGAGCCGACCAAAAACCCGCCCGGGTAAGGAGCGCCGACACTCGCACCCGAGATCAACTTGCCGTCATCCATAAACTCGGTGAACACCCGGTAATCATTCGCCTCCAGCTCCACCCGTACCACTTGCGAGGGTGCCGGAACTGCCGGATTGTTCATGTGGCGGACAAAAGTCAGCAGCTTGACATGGCCGCCGATCCACAAGTCTCCGCTGACCGGATCGACTTCGATGTTGTCCACCCCGAAACCGATATCCAGTCGCCGCGTTTCCTCCAGGTCTCCGGTCACCGGATCACGTCGATACTCACGAACCCGGTGACGGGTTACCTCGGCCACATACAGATGGCGGCCGTCCGGCGACAGGTTGATGCCGTTGGCATAGGTCAGACCATCGGCAACCACCCGAAATCCGTCACCGTCGAAATACACCACATTGGACCAGGGCAGGCGCAAGTAGCCTTCCAGGGTGCGTCTGAAGCCTGGCGGGCTGCCATGATCGTTGGTGAAGTAGAAGCGCTCGTGATCAATGGCGATGACGTCGTTCGGGCTGATCAGCCAGGCATCGCTCAAGGTTCGCCGATGGCTCAGCCCGCCGTCTATGACGTCGAATATTTCAATGGTATGTTCCGGGCCATCATGCCCGGTTGAATCGGCAAACAGCGGGGCGCCGGGATGATTGACAACGAACAGGGTCTCGCGCCCATCGTCACCTACATGCAAGGCGATGCCGTGCGGCCGAAAATCGCTACCCGCATTCGGGGTCAAATTGGCCGGCTCGGTCGAGGCCGTGCTCAGCTCGTAACGGAAGATCGCCCCCGGCATCGGATTGCCGGCCATGACCTTGCGCCGATCATCGCTGGAGACAAACGCAAATTCTCCGGAAGGATGGACCGTGATGTCCTCACTGCCCGGCAGACCCGGCACCTGACGGCAGTGACCGGGATGCACGTTGAGGGCCTGACGGAATTCACCGGCGTCCCAGGCCAGGTAAAGCCCGTAGCCGCCAAGCAGCAGCGCCAGAAAAAGAAAGCCCCTCAACAGTGTTCGCATGCCCATACTTTACCAGTACCATTAATCCGGCAAATGCCTGACCCGTCAGGGTTTTGCCGGAGGGGCCGAAATCACCGTTATCACGCCGGCTGCGGCAGCCTATGACCGACTTCCCTGCAGCCACTGAAGCGGCAGCTCGTGCTGCTGGTCGGCCTGGCTGACGTAGAGCACGTCGTCGGTGATCATCAGGCCCCAGTCGATGGCGCGCGGCAAGTCGATAGCCAGCTGGTCCAGCGGGGCCTGCGGCAGCTGGGCGATGTTCAGGTTCTTCAGCCCCGCCACCTGCGACAGCACGCTACTGGCCCAGGTGCGATGGCTACCGTAGGCAAGCAGGGAAACCCTGGGGTAGCGCCGGGCGCACCAGACCAGTCGCTCCGATGAAGGCCGGCCCACCTCTATCCAGTGTTCGATCTGATCATCCAGGCTTTTACTCCAAAGAGCGGGCTCATCCACGTCTGACAAACCACGACCGAAGGCCAGCTGCTCTTCGTACCACAGACCAAAGGCGAGTACCCGTGTCGCGAGTCTCTCCTCGGTCTCCGACGGATGACGGGCCACGGTCATGTGCAGGGACTCGTAGATACCCCGATCGGTATCGGACAGCTCCAGATGAACCTTGTAAGGCGTTGCGCGCTGCGCCATGATCACACTGCTCTTGTCAAACCTGGAATGAGTGGCGATTCCCGGGCCGAACTGCTCCAGACCGGGAAAACGAGGGACAGGATACCTCAGACGCGGCAGGACTCACGGGCAGCTTGTATGCTTTCAGCCTGGCACGGAAAGATTTGCAGGCATGACTTCGACCCAGTCAATAAAGTCGATGAAACTCTACACCCATGTCGAGCGAGTGGAGCGGGAACTCGATGCTCGCGGCCTGGGATCCGATCAAATGCTGGAGGCCGAACAACTGGCCGACCTGGATCAGCTCCATTATCAGGGCAGCAAAGCTGTCAATGAGGCCATCGTTGAACTTGAGCTTGGGCCTGGTGACCGAGTGCTCGATGTGGGTGCCGGCCTGGGCGGCCCGGCCCGAATCCTTGCCCAGAACAGCGGCTGCCAGGTAACTGCTGTCGAACTGCAGCCGGACCTGAATGACCTGGGCGCATCCCTGACTCGTCGCTGCGGCCTGGCCCGACACATCGACCATTGCTGTGGCGACTTTCTGGACATGGACCTGCCTAGCGAGGGCTTTGACGCGCTGGTGAGCTGGCTGACATTCCTGCATATCCCGGAAAACGAAACCCTGTTGACGCACTGCCATCGATGTCTGCGGCCTGGCGGCAGCATCTTCATCGAAGACTTCTACGCCCGTCCGACACTGGATGCGGCCCAGCGTGACCTGCTCGCCAGCGAAGTCTACTGTTGCGACCTGCCAACGCTGGATCAGTACCGACAGCAGATTGAATCAGCCGGATTCAGTGACCTGCAGATGACGGATATGACGGCACCGTGGCAGCAGTTCGTGCGCCAGCGACTGGACGCGTTTCGGCAGGCACGCCCCCAGTTCGAAGCGCTTCATGGCGGCGATGCCTACTGCGCACTGGACCACTTCTATGCCGTGATCACGGGATTGTTCGATTCAGGCGGATTGGGTGGACTGCGCTGGAAAGCGCGCCGACCCGACTGACCTATCAGTCCGCGCCGGGTGCTTTCGCTTCACGGGCAGCGTTGCTGTGCCAGGACAAGGGGTCTACCTGGAAGCACTTCTGCATTTCGGCGTACAGCTCCGGGTGATGAGCCTTGAGCTGGCGCGGCTTCTCGTAGAAAGTTTCGGTCAGAACGGCAAAAAACTCGGCCGGATTGGTTGCACCGTAGTGGTTCATGACGGTTTGAATCCCGGCGGCGGCATTCTTCTGCAACTCGGCGAACTCCTTTTTCATTACCCTGGCCCAGCTGAGGTAGTGGGACTGCTGATGGAGAATGGGGGCACCGTCAACGCGTCCGTCAGCATCGTCGAGTTTGTGCGCAAATTCGTGCAGCACCACGTTGTGGCCGTCGTTGATGTCGTGAGCGCCATGCAGCACGGCGTCCCAGGCCAGCAGGACCGGGCCCCGATGCCATGACTCGCCCAGCCGCGCCTGCTTGCCGACAGTTTCCAGCATTCCTTCGCGGGTCGTATGTTTCCCGACAAACGTGCTGGGATAGATGTAGACCGATGAAAAATTGGCATAGTGATCGTTGCTTCGATTGAGCAGCAGCAGACAGGCGTGACCAGCGATGGTCAGGCGCATTTCGTCAGTTACCTCCAGACCATGAAAGCCATAAAAACGCTTGTCGTGCAGGAAGACATGGATCAGACCATGCAGTTCGCTTCGCAATGCTTCCGGCAAGCGCCGATACAGTGGCATGTTCTGTTCCAGGATCTGCCGCCACTCTTCCGGCATCGGTTTTTGCTTCAAGGCCTTCCGTCTGCGCTGACGAACGAAGCGATAGGCAAGGTAGGCAGCAACCGCCAACCCCAGGAAAGTCAGCTCGATCATGAAATTCAATCCGTCTTGAAGCGAGAGGCCAGAATAAGCGTTCCTGATTGCGGATGTGGCTCAGCCATTCATTCAGGACTGGATTGGGCCAAAGAGCCTGGCAGCAGACTCTTTGAAAAACGAAACATGATGCCGGCAAGGGTCCGAGAACGGAGCCAGGTGCCGTTCTCGGCCGGTTTATCTCAGTGGGCAAACTCGCAGCTGACTTCCGGATTCCAGTCTTCGAAGATCCCGTTGGGATTGTTTCGCCCGACCCAGACGTGCAGCGCCCAGATATCCTGGTGGGGGTTGTAGTGCAGGTGCTGGCCGAGGAAATGCGGCGCTTCCTCATGCGGCCAGTCCGGAGCAGGAATGATGTACTCGACGCCAAGAAATTCCATCGAGCCATCCTCGGTAGGCGCATAGAGCAGCACTTCTGGCCGAAGCAGGCTCAGATGACCGCCATTGCCGAGCTGATCCAGGTTGGCGATATGAAATCCCATGCCACCGGCGGGGCTTTCAACACAGGGGCTGATCGCGACATCCCAGCCTGCTGCCACCGCGACGTCATAGCTGAAAAATGGCATCACTGCCTGGCGCAGCATGGTCAGCTGATGCTCGACAGCCTCGTCGATCGGCGGCTCCTCGGGCTCCAGGGCGTCTCCGCCGCACTCCGGCGGCAACGGCTGGCCACCCAGCAAGGCCAGAAAGAAGCAGTAACCCGGCATGCCGCTGGCTACGACCGGGACCTGACCAGGCGGTTGAGCCTGTGCGGACCCGATCATCAATCCCAGCACAAGCGCCAGGCCCAGGTGAGTGAAAATGAAAGTACGCTGACTACGTGGCTGTTGCGATGTGTTCATGGCATTGCTCCTCATTCGGATTGGTCATCAAGCGGCCGGGTCGGCCCCGTTTGGCCCCCGGTCAATTCCAGTCTGCGAACGAATGAGCACCAAGACTTTCGAATCCCCTTCAATTTCGCTCCAAAAACCCTCAAATCCACGTCTTCGCGCCATGGTCCCGGCCTCAGAAAAATCCGAAATCGCTTATGCTTGACGGCGATCTCATCGAATTCGGGTAGCGGCGTGTCGGTAACTGATCAGTGGCGACAACTTGGGCAACTTGGGAACGTGGGCCTTCGATTCGTCTACACCATGATCGATACGCCCATCATGGAGCTGTTCGGCCGCCGTGCGCATCGCAGTGCCCAGGGCGGCGGCCATGCACCGGGCACCTTGTTTGTCGACCCCGATTCCGCTGCCACCCAGGTTCAACTGTGGCGCATTGGTGATCACGGCATCGAGCATGTTGAAGACCCGGACATCGACGCCCTGGCCACGGCACGCAAAGGGCCGGGGCGACTCTGGGTTGACATCGCCGGATTTGCCGACGACGAGCGCATTCGTGCCATTGGGTCGCTGTTCGACCTGCACCCGGTCGTACTGGCCGACCTGGTCAACATCGACCGCAAGACCAAGGTCAACGCGCTCGACCAGCAGGCGCTGATCGTCATCCAGGCACTGCATCTGGCGGCCGAGCATCAGCAGCCCGGGCTTGGCCAGATGGGCCTGCTGATCGGCGACGACTGGCTGCTGTCTTTCCGCGAGCGTCCTGATCCTCTCATCGATCCGGTGCTGGCCCGGCTCGAACGCCCAACCAGCCGGCTGCGCAGCGAGCCGCTCGACTACCTGGCCTGCGCCCTGCTCGATGTCGCCATTGATGGCAGTTTCCCGGTCGTCGAGGCGCTTGCTGACCAGATTGAACAGGCCGAGTCTCAGGTCATGCAGGGCAAGGGGCAAGATCTGCTCTCGGAAATTCACGGCCAGCGCCGTGCCCTGATCACGCTGGGCCGCCTGTTCTGGCGCCAGCGCGACCTGATCGCGCGACTGCTCCGGGACGACGAGATCTTCCGCCAGTCCACGCACATCTTTCTCAAGGATGTCTACGACTGCACCGTGCAGCTGTTGGACATGGTCGAAACCACCCGCGAGCTGGCCGGCAGCCTGGTCGAAATTCACCTGTCGATCAGCGCCAACCGCACCAACCAGATCATGAAGACCCTGACCATCATGGCCAGCATCTTCATTCCGCTGACCTTCATCGCCGGCGTCTACGGCATGAACTTCGAGCGAATGCCGGAACTGTCCTCGCCCTGGGGCTATCCGGCCGTGTTGCTGTTGATGCTGGGGGTCAGCGGCGGGCTACTGCTCTGGTTTCGTCGCCGCGGCTGGCTGGGCAGCCCACGGTAATCGCCACCAGCGGATCAGTCTCGAAGCATCGCCCATTGGCGTAGAAAAAATCGACGCTGAAGTGTGCCAGGGTTGCAAGGCTCCTGGCCCAGCCTGACCGGTTCGGGTTGTGCTATTTTTGTCTGCAGGAAGCCATGAATGGGAACCAGGCATTGAAATTGACGGGTATTGACGCGCTTGCCTTCGCCGGACCGGCTGGCTTCCTTGACATGACCGATCTGGCCCGCGCCCGGGGTGTTGATCCGTCCAAGTATCTGAACGGGCTGGGGCAACGGCGCATGGCCATCGCCACCCCGTGCGAGGATACCGTCACGATGGCCGCGGACGCCGGTGCCCGGGCGCTTGAAGGGTTCGATATCGATCCGGCCGATATCGGCACCCTGATTGTCGGCACCGAAACCGGCGTCGATCACAGCAAGCCGGTGGCCGTTTACGTTCACGAGCTGCTAGGGCTTGATCAACACTGCCGGACTTTCGAGACCAAGCATGCCTGCTACGGGGCCATGGCCGGGCTGACTGCGTCGATGGACTGGATCGCCTCAGGTCGATCGCGCGGACGCAAGGCCCTGGTCATCGCCTCTGACATTGCCCGCTACGGGCTCAACACGCCCGGCGAGCCCACCCAGGGCGCGGGTGCGGTCGCCATGGTCGTTGCCGATCAACCCCGCCTGCTCAGCATCGATCCGGTTCGCATCGGCGATTACACCCGGCAAGTCATGGACTTCTGGCGACCGTTGTATTCCAAGTATGCTTTCGCCGACGGTCACTACTCCATTCAGTGCTACCTGGATGCACTGGTCAGCGCGCGCATCGATGCCGTTGGCGAGCGCGATGATGTGCTTGAATCGCTCTCGGCCTGCCTTTATCACGTCCCCTTCGTGAAGATGGCTTTCAAGGCCCACAAACGCCAGCTCGAAATGGAATTCGGGGGTGAGTTGAGTCGCGATCACACCGAATCCTGGCAACTTCTTTCCCAGAGTTTCGAGCGCCTGGTCGCACCCTGGCTGAGCTTGAATGCCGATATCGGCAACATTTATACCGGCTCGCTGTTTCTGACCCTGATCGATCTGCTGCGCCAGTCGGCCGACTCGCTGGCCGGACGCGAAATCAGCCTGTTTTCCTACGGGAGCGGCTGCGGGGCCACTTACTGCATCGGCAACATCGTCGACGGTGCGGATCGCTGGCGCGGGGCGCTGGATCCTGTCGCTCAACTCGATGCAAGGCGACGCCTGAGCATCGAGGAATACGAAGCGCTGCTTGCCGATACCGAACTGGCCGACAGGCTGGAGCGGCTCGAACCATCAAGCTACGGCTTGGAAGGCGGTCTTTACTACACCGGCACCCGCGACCACTGCAGGCAGTACACCCGCATCTGATCCAGGCGCTCGCTGACGCTGGCCCAAAGAACAAGGAGTGCAAACGTGTGGACAAGAACCCTGGTCACCCTGGCCTTCATGCTGCCGGCTCTCATGCCCGGCGAAACCGCCATGGCTGATGGTCTGAGCCTGGAGCAAGACACGGCTGGTCGATTCGCTGCACTGGCCCTGGCCTGTGTCGATCGCGAATATCCCAACCAGATCCGCCACGTCATGACCAGTGATGATGATGCCGGCACCCCGCGCCAGCTCACCCCTTCCTTCTACGGTTGTTTCGACTGGCACTCTGCCGTCCATGGTCACTGGCTGCTGGTGCGCTTGAGCCGTCTGTTTCCGGAAGCCGATTTCGTTGCCGAGGCAGAACAGAAACTGAGCACCAACCTGACCCGGGACAAACTGCTGGCCGAGGCCGCCTACATGGCCCATACCGAACGTGCCGGCTTTCAGCGTCCGTATGGTCTGGCCTGGCTGTTGCAGCTGGTCGCCGAACTCGATGAATGGGACAACGAACAGGCTCGGCAGTGGCGCGACTGGCTGCGCCCAGCCGAGCAAATCGCGGTCTCGCGCCTGCACGACTGGATTCCAATCCTGCACTATCCGATTCGGGACGGCGAACATTCCCAAACCGCCTTTGCCTTCGGCCTGATCCATGACTATGCCAAGCGCATGAACGACGAGCGCACCCTGGCCATGTTGGCCGATGCCGCCGAGCGCTTTTACCAAGGTGACCGCAATTGCCCGTTGTCCTGGGAGCCCTCTGGCCATGACTTTCTGTCACCGTGCCTGGCCGAGGCCGACTTCATGCGCCGGGTGCTCGACCCTGAGGCCTTCACCGACTGGCTGGATGGGTTCCTGCCGCAGATCGGCGACGAAAACTGGTTGCCGATCGCGGTGGTCACCGATCGCGAAGATGGCAAGCTCGCCCACATCGACGGCCTCAACCTGTCACGGGCCTGGATGCTGAACGGCATGGCCCATGGATTGCCTGCCGCCGACCGGCGCCGACAAGCCCTGGTCGATTCGGCCATGGCCCATGCCGAGGCCGGACTGGAGGGAGTCACCGACGAGTTTTACGCCGGCAGTCACTGGCTGGCGAGCTTTGCTACCTACCTGACCAGCCATCGTGGCACGCACTCGTCGGCCGCCGCGTCCCCGCCCCCTTAGACCCGGGCCACTGGTGGGCTGCCTGATGGATCCGCCGGGGTGACAGACTCATCTTCCCAAGTATACCGTGGCCGAGACATTCAACCCAGATGACTGGATCCGCGCCCTGGCGGCAGTCGATGTATTAAGGGAGCTGCCGCCGGAGGAAAGGCCCGAGCGCCTGGCTGCGATGGACTTGCCGCCTCGGTTGACAGCCATGGTCGATCGTTTGCTGGCTGCCGAAGAAGACCATGGCCTTCTCGACCAGGCGCTGGACATGCAGCTCGATGGGCTGGTCGGTGGCGAGGCACCGGGGCAGGGGCTGATCGGTCGGGTATTCGGCCCCTATCGACTCCAGGCCTTGCTTGGTCGCGGTGGAATGTCGGTCGTTTATCGGGCCACTCGCGAAGACGGTGCCTACGACGAGCCGGTCGCCTTCAAATTATTGAGTGCAGCGCTGATCGGCACCGGCTGGCAAGAGCGTTTCAGTCGCGAGGCCAGTCTGCTGTCGCGTCTGCGTCATCCGCATATTGCCAGCCTGCTCGATGCCGGCGTCAGCGAGGATGGCACGCCGTGGCTGGTTACGGAACTGATTGACGGCCTGCCCATCACCGAGCATTGCCGACAGAACTCGCTCGACCTGAGAACGCGCATCGAGATGATGACCGAGCTTTGTCGCGCCGTCGGCCATGCCCATCGCAATCTTATCGTTCATCGCGACATCAAGCCAGACAACGTCCTGGTCACCACCGCCGGAAGGGTGGTTCTGCTCGACTTTGGCATTGCCCGGCCACTGGAAAACGATCCGCCCAGTCAAATCACGCGAGCTTTTACGCCAAGTTACGCGGCCCCCGAACAGCTCAAGGGCGAACTGGTCACCACGGCCAGCGATGTTTACTCGCTCGGCGTTTTGCTGTATCAGCTACTGACCGACAGCCTGCCCTACGAAGCCAACCAGACCGCGGCAGAGACCGTCTACCAGGCACCGTCCAGACGATTGCAGCGACATCCGGGACACGACGCTTCGGGTCGGCCCATGGTTCAGCCCGGGCAATTGCGCGGGGATCTGGACAATATCACCACCCGGGCGCTGGCCGCACACCCGGGCCAGCGCTATCCGGGCGCAGAGGCCTTGGCCGCCGATCTCGAGGCCTGGCTGGGACATCGACCGGTCAGCGCGCGGAAGCCCAGCCTGGCCTACCGACTCAAATTGTTTGCCCTGCGCCGCCCGGGTCTGGCGGCGGCCCTGGTCACGCTGCTGATGGTCGGCTCAAGCGGGATTGCCGCTACCCTTTGGCAGGCCCAGGAAGCTCGACAGCAAGCGATTTCAGCCTTGGCGGCCAGCGAGCGCGCCGATGCGGTGCGTGACTTCATGGTGGATCTTTTCGAGGCCAACAACCCCGATCTTGCCGGCGGCCAGGTGCCCGATGCCCGCGAGCTGCTGGCCACCGGGGCGCGGCGGGCGCACGAAGCCTTTGCCGACCAGCCTGAACTGCGCGCCGAACTGCTGCTGGTCATGGCCCGTTTGCATCGCCAGCTCGGTGACTTCGACCTGGCCAACAGTCTTCACCTGGAAGCCGAGACGGCAGCGGAGCATGGTCGCTCGGCACTACGGTTTGCCATCGACCTGGAAAAGGCCCACATCCTGATGGACCAGCAACAGTCGGCAAAGGCGCTCGAGATACTGGACCGTCTGCACAGCCAGGCCGAGCAACGCGGTGCCCTGCTCGACCGGCTGGAAGTCGACATACTCAGAGTACAGGCACTGACCCTGGACAGTGACACGCGCGAGCAGGGACTGGCACTGGGCTGGCGCCTGGTCGACGAGGTGACAGATGAGGCCGTACCTGATTCGATTCGAGTCGTTGCCCACACCACGCTGCTGGGACGCCTGGTGGATGCCGGCCAGCTCAACGAAGCCCGCGCGGTCGGGCAAGTCACCCTCGAGCTGATCGACCTTGGCCAGGCGACCGCGACTCGGCAGATTTCCACCTACAACAACCTGGCCGGGATCGAGCGCAGGCTCGGCAATCTGGACGAAGCCATTGAACTGCGCGGAAGGGCGCTGGATATTGCCCGCCGTCACTACTCGGCGCCCCACTTCCAGCAAGCCTACCTGCTTGGCAACTACGGCGGCGACCTGGCCATATCCGGTCGTCTGCTACAAGCCCAGACCTACCTGCAGCAGGCCGCTGCCATGTTCGCCGAGCTGTTCAGCGAACCCAACCCCCGCACAGTGGCGGTTGACAACAACCTGGCCTGGGTTCTGATGATGCTGGAACAACCCGAGGCCGCGCTGGCTCTGTTCGAACGCTCATTGGCCGTCGATCGCCAGTCCCTGGGCGACGAACATCCCCAGGTGTTGACGGTAAGGAGCAACCGGGCCGCCGTACTTTCCCAGCTCGGCCGTTATGCAGAAGCCGAGGCCGAGCTGCTGGCCCTGCACGCACTGTCATTGGAGCAGTTGGGCGAGGATCACTTCTTTACTCTGCTCGACCTCAACGCGTTGGCACGGCACTATCTCAACGCTGGCCAGGCCGATGCGGCCCTGGAATGGGCGGACCGGGCCGTTGCCGCCTGGGAACGAAATCATCCCGAAAGTCATCCACGCGCGCTCGCCGCACTGGGCTTTCGAGCGCGGGCACTGGCGTTGCTGGGGCGCGAAACCGAGGCCACAAGAGACGTTGCGCAAGTGTTGCACCTGGCTGCCAACCCGGACACACGGCTAGACTTTACCTACCTGCAATTCCTCGACGCCTATTCCGAGCAACTCCTGGCCCGGGACCCGGCACGGGCCCTGCTGCTGATCGAAACAGCGCTGAGCGACCCCCGGCTGGCCGGCAACGCGGGCCGGCCGCAGTGGCATCGACTGGAAGCGCGCAAGCGCAGCCTCCAGGGTGCGGAGCCGAATTGACCGCCGTCAGCGCGAATCTCGAACCATGGATTGGCCAGACTCAAGGTCAAGACTCGGAATGCTGGACTGGAAACGGTCGTGGAATATCTCATCGAATACACCAGCGCCCAGCAACAGAATACGCTCCGGGCTTGCCGGGGCGGAACTGGTCAGCGTGAACTCTGCGCTGTAATCAGTCATGGCTGGCGGCTCAAAGCTGACGAAAATGGAGCAGCTTCCCCCCGGCGCGAGCGTGACACCGGTGCAATTGTCCTGAACAATCTCGAACTCGTCGGGATCATCACCCTGCAGCTCACCGACCACAATATTCGCGATGTCGCCACCTCCGATGTTGCTGTAGCCAAGTCCTATTGTGCGAACAAAGCCGATTTGCACGGTGCCGAAATCCAGCACGAAATCGGGGGCGCCGCTAGGGACATGAACCATGCCAACAGGATCCGAAGGCGGCGCTGCCCAGACCTGGTTTGCGGCAAGCAGTGCAAGAGTAGTGGCCAGGCAAGCCAAGCCGACGTGGCGAAAAAACGAAGACCGGCCGGCGGATGGATCGGTAGATGCTTTCACGATAGATTTTCCGTTTCGGGGCGTTACGGGTCTACGCGCGAAACATCGCCAGACTGGCTCAGGAAAACGGACTGATAATGGGATCGCCCTTCTGTGCCATGCCCCTCCGGGCAGGTGGACAGCGGCGACCCTGCCGACCTGGTGCCGGGGGAGCGTCCCCCGGCACCAAGTGCCTTGCCATTTTACAGGTCGAATCGATCCGCGTTCATCACCTTGGTCCAGGCAGCAACGAAATCGCGAACAAACTTTTCGCCATTGTCGTCCTGGGCATAGATCTCGGCATAAGAACGCAGGATGCTGTTCGAGCCAAAGACCAGGTCAACGCGGGTTGCCGTCCATTTGACCTCGCCACTGCTGCGATCGACGATCTCGTAGTGACTGCGACTGGCCGGCTTCCAGCTGTACGCCATGTCGGTCAGGTTGACGAAAAAGTCATTGGTCAGCTGTCCGGCCCGGTCAGTGAAAACGCCGTGCTGACTACCGCCGTGGTTGGTGTTCAGCACCCGCAAACCGCCAATCAGCACGGTCATTTCCGGCGCAGTGAGGCCCATTAGCTGGGCGCGATCGAGCAACATTTCCTCGGGTTTGACCGCATAGTCTTTCTTGGTCCAGTTGCGGAATCCATCGGCCAGTGGCTCCAGGTACTCGAATGACTCAACATCAGTCATGTCCTGGCTGGCATCGCCGCGGCCAGGTGCAAACGGCACGTCGATATCGTGGCCGGCAGCGCGCGCGGCCTGCTCGATGCCAACATTGCCGGCCAGCACAATGACGTCGGCCAGGCTGGCACCGGACTCGGCAGCGATCGGCTCGAGCACGCCCAGCACCCGCGCCAGTCGGTCTGGTTCATTGCCTTCCCAGTCCTTCTGCGGGCTCAAGCGGATGCGGGCACCGTTGGCGCCGCCGCGCAGGTCAGAGCCTCGGAACGTGCGAGCGCTGTCCCAGGCGGTGGCCACCATGTCGGCCAGCGACAGTCCGCTGTCAGCAATCTTCTGCTTCAGTGCGGCTACATCGTAATCGGTGCTGCCGGCCGGAATCGGATCTTGCCAGATCAGGTCCTCATCGGGCACTTCGGGTCCGATATAGCGTGTCTTCGGTCCCATATCGCGATGGGTCAGTTTGAACCAAGCGCGGGCAAACACCTCATTGAAGTATTCAGGATCCTGGCGGAAACGCTCGGAGATCTTGCGATACTCCGGATCCATTTTCAGAGCCATATCAGCGTCAGTCATCATCGGCATGCAGCGGATTGACGGATCCTCGACATCGACCGGCATGTCTTGTTCGGCAATTTCAACCGGCTGCCACTGCCAGGCACCCGCCGGGCTCTTGGTCAGCTCCCACTCGTGCTTGAGAAGCATATCGAAGTAACCATCGTCCCACTTTGTCGGATGCGTGGTCCAGGCTCCTTCAATGCCACTGGTCATCGTGTCGCGTCCCACGCCCCGGGTAACCTTGTTGTTCCAGCCCAGGCCCTGCTCTTCGACATCGGCCGCTTCCGGGGTCGGGCCCAGGTTGGACTCCTTGTTGTTGCCATGGGCCTTGCCAACGGTATGGCCGCCGGCGGTCAAGGCGACCGTTTCCTCGTCGTTCATCGCCATGCGACTGAAGGTCACCCGCATGTCCGTGGCGGTCTTGAGCGGATCCGGGTTGCCATCCACGCCCTCGGGATTGACATAGATCAGCCCCATCATCACCGCCGCCAGCGGATTTTCCAGTGACTCTCGATCGCCGGAGTAGCGCGAATTGTCCGCGGTGCTGGGTGCCAGCCAGTCTTCTTCGGCACCCCAGTAAATGTCTTTTTCCGGGTGCCAGATATCCTCGCGCCCGAACGAGAAACCAAAGGTCTTGAAACCCATCGATTCATAGGCCACGTTGCCGGCCAGGATGAACAGATCGGCCCAGCTGAGCTTGTTGCCGTATTTTTTCTTGATCGGCCACAGCAGTCGACGGGCCTTGTCCAGGTTACCGTTATCCGGCCAGCTGTTGAGCGGAGCAAAACGCAGGTTGCCAGTCCCGCCACCGCCGCGACCATCGGCCACGCGATACGAGCCGGCCGAGTGCCAGGCCATGCGTATCATCAGACCACCGTAATGACCCCAGTCAGCCGGCCACCACTCCTGACTGTCGGTCATCAGGTCGGTGAGATCCTGCTTCAACGCGGTGACATCCAGCCCCCTGACCGCCTCGCGGTAGTCAAAATCGGGATCCATCGGGTTGGGCTTGCGATCATGCTGGTGAAGGATGTCAAGATTCAGCGTATTCGGCCACCAATCCTTGTTGGATTGAGCACCGGAAGTCAGTGAACCGTGCATGACTGGGCATTTTACTTTGTCGTCCATTGCGCTACCCCTGAGGTATTTGTGGCTAGAGCTTAATCTTACACCTCATGGCAGTGATAGATCAAAGTGATTTTAGAGATGATCTGCATAGCTTTAGCCTATGAAATGGTGCCGCGTTCTGCCTGACAAACCGCATGCTTGCAGAAGCCCGAAGCAGAATCTTCCACAAAACAGTGGCTTGCAATCAAAAACAGCATCTTCTAGGCAGCTTTTTAGCGCTATACTGACGCTGAGGGGAATGTATACGCTGCTTGTTCAGCTCACTTCCACCAATGGCTCCGGACACAAAATCCGGGTTTTTGGGGTCAGTGCGACTGATTCATTCCAGCATTTAGTTACGGTGGTTTATCAAGCCCCGATCATGATGCCATCAGCAGGAACAGACACAAGGAGCCTGCCTAGTCGAGTAGAAAGCCCGAACGTTCAGATCATTCAGCAGTCTCGACGCGGACTAACCCCGTCGTGAGCTGCATCGGGCTATTCGCCATCGTGGCCCGCTTGGGTGGGGTTTTCCTGCTGGAGCCGACGAAGCCATGCGCCAAGTCTGGATGAGTCGATTAACTTCTATGTACCGGAACATCGTGCCCGGATCTGCCTGCTCTACCGGCGATGTTTCGAAAACGGCGAATCATTTTATGTCGAGCTGCAAGTGATCACCACCTCTGGACGGCGCGTCTGGGTGCGAAGCGTGGGGCAGCCAGTGCGCGACTCGTCGGACCGAATCATCGGCGCGCGAGGCGCGCTGATGGATATCGACGAGCAAAGACGCACACACGATCTGGTCGAGAAATCACAGCGCGATGCAAGCGCACTTTCACAGCGTCTCGAGCAGACGCTCGAATGCATGCTCGATGGCTTTTTCCTGCTTGATCATAAGTGGCGCTTTTCGTTCATCAATGCCGTCGGCGAACAATTACTCAAACGTAACCGCGAGGACTTGATCGGTAAAGGCATCTGGGCGGAGTTTCCGGAAGCCGTCGGCACGACGTTCGAGGAGCATTACTGCCGCGCCATCGAAACCGGAGAAAGCGTGGCTTTCAACGCCTGGTACGAGCCGCTTTCCACCTGGTTTGCAGTCAGGGCCTACCGGGTGGCCGACGGGCTCGCTGTCCACTACCAGGACACAACCCGGCGGCGACAGGCCGATCAGCAGTTGCGATTGTTGAAAAGTGCAATCGAGCATATCGATGATGTTGTGCTCATCACCCAGGCGGAACCGCTTGAACACCCCGGCCCGACACTTGTTGAAGCTGTTAGACAGCAATCCTGAAGTGGTTCTGCTGTTTACCGATGTGGTCATGCCGGGCGGCATGGGCGGCAAGGAGCTGGCCGATCAAGCACTTGAGCGACGACCCGATCTGAGGGTATTGTTCACTTCAGGCTACACTGAAAATTCCATCGTTCACCACGGTCGTCTTGACCCGGGAGTGATGCTTTTGAGCAAGCCGTATCGCAAGGCCGATCTGGCTCGGGCCATTCGCGATGCCTTGGGCACCACCGGGGACAATAATGACTGAAAAGCGACTCCTTATCCTTGACGATGACCCATTGATCGGCAAGACCATTGGCGCCATTGCCCGTTCGGTCCAGTTCGATATCCAGATCACCTTGAACGCCGCGGACTTTTTTGCCCAGCTGGACCAATGGCAACCCACCCATATCGCACTGGACCTGGTGATGCCGGACATGGACGGCGTTGAGGTGATGGTTGAGCTGGCCAAGCGGGAGTGCTCTGCCCGGATCATCATCAGCAGCGGAGTTGGCACCCGCGTGCTCGATGCAGCCGCTCGCTCGGCCAGCGAACACGGGCTGCCCATCGCCGGTGTCCTGTCCAAGCCGTTTTCTCCGCAGAACCTGCGTGAACTCCTGGTCCAGGCGGTTTCCCATCCCGGCGCTGGCATTCGGCCAGGCAGTCCGCCTGGTCAGCTTGGCACCGACCCGGTGGACATCACGGTAGCGGAGTTCGCAGCGGCCGTCGACAACCATGAACTGGAGCTGGTTTTCCAGCCAAAGATGCATTGCGGCACCGGTAACCTGGCCGGATTCGAGGCACTGGTACGCTGGAACAGTCCGAAGCGAGGACTGCTGGCACCGTCGGCGTTCATCCCTCTGGCCGAATCAAACGGGTTGATCGGCAAGATGACAAGGGAAGTGGTACGTATGGCCCTGCACTGGTTCGGTGCCGGGTTTCAGCCCGACAGCAACACCAATACCGACGACAGCGCACTGCTGGAAAAACTGACCATGTCGATCAACCTGTCGGCCAGGTCACTGGACGATAGTGAGTTCATCGAATTCATCGTCGAGCAGTGCAAGCAAGCCGGTGTGGCAACATCCAGCGTAGTCTTCGAGCTCACCGAGACCAGCGCCATGGAAGACCCGGTCGCCTCACTGGATTTACTGACCCGTCTGCGGATGAAGGGGTTCAAGCTGTCGATCGATGATTTTGGTACCGGTTACTCGTCCATGCTGCAGCTGGTCAGACTGCCTTTTTCCGAGATCAAGGTGGACCGTTCCTTTGTCATGTCGGCGTCGCGCTCCGAGGAGTCCAGAACCGTGATTCGTTCAATCGTCGAACTGGGTCACAGCCTCGGTCTGCAGGCCACGGCCGAAGGGGTCGAAGACGAGGCAACGCTGCAATTTCTGCGGCAGATCAACTGCGATATGGCCCAGGGCTACCTGCTTTCAAAGCCCCTGGAAAGCGAGCAGGCGCTGGCCTGGGGCTTGAAACACCTGGGCCGCGTTTAAATCAGGCAGCCAGGCGCCCAATCAGGCCAGGGCTTCCCGGATTTTCCTGGCCAGGGTCTCGCGACGGTAAGGCTAGCTCAGCAGACGTATACCCGGATCCAGTCGCCCATGGTGGACGATGGCATTTTCGGTGTAGCCGGTGGCGTAGAGCACCTGGATCTCTGGACGCATCTGGCACACCAGCTCGGCCAGCCTGGGCCCATTCATCCCGCCCGGCATGACCACGTCGGTAAACAGCAAGTCGATGTCGGCATGCTGTTCGACCACGGTCAGGGCCGACGGGCCATCAGCAGCCACCAGCATCCGATACCCAAGCCGGGCAAGCTCGACTTCGGCTTTGAATCACCCATACTGGACCTTCCTCGATCCTCGACCTTGCTCGAATTGAGACACGGTCAGGTCCAGAAAATACCAAACATCTCCGCTACCGGCATCTACCACCCGGGGTCAGGACGCAGTCTCGAATCGGTCAAGGCGCAGTCTCGAATCGGTCAAGGAACAGCGGGTCATCGATGACTTGAAACCTGGCCACGACATCGCAATTCGAGCTCACGGCTGCCGTCGTAAATGTCATGCCGACCAGGTCTCCACCACAGCTGCCATCGACCTGATCAACCTGGTAGCCCGGCTCAGGCAACAGTTCGAAAGTGATCGTCTGGCCCGTCGAAACAGTCTGCGGCGTGGCCGGTTCAATACTTCCTCCATTGCCGCTGACAGCGGGTGTGACGGTAAACGTTTCGACAAATCGGAAGCTTGCCACGACGGAACAGTCAGCCAGCACTGGATCGGTCGTGTAGTCGTTGCCGGACAGGCTACCGCCGCAGCTACCGGTGACCTCATCGACCTCGAAATTCTCGCTCGGCTGCAAGGTGAAGGTGACCGTCTCACCTTCAGCGACCGTCTGTGGCTTGTCCGGGGCGATGCTGCCACCACCGCCCTGGGTCGTGGGGGTAACCTCGAAGGTAATCCGTTCGAAGTCAGCGGTAATGAGGCAATCGGCCATAATGTTCACGGCCTCGAACTGGTTATCGCCAAGCGCCAGCGGCGTGCAGGTGTCGCCACGCACATCATCAATGCGCCAGCCTGAATCGGGCGAGACGGTGACTGTAGCGGCCCCGCCATGCGTGATGGTCTGCTCAGCCGGGCTGACATTGCCCTGCCCGGCACCGACTGCTGTCGTGACCTGGTAGAGCAACATGGAGAAGCTGGCTTCGACCGTGCAGTCGGCAAAGACCGCTTCGGTGGTGTATTCCTCGCCCTCCAGGCTGCCGCCGCAGCTGCCAGACACTTCATCGATCTCGAATCCGGGATCCGGTCGAATCTCGAAGCTGGCCGTTTGCCCGCTCAGCACCGACTGCGGTGAGTCGGGAATGATCGCGCCGCCAGTGCCAGCCAATGGCGTGACCACGTAGACAGGTTCGGGCAGGTAGCTCACCGCCAGGCACCACCGCTGCAGGCGACCTATGTCACCGAACGCACTGTCACTGACATTCAACGTCCAGGTGCCGGAAAGATCCAGACCGGCAAAACCGTCCAGCGGCTGCTCGGGCGTCGGGTTGCCGAACAAGGCCGGCGACGGGCCGCACTGGTCGTTGACCGGTCCGTCAACACCATCATCGCTGAGTACAAGATCAAAATCAGCGTTGCTGCAGCCGAAACTCGAGGCGGGTACGCCGGGTCGGTCGACCAGCTCGACCGTCGCTGCCTGATCGGGATGGGTCAACTTGAACCCCAGGTCACCAACCCAGGTATGCTCGCCCAGCAGCGCTACCCGAACTTCCACGATCTCGCCAACCGTATCCACCTCCAGGCTGTCGTCGATTCCCGCCGGGTCCTCGTCCGGAATGAGCAGGTTCGGCTCACTGCAGATTTCGACATCGGCCAGCGCCTGCTCCACGAATTCAAATTGGATCTGGCAGTCGGCCTGAACGTCTGTAACCGTCCACAGTCCGGTGCCATCAAAAGCCGGGTGACAGGTATTCCCGGTGACTGACTCGAGTTGCCACCCGGGTTCAGCCAGCGCCAGAAACTCCGCCGAGCCTCCGGCTGGCACCTTGATCGAGGTCGGGTCGACAAAGCCCTGCCCCTGCACAACCGCAGTGATGGTGAACTCAGACTGCGGAGACTCACTCCCATGGGCAAGACCGTGAGCCAGAATGAAAACCAGAATGCCGATCACGGCGGAGGCAAGTTGTTTCATGTCGATTCCATGCGGTTGGCCGCCGTGGCGCGGCGGCGGTGATATTCAAACCCCAGATTCTAGCGCCGCCTGTCTCGGAGTGCCTATACTTGCTGACTTACAAAACATTCAGGCAGCCTCGGCATGAGCAAGGAAGACGACTACCAGCCTCCGAAAATCTGGCAGTGGGAAAAAGGCAACGGCGGCAGATTTGCCAGCATCAACCGGCCGACGGCCGGCGCGACCCACGTCAAGGAACTGCCGTGCGGCAAGCATCCGCACCAGCTTTACTCGCTGGCTACCCCGAACGGTGTCAAGGTCACCATTCTGCTCGAAGAGCTGCTGGCACTGGGCCGCGAGCAGGCCGAGTACGATGCCTGGCTGGTGCGAATTGATGAAGGCGACCAGTTCGGGTCAGGCTTCGTTGCCGCCAATCCGAACGCCAAGATCCCGGCACTGATCGACCACAGCATGGAGCCACCGCTCAGGATATTCGAGTCAGGAGCCATCCTGCTTTACCTTGCCGAGAAGTTCGACGCCTTTATCCCGACTGACTGGACCGAACGCACCGAGTGCCTGAACTGGTTGTTCTGGCAGATGGGTGCGGCACCTTACCTGGGCGGCGGTTTCGGCCACTTCTATGCCTATGCGCCAATCAAGATCAAGTACGCCATTGATCGGTTCGCCATGGAAACCAAGCGTCAGCTCGACGTGCTTGATCGCGAGCTGGCTGACAAGCCCTATCTTGCCGGCGATGCCTACACCATCGCCGACATCGCCATCTGGTCGTGGTATGGCCAGCTCGCGCTGGGCCGCTTGTACGAGGCCGGCGAGTTTCTCCAGGTTCAGGAGTACCAGCACGTGCAGCGCTGGGCCGAAGCGATCAAGCAGCGCTCGGCCGTCCGCCGCGGCCTGCTGGTCAACAAGGTCTGGGGCGAGGAAAGCCGGCAACTGGCCGAGCGCCACGCGGCCGCAGACATCGACGCTGTGCTGGGCGCACCCGGGTCCGATTGAACCAACGCCCTTTTTGCTTACTAGTACCTGCATAAGTGTTGCCACATTCAGCTTGTCTCTCGGCGTTCGTGGCAAGGCGTCGGCGCGCCAGCGCAGGCGACGAAAGGAGTGCGGTTTCGCGAAGCGAAGAAGCACTCCTGGAGTGCCGTCGCGCGTGTA
>SLQY01000063.1 GCA_007131235.1 Wenzhouxiangella sp.
GGGTACCGGTAGGGTTGACTCGGCGGCCTCTGGCAGAACTTGGCTTCGATTGGAAATGGATGCCGACTGAGGGCTCGGGGAGGATGCAGTGCCAGAGTCCGCACCCGGTCAGGCCGTGATCTGGCAGATACCACCCGCTGCGAAGGTTTTGAGGAAGGGTGTGCTTCCGTTCCTTACTCCTTTCACCCTTTCGCCCTTTGGCCCTTTTGCCCTTTGGCCCTTTAGCCTTTCTACCCTTTTCACCTCCCCGGAACAAACTCCTCCACACTCACCACCCCATCCGCTACCCTCACAAGACTCCCCGACGGCACCTCTACCCAGTTGTCCGGGCAGTCATCGATGGGCTCGGACAGCAGGGTAATCCCGCCCGCCGGTGCCTCGCGCTCTTCGTTGATGACCTCGTCCAGACCGGCGCGGCTGCGGTTGTAGTACAGCGTCTTGGGAATGTTGTCGGTGGAGTAGCGAATGGCGTAGAGCGTCTGGCCGTCGCTGAAGGCGCAAGTCAGGCGAAAGGGTTCGGTAATCCCGGCCTGGGTCATTTCTGATTCAACGAAGCCGACCATTTGCTCCATGGCTTGTTGCGGCTGCTTTTCCAGTCCAAAGGTGAGGGCGAGATAGAACGCGGTTTCCGTATCGGTGGTGCCCTGGATGCACGGGAACAGGTCTTCGTCGATCCGGAACTGAAGCGTGCGTTTGATTCTGTCGAAGCCGGAGATCTCGCCGTTGTGCTGGAAAGTCCAGCAGCCGTGGCGGAAGGGATGGGAGTTGGTGCGCTGGACGATGCCGTGATAGGCCGCGCGCAGGTGGGCCAGGAACAGGCCCGACTTGATCTGCTCGGCCAGGTTGACCAGGTTCTTGTCGCTCCAGGCCGGGCGCAGGTCGCGGTACAGCCCCGGCCGCTCGCGCGATCCGTACCAGGCCACGCCGAAGCCGTCACCGTTGGTCGGAAACGCCCCGTCGGGCAGGCCCGGTAGGTTCTGGACGTAGTTTTCGCGCGCGAAGCGGCTCTGCCACAGCAAGGAGCGCGAAGGCTTGATGATCAGATCTTCCAGGTAAATTTCAGGGCCTGAGTAGGCCAGCCAGCGACACATACATCAATCCTGTTTTGATCCTCGCCTGAGGATAACGCAGCTGGTGCCTCAGTGCCGGGCGAGTGTCCAGGCGTTGACGATGCCGGCGCCACCGGCGTGATACAGGTAACGGATACGTAGTCGTTCAAGCCAGCCGGGGTTGCTGGAGTGGTTGAAAATCTCCCATGAGCTGCTGTGATGGAGGATATCGAGCCCAGCCGAGCGGAACGCTTCATTCATCAGGCTGGCCGGGATAGGGCGCTCATCGGGTTCTTCTGGTTCCTCGGTGTAGCCGCGCTGAACGGCAAGCGAGCGTCGGTTCCAGGCCTGGATCGCCTCAGGTTCGGGCTTGCCGGCCGGATCCAGTGGATCGGCGATCAGCAGGCGCCCATCCTTGCTCAATCGAGCTGCGAGCTGTGCGATCACGTTTCGAATCTGCTGATCATCCAGGTGGTGCAGGAAGCCGACGGCGGTGACCAGGTGACAGGGCTGGCTGGTGCTGCTATCGAGCCACTCCAGAACATCTGCCTGGATGAAATCCACGCCGGCGACGCCGGCAGCCTCGACGTTTCTGCGGGCCGCGCTCAACATGCCGGTGCTGTGGTCCACGGCCGTGACCTGGTCGAATCGAGCCGGCGCGGCGGCAAAGCGGCAAATGGCCTGACCGGTACCGCAGCCGATATCCAGCATTTGACCGCTTCTGGGCAGATGCCTGCGGTGACCGGAGAAAAGAATGTCGGAGGCAGTCTGCCTGGGGTCGAGGATGACCTGGTCATATTCGCCACCAATCACATCGTGATAATGGCGGTCCATCTCGCGGCGCTGTTCGGGGGTCAGATTCATTGCTGGTTTTTCAGTCATTTACAGAGGCTTTCTTGATTCTGTAGAGCCAATCGAGGGCTTCGCGCGGACTCAGGTCGTCCGGGTCGATGTCTTCGATCAGGTCTCGCAGGGGGTCGGTTTCGGGGTCACTATTGTTGTTTTGAGGCGAAGCGCTGAACAGTCCCATCTGGGGTGACTGGGCGCTGGCGGCTTCGTTTTCCAGCCGGTTCAAGTGGCGGCGGGCCTGGGCGATGACGGGCTTGGGTACGCCGGCCAGCCGGGCGACCTGGATGCCGTAGGACTGGCTGGCCGGGCCTTCGCGCACGCTGTGCAGGAAGACGATGCGGTCGCCGTGCTCGCGGGCGTCCAGATGAACGTTGGCGATGCCGTCGTGGTCTTCGGCCAGGCGAGTCAGCTCAAAGTAGTGGGTCGCGAACAGGGTCAGGGCGCGGATGTTCAATGCCAGCTCGGTGGCCACGGCCCAGGCCAGGGCCAGGCCATCGAAGGTCGATGTGCCGCGGCCGATCTCGTCCATCAGCACCAGCGAGTGCTCGCTGGCGTTGTGCAGGATATTGGCGGTTTCGACCATTTCGACCATGAAGGTGGAACGGCCGCGGGTCAGATCGTCGCCAGCGCCGATGCGCGAGAAAATCCGGTCGATGGGGCCGATTCGGGCGCTGTCGGCCGGAACGAAGCTGCCGGCATGGGCGAGGATGACGATCAGTGCCGCCTGGCGCATATAGGTGGATTTGCCGCCCATATTCGGGCCTGTGATCACAAGCATGCGGCGCGCCGGTTCCAGGCGGCAGTCATTGGGCACGAAGGCCTCGTCCTGCACTTGCTCTACGACCGGATGGCGGCCGTCCCGGATGTCCAGGCCGGGTTCGTCGTCCAGCCTGGGCTTGGCCAGGCGCAGGGTTTCGGCGCGCTCCGTAAACGCGACCAGCACGTCGAGCGTGGCAATACCGGAAGCAAGACCGGACAGGCGGCGGTACTGGTCGGCCAGGTCTTCGACCAGTTGCTCGTACAAGGCCTTTTCCCGGGCCAGGGCGCGTTCCCGGGCCGACAGTACCTTGTCTTCAAAGCCTTTCAGTTCTTCGGTGATATAGCGCTCGGCATTTTTCAGGGTCTGGCGTCGGCTGTACTCGGTCGGCACCTTGTCGGCATGGAGTTTGGAGATTTCAATGTAGTAGCCGTGGACGCGGTTGTAGCCGACTTTCAGGTTGGCGATGCCGGTGCGGGCTTTCTCCTGTTCTTCGTATCGGGTCAGAAAATCGCCGGCGTTCTGGCTCAGGTTTCTGAGCTCGTCGAGCTCGGCATCGAAGCCGTCGGCAATCACTCCGCCGTCGCGAATGACCATGGGTGGTTGTTCGATGATCGCCCGGGTCAGAAGCTCGTGCAGGTCAGGGCAGGGTGCCAGGGTGTCGGTCAGCGCCGACAGCATCGGGTCGGTAAAGCGGTCCAGGGCTTCGCTCAACTCAGGCAGGCGGCCGAGACCCTCGCGCAGCGTGGCCAGGTCGCGCGGGCGGGCGGTTTTCAGGGCGATGCGAGTCAGTACCCGCTCCAGGTCGCCGATGCCTGATAGCTGATCGGCCAGGTTGGGATGGGCATGCTGGTCCAGCAGCGTGGCGATGGCGGCGTGGCGGTCCTGAAGACGCTCCCGGGAGCGCAGGGGATGCGTAATCCAGCGTTTGAGCTTGCGGCTGCCCATGGGCGTGGCGGCGGTATCCATCAGTCCAACCAGGGTGTGTTCGTGGCGGCCGTCGGGATGAAAGTCGATTTCCAGGTGGCGGCGGGTGGCTGCATCCAGGACCAGGTGCTCGGCAGCGGACACGGCACGCACGCCGGTCAGATGGGACAGCTCGCCGGAGAGCATGTCGCGGGCATAGGTCAGCAGCGCCCCGGCGGCACCCAGGCCGGGTCCGCGCCGCTCGACACCGAAGCCCGAAAGGTCTTGCACGCCGAGCTGGCGACATAGCTCCCGCTCGCCGGATTCGATATCGAAGTGCCAGGGCGGGCTGGGACGCAGTGCGGCGAGCAGACCGCTCAGCGGCAGATTGTGATCCTCGGGAAACAGGATTTCGGCCGGGCGCAGACGTTCAAGCTCGGCGCTGAGCTCCTGGGGACTGGCCGGCTCAGAGAAACGCAGCCGCCCGCCGGCCACATCCAGCCAGGCCAGACCAAAGTTCTTGCCGGTGGGGGCAATGGCGGCGAGCAGACGGTCCTGGCGGTCGTCGAGCAGCGCTTCCTCGGTCACCGTCCCGGGAGTGACGATGCGTACGACCTTGCGGTCCACCGGCCCCTTGCTGGCATCCGGATCACCCACTTGTTCGCAGATCGCGATGGATTCACCCTTCTTGATCAGCCGGGCCAGGTAGCCGTCGACCGCGTGATAGGGCACGCCGGCCATGGGGATGGGCTGGCCGGCCGACTGGCCGCGCGTGGTCAGGGTGATGTCGAGCAGCTTCGCAGCGCGCCGGGCATCGTCATAGAACAGCTCGTAGAAGTCGCCCATGCGAAAAAACAGCAGGATGTCCGGATAATCAGACTTGATCCGAAGGTATTGCTGCATCAGGGGGGTGTGTTGGGGAGTGCTGGCGGCCATTCAAGAAGTTTGTGGTTATGGGGCGTTGGAAAGACTAAGGGCAACGGGTTCCGGGTTCAGGTTTCCGGGTTCAGGAAAACCAGATCGCTACATCTGCTATTTTTCTACGCTTGATCCAAATGCGTTATCCCTTGATCCTTGATCCTTGATCCTTGATCCTCGATCCTCGATCCTCGATCCTCGATCCTCGATCCGAAACCCCATCTTTTCCGCCATTATAGAGTCCATGACAACCCGAAACGACGATGAAGCCCTGGCGCTGCTGGTGGCTGCGGTTGCCGCAGAAATGAAGGCTCACGGGCGCATGCTGGCCACGGCCGAGTCCTGCACTGGCGGCTGGATTGCCAAGGTCTGCACAGACCTTGCCGGTAGCTCGGTCTGGTTCGAACGCGGGGTGGTCAGCTACAGCAACGAGTCCAAGCAGGAACTGCTCGGGGTGCCGAAGGGCACGATTTTTCGATTCGGGGCCGTCAGCGAAGAAGTGGCCGCTGCCATGGCGGCAGGCATCCTGGAGCGTAGTCAGGCCGATTACGGCATTGCCGTATCAGGCATCGCCGGCCCCGGCGGCGGCAGCCCGGACAAGCCCGTCGGCACCGTCTGTTTCGGCTGGGCCTTGCCGGACGAGGTGCTGGAAACCGAGCTACATCTTTTTCCCGGCGACCGCGACGCCATCCGGCGCGCCACCGTGGTCGCGGCGTTGGAAGGTCTTTTGCGACGATTGAACTGAAGCCACCGACCTGAACCTTGAGCCATGGCCGCCCGAACCCGCCGTCTTTTCTTCGCCTGCTGGCCAAATGATCAGATACGGCAGGCGGTGATCCAGCGCAGGCAATTGATCGATGGTTTGTCGCGCCGGCGAGTACCGGCCCACAATTTCCATCTGACGCTATTGTTCCTCGGCAATCAGCCGGCGAGTCGATTGGAAGAAATTCAATCAGTTGCCGGCGAAATCTCGACTGCTTCTTTTGGCTTTCAGCTCGACCGCTTCGGTTGGTTCCCGGGGGCACGGGTCGCCTGGCTGGGCGGGGAGGCACCGGCGGCAGTCTGCGAACTGGTGTCTGCCCTGACCACCGCCATGGACGGTATTGGTTTGCAATTCGACGCGCGCACCTTTCACCCGCACATAACCCTGTTCCGCCAGGTTGGCCAGCGCCCGGACTTCCCGCAACCAGCTCCGTTGGAATGGTCGGTCAGCGAATTCGCCCTGATCGAGTCGATTTCTTCAAAGCCTTATCAGGTTTTGAGAAAGTGGCCCGTATGATGGGGTTTGAAGAGACGGTTTCAGGGTTCAGGAAAACCTTGATTCTGAACCCAGAACCCGTTCTCTAAGAAATCCCCGCGACCTGGGCTAGGAAAGCCACCCGACCGGCTATTGAGGTCTGGAGCTGACAGCCCCTGTGAGATAATTTGCACATCGCGCTATTCACGAATTGAACCAAGAGGAATCCGCAGTGGACGACAATCGAAAACGAGCCCTGGCCGCAGCGCTGGGACAGATCGAGAAGCAGTATGGCAAGGGCGCGATCATGCGCATGGGCGACGATGCCCGCAACAAGGATGTGCCGGTCGTGTCTACCGGTTCGCTGGCCCTTGATCTGGCCCTGGGCATCGGCGGACTGCCGCGCGGTCGGGTGATCGAGATTTATGGCCCGGAATCGTCGGGCAAGACGACCCTGACCCTGCACGCCGTGGCCGAGGCGCAAAAAGCAGGCGGCACGGCCGCTTTCGTGGATGCAGAACACGCACTCGATCCTTCCTACGCGGAGAAACTGGGTGTCAATGTCGACGATTTGCTGGTCTCGCAGCCCGATACCGGTGAGCAGGCGCTGGAAATTACCGACATGCTGGTCCGTTCTGGCGCGGTCGATATCGTCGTCGTCGATTCCGTGGCAGCCTTGACGCCGAAGGCCGAAATCGAAGGCGAAATGGGTGATTCCCACGTCGGCCTGCAGGCCCGACTGATGAGCCAGGCCCTGCGAAAGCTGACCGGCAACATCAAGCGGACCAACTGTATGGTGATTTTCATCAACCAGATCCGGATGAAGATCGGGGTGATGTTCGGCTCGCCTGAGACCACTACCGGCGGTAA
>SLQY01000319.1 GCA_007131235.1 Wenzhouxiangella sp.
AAGCCCTGGGACCAGGCCGGGAACCGGGACCTAGCCATCGAATCGGAAGTCGAAATCAATTTCTCTGGCAAATACACTCTCGTAACCTCGGTAAGGTAATTCGCCGACCCGCATCACGGCGGCGACGATGGATCGCCGCGTTGCTTCATCGGCGTTGCAGGGTCGGACAATTTCGGCGGCGATTATTTCCCCGCCCGGAATCTGAACCACGCGCACCCGGCACATCACGCCGGGGCGGGTCGTCGGCGGCCGGTTCCAGTTCCGCCTGACCAGCTCGCGAATAGTGCTGACGTACTCCTCGCGCAGGGTGGCACGACGGGCATCTTCGGCGGCCTGCTGCTGGGCCAGGCGCAAACGCTCGGCTTCTTCGGCAGCTTGACGCTCGGCTTCGGCGGCAGCGCGGCGCTCGGTCAGCTCGGCCATCCGCCGTTCTTCTTCCTCGCGGCGGCGCTGGGCTTCCTCGCGCTGGCGGCGCAGATCCTCGAGTTCGCGCTGCTGCGCTTGCTCGGCCTCGCGCCGCTCCTGTTCGATTCGTTGACGCTCTTCTTCACGTCGACGCTGGCGGTCCAGTTCGGCCTGGCGCTGGGCTTCGGCTTCACGCCGTTCCTGCTCGGCGCGGCGCTCGGCCAGCTCGCGTTCGCGCCGCTCGATTTCGCGCTGGCGCTCGACTTCACGCTGCCGCTCTTCCTCCTGGCGTCGCTGTTGTTCTTCGCGCCGGGCCTGCTCGGCCCGCTGCTGACGTTCGATCTCGGCCTGTCTCTGTTGCTCGGCAGCCTGGCGCTCGGCCTCCTCGGCCCGACGTGCCTCCACCATCGGCCCCATGTCTACCAGGGTGACACGCACCGGCGGATCGGGCCGCTCGAAACGCGGCCAGTCCCAGGCACCGACGAACAGCAAGGCGGCGAAGACCAGGTGCACGGCGACGGCCAGGCCGAATGCCTGCAAGCTGTCTTTCAGTGCCTGTTTGCGCTGGGGCGAGATCATGGCGGCCGAGGTGGCAGGGCGGCTCAGTCGTCTTCCGGATCGCCGATCAACCCGACCGACGGCACGCCGGCGCGCTGCAGGTAGACCATGGCAGCGTAGATGTGCTGGTAGGCAGCATCGCGATCACCGCCGACCAATACCTGCAGGTCCGGGTTGCGCGCTGCGATGGCAGCGATGGTGCTGACCAGGGTTTCGCCGTCGACCAGCTGCGGCTGGTCGCCGGTATCGAGAAAAAAATCGCCATTGCGGGTCACGGTAACCATGAGCGGATCACCCTGGTCGCTGAGCGGCTCGGCGCTGGCCTGGGGCAGATCGATTTCCACGCCCAGGTTCATCAGCGGCGCGGTAATCATGAAGATGACCAGCAGCACCAGCATGACGTCGATGTAGGGCACCACGTTCATCTCCGACATGCGCTTGCGCCGGCGCCGGATGTATTGTTCGGACATGGCCGATCAGGCCTTTTCGACCAGGCGGCGGGCCTGGCGATGAAGAATGGCGGCGAACTCTTCCTTGAAGTTGTCGTAGCGCATCTCGAGGCGCTCGACCTGCGCGGAATACTTGTTGAAGGCAACCACGGCCGGGATGGCTGCGAACAGGCCCATGGCCGTGGCAATCAGCGCCTCAGCGATGCCTGGTGCCACCATCGCGATGGTGGCCTGCTGGGCCCCGGCCAGGCCCCGGAAGGAATTCATGATGCCCCACACCGTGCCGAACAGGCCAACGTAGGGGCTGACTGATCCGACCGTGGCCAGGAAGCTCAAATGGTGTTCGAGGCGCTCCATTTCGCGGGTCAAGGTCACGCGCATGGCGCGCTGGGCACCGTTGGTCAAGGTGTCGGCATGGAGGTGACGCTCTTCGCGCAGGCGACTGAACTCGCGGAAACCCGACTCGAACAGCGTTTCGATCCCCTCGCGCGCGGCCGAGTTGCCGGCAACCTTGTCGTAAAGCTGGTTCAGGTCTGCACCCGACCAGAACTTTTCTTCAAAGTCGCGGGCGCGCTTCTCGGCCCGGTTGAGCTGCTGGCGCTTGCGGAAGATCACCATCCAGGAGGCCAGCGAGGCCAGTACCAGCAAGGCCATGACCCCCTGGACCAGCAGGCTGGCATCGAGAATCAGCTCCCAGATGCCCATTTGCGATGAATTCATGAATCCGTTTCCCGTGGTAGTTGTCTGATCGCCTCGAACAGCTCGGCCGGTGCCCGCGCCGGCCGGAAGGTATCGGCCGCCAGGCAGACTGCTCGGACATCGGCCCGGGCCAGCAGTTCGCCATCGGCGACGCGGTGGATGGTCTGACTGAAATACACCGAGGCTGGCCGAACCTGTTCGACGACCACGGTGACTTCAAGTTCATCTTCCAGGCGCGCCGGGCTGATGAAGTGAGTATCCATGCGGCTGACCGCGAACAGGCGATTGAGCCTGGTCTTCAGTTCCACCTGCGGAAACCCAAGCCCAAGCAGCCAGTCCGAGCGCGCCCGTTCAAAGAAATGCAGGTAGCGGGCGTGGTAAACCACGCCGCCAGCGTCGGTATCTTCCCAGTAAACCCGGTATTTCATAAGTGGTTTTTCAAGGTTTTGGTGGTGTTGTCAAGATGGTCCCCGGCCACGTTGGGCCGGGCTACGGTGATCTCAGCTTGAGAATAGGTCCCCGATCCCGGTCCCATCCGGTGGCTTCAGGCCCAGGTGCTGCCAGGCTTTCGGCGTGGCCATGCGGCCACGGGCGGTGCGAACCAGGTAGCCTTCCTGGATCAGGAATGGCTCGATCACATCCTCGATCGTGCCGCGTTCTTCCGACAGCGAAGCCGCCAGGCTTTCCACGCCGACAGGTCCGCCGCTGAAGTGCTCGATCAGCACCTGGAGCAGACGCCGGTCCATCGTGTCGAAGCCGCGCTTGTCGACCTGCATCATTTCCAGGGCCTGGCGGGCGACGTCTTCGGAAATGCGGCCCTCGGCCTTGACCTGGGCGAAATCCCGCACCCGTCTGAGCAGGCGATTGGCAATACGCGGCGTACCGCGGGCGCGGCGCGCGATCTCGGCCGCACCGGCCGAATCGGTTTCAATATCGAGAATACCGGCCGAGCGACTGACAATGCGGGCGAGGTCATCGGGCGCGTAGAATTCCAGCCGCTCGACGATGCCGAAGCGGTCGCGCAGCGGCGAGGTGAGCAGGCCGGCACGGGTAGTGGCACCAACCAGGGTAAAGCGCGGCAGATCGAGCTGGATCGACCGGGCCGCCGGCCCTTCGCCGATGATGATATCGATACGGTAGTCCTCCATCGCCGGGTACAGCACTTCTTCGACCACGGGGCTGAGGCGATGGATTTCGTCGACGAACAACACGTCTCCGGGCTCCAGGTTGGTCAACAGCGCGGCCAGATCGCCGGCCCGCTCCAGCACCGGGCCGGAAGTCTGGCGCAGCTGGGTGCCCATTTCATGCGCGATCACGTGGGCCAGGGTGGTCTTGCCCAGGCCGGGCGGACCGAAGATCAGCACATGGTCCAAAGCCTCGTGACGGCGGCGAGCCGACTCCAGGTAGATCTCCAGGCGCTCCTTCATGACCGGCTGGCCGATGTACTCGGCCAGGCGGCCAGGACGCAGGCTGGCCTCGATGCGGGCTTCTTCCGGCTGGGTAGCGGCGCTGATCAGGCGTTCTTCCATGGCCAGGCTATCCGCTCATTTTCTGTTTCAGGGCGGCGCGAATCAGGGCTTCGGCGGGCTGGTCCTGGTTGGTCACCGCACGCACCATCTTCAGGGCCTCGGCCGATGAATATCCGAGCGCGGCCAGGGCCGCACGCGCCTCGGCGGCCGCATCACCCGCCGCCGGCGCGCCACCGCTTCCATCCTGCTCGGGCAGGCGACCGCGCATCTCCAGGATCAGTCGCTCGGCGGTTTTTTTGCCGATGCCCGGCAAACGAGTCAGTGCCTTGACATCGCCGGCCTCGACCATGACCGCAAAGTCGTTACCGCTGACACCGGACAGAATGGCCAGGGCCAGGCGCGGCCCCACCCCGGAAACCTTGAGCAGCTCGCGAAACAGGGCGCGATCGGATTCACGCCGAAAGCCGTAGAGGGTCTGCGAGTCCTCGCGCACGATCATCTGGGTCAGCAGGGTCACCGGCTCGCCGGCAGCGGGCAGCTGATCGAACACGCTCAGCGGCGCCTCGACCTCGTAGCCGATGCCGTTGACGTCCACAGCCAACAGCGGCGGACGCTTGCTGATCAAGGTGCCTTTCAGTTGCACGATCATCTCAGCACCACACCCGGCGGCAGGCGGCGATTGGTCTGCGCCGTGTGGTGGTGGCACAGGGCCACGGCCAGGGCGTCGGAAGCATCCGCACCCAGGCGCTGATCGGTTTTCAGGAGAATCCGGGTCATATGCTGAACCTGCTCCTTGGCTGCACCCCCGCGACCGACCAGGGCCTGCTTGATCGCGCGCGGTGCGTATTCGTGAACATCCAGGCCGGCCGCCACGGCGGCGCAGATCGCTGCCCCGCGCGCCTGGCCCAGCTTGATCGCCGACTGGGCGTTGCGGCTCATGAACACCGTCTCGACCGCGGCCACCTGCGGCTGGTAGCTGGCAATGATGGCCTGAAGCCGGGAGAAAATCAGCCCCAGACGCTCCGGCAGCGGTCCATCGCCCAGCCTGACGTCCTCGGCATGTATCAGCCGCTCACCCTCGATGATACCGACACCGGTCACCCGCGAGCCCGGATCCAGGCCAAGGATCCGCATCAATCCTCGTAAGCCTCGGACGGGATATCGGCATTCGACCAGACATCCTGGGTATCGTCCAGGTCTTCCAGCACGTCGAGAAACTTCAGCAGCTTCTGACCCATATCGACATCGACCTCGACCAGGGTCGAGGCGCGCTGGGTAATCTCGTCCTGCTCGGCAACCAGGCCGGCGGCGCGCATCGCATCGCGCACGACTTCGAAATCCTCCGGCGCGGTCAGCACCTCGATACTGCCGTCGTCATCGGCGACGATATCCTCCGCACCGGCCTCCAGGCCAGCTTCCATGACTTTCTCTTCATCGGTGCCCGGAGCGAAGGTGATCACACCCTTCTTTTCGAACAGGTAGCCGACCGAGCCGTCCGTCCCCAGGTTGCCGCCATGCTTGGTAAAGGCATGACGCACGGCAGCGACGGTGCGGTTGCGGTTGTCGGTCAGGCAATCGACCATGACCGCAACGCCGCCCGGCGCATAGCCCTCGTAACGAATCTCCTCGTAGCTGGCTCCGTCCAGTTCGCCGGTGGCCTTCTTGATCGCGCGCTCGATGTTGTCCTTGGGCACGTTGGCCGCGTTGGCCCGGTCCATGGCCAGGCGCAGGCGCGGGTTGGCATCCGGATCACCGCCGCCTTCGCGCGCGGCGACGCTGATTTCACGGATCAGGCGAGTAAAGATCTTGCCGCGCTTGGCGTCCTGCGCCTTCTTGCGGTGCTGGATATTGGCCCATTTGCTGTGACCGGCCATACCTTGAGTCTCTTGTGATTGCACAACGTTTCATTGTATCCGATGGACTGCGCTACAGTCGTCTCGCCACGCGACCGAAACGCCGATTCAGGTCCCGGTCAGCCAGCCCAGATAGAATTCACTTACACCTCAACGAGAATCTCGCCATGCATCGTCTGATATTTCTCCTGCTCGTCCTTGTCTCCGGCCGCGTCGCCGCGACCGGCGAGATCAACGTGCTGACCGACATTCTTCACACACCCTATCCGCCTGGCTGCCTGGCCCTGTCATTGCCCTCCGGCCCGGCCAGCGCCGAAAACGTGCTCTACGACGAATTCGTCACCGTCCCCAGCGTCGGTAGCGTCGATCGCGATGCAGAGATCCGTGTCACGATCTGGCGCACCGGCTGCTTCGACCCGGGGCTGTCCGTGGTTTTGGTGCGTTTGCAAAAGACGGGCGGTGACTTCCCCGTGCTGATCCCGCAGGTCTGGGCCGAGGCCGGCACGGTTGACTTTCCCGAGCACCAGGCCCAGCTGCAGCGCCTGCCCGCATCCGGCAATGTCGGCGCCACCGGCGACGTGGTCTCCACTGCCGGCGAAACCTTCATCCTGGGGGTCGATGCGCTGTCGGTGGACGGTGCCAAGCTGTTTGCACCGGAGGACTACAACGACATATTCACCCTGGAGCTCAGCTGGACGGCGTTCTCACCGACGATCGACGATGCCTGGGAACTGTTTGACATTCCGCCCTATGCGCCGGGACTGGATCCAACCCAGTTCGACATGCCGCTGCTGCACGGTCGCATGTCGGGGCAGTACACCTTCGACGGCATTCCATCGACCGGACTGCAGATGATCGTCGGTGAGCTGGCCGATGACACCAATTTCATCTTTGCCATCTTCTTTACCTACATGAACGGCGAACCAATGTGGCTGGTCGGCAATACCGGCGGCGAAGCACCAGGGTTCCCCGGTGCGGAAATGGGACTGCTGCGTTTCCGCGGTGGCGAGTTCATCGGCCTTGGCCCCGGCGCCTTCGATCCATCGGACGTCAGCTTCGACGAGGTCGGCAGCATCATCATCGAGCCGCTGGATTGCAACAACATCCTGCTCGGCTACGATTTCACTCCACTCGGTCTGGGTACCGGCGTCC
>SLQY01000255.1 GCA_007131235.1 Wenzhouxiangella sp.
CGCCTGATTTCCTGGTCGTCAAGGCCGCGTGCATCAAGCTCCGCGACCACAACCAGCAGGTTCATGAAATTGATTCGCCCAAGCAAGCCCGAACGGACCGATATCCTGCGCCCGGGCAGCTGGATTTCACCGGCCAGGCCGGCCCGCTCGCTGAGGCTGAGTTGACCGGTCACATCCAGCAGCTCGGTTTTGGCGCAGCCATAGGTGAGCAGGCCAGGCGAGGCGGTCAAGCGCTCGGCCAGGCGGCGACCGAATTCATCATCACCGTTGATCAACTGGCGGCGGCTGACATGCTCGGTGAACAGGCGCGCCTTGGCTGCCGCGTAGCGCTCGAGATCGCCGTGATAGTCGAGATGGTCATGACCAAGGGTGGTGAAAATGACGCTGCTGAAGCTCAGCCCGGCCAGGCGCTGCTGGTCGAGGGCGTGAGACGATGCCTCCAGCACCACGCTGGTCACGCCCGTTTCCCGCAATTCGGCCAGGGCACGGTAAACGCTGAGCACATCCGGTGTCGTCAGGCCGGTCACAATCTGCTGGCCCGGCCGCCCTGCCCCCAGTGTCCCGATCATGGCACCATCCAGGGCCTGGGCCAGCAGCCAGGCAACCGAGGTCTTGCCATTGGTACCGGTCACCGCTACCAGGTCCATGCCGGCCGGATCACCCCACAGTCGACGTGCCAGTTCGGGCAGACGACCACGCAGGTCAGCCACAGCGATGCTCGGCAGCAGATCGCCGCTTCGGCCCAGATCATCGGGCTCGCACAGAATGGCTACGGCGCCGGCAGCCCGGGCGGATTCAACGTGGTCAAGACCGTGCCCCTGGTGCCCGGCCAGGGCCACGAAAACATCACCCGGGCGCAGGCATCGGCTGTCCATGGCCATTCCACGCACTGCCAGCTCGGCATGCACACCAGTCTCGGCCAGCCCATGCAGCAGGTCAGCCAGCCGAGCGCGACGCTTGTGCTCGTTCATGGCTGCACCTCGGCCCGGGTCATCAGGGTATCGAACTGGTCGGGCGAAACGGCCAGCAGGCGCAACGCAGCTTCCATGACCCGGCCGAAGACCGGCGCGGCGACCTGGCCACCGTAATAGGCGTCCCCGACAGGATCATTGATCACCACCACTGCAGCCAGCCGCGGCCGCGATACCGGCGCGAAGCCGGCAAAAGAGGCCACGTAGCGCTCACTGTAGCCAGCCGCTCCAACCTTGCGAGTCGTACCGGTCTTGCCGGCGACCCGGTAGCCGGCGACCCGGGCCCGGGTTCCCGTGCCGACACCGACCGTGGCTGCCTCGAGCATTGCCACCAGGTCGCGCGCCACGCCTGGATCCAGCACCGACTGCGGCGGATTGTCAGTCCCCTTGACGAACACGGGCTGGCGCAAGCGGCCTTCATCGGCAATGGCTGCGATGGCCCGGGCCAGCTGAACAGGCGTCACGGACAGACCGTAGCCGTAGGCCAGGGTCGCTTGTTCAAGGCGACGCCAGCGCTCGTAGTCGCGCAGCACGCCAGCCGATTCACCGGGAAAGCCGGAGCCGGTCACGCTACCGAAACCGAAACGGGAATAGACCCCCCAAAGGTGGCGTGCATCCATGTTGAGTACCAGGTCGACCATGCCGACATTCGAAGACCGGGCCAGCATGTCGGTGACACTGAGCTCGCCGAAGTTGCGTATGTCTCGAATGGTGTGCCCGCCAACAACCCGGTAGCCCGGCGCAGTATCGACGCGCATCTGCTCATGCACCAGGCCGGCTTCCATGGCGGCCGCCAGGGCAAACGGCTTGATGACCGAACCGGGCTCGATGACATCGGTCAGGGCCCGGTTGCGCAGTCCCTCGGTGGCACTACGTGCAGGCGCGTTGGGGTTGTAGGACGGGAAGTTGACCATGGCCAAGACTTCGCCGGTGGGAATATCCATGATCACTATCGAGCCGGAACGGGCCTCGAACTCGACGATCCCGGCCTGCAGTTCGCGAAAAGCGAGGTATTGCAAGCGTCGATCAATGGTCAGCTCGAGATTGCGTCCGGGCCGGGCCTCGCGCACCAATTCAACATTCTGCACCGTCCGTCCGAGGCGGTCCTTGATGACCCGTTTGGCACCCGCCTCGCCCTGCAGCCAGCTGTTGTAGGTCAGCTCAAGACCTTCCTGGCCAATATCGTCGATATTGGTGAAGCCCAGCAGCTGAGCGCTTACCTCACCGGTCGGGTAGAAGCGGCGATATTCCCGGCGCATGAATACGCCCGGGATTTCCATGGCGCGTATCCGGTCAGCGGTCTCGGGATGAATGCGACGCTGCAGCCACACGAACTCCCGACCGGCACGCTGAGTCAGGCGACGCTCCATTTCCTCGGCCGAGGTGTCCAGCGCTGCCGCCAGCATCGGGATGCGATCGGCTGCCTGCAGCAGCTCACCGGGATGGGCCCAGACCGAATCGACCGGGGTCGAGACCGCCAGCGGCTCGCCGTTGCGGTCGACGATATTGCCCCTGACCGTCGGGATGGCCACCTGGCGCAGGAAGCGGGCCTCGCCCTGCCCTTGCAAAAACTCGGTTTCCATGACCTGAAGCTTGATCGCCTGGCCCAGCACGGCCAGGCCGGCCAACACCATCAGCCCGGCCATCACCCAGAGTCGGGTCACTCCCTGTACCGGTGGCTTGGTCGGCTTCATGGCGCCTCCACCAGAATGCCGGTGCGCGGCGGACGGTCCATGCCCAGCTGCTCGCGCGCCTCGCGCTCGATGCGACCGGCCTCGGCCAGCCAGGCTTGCTCAAGCTGCAAGCGACTCCACTCGACCTGGCCCTGGTCACGCTCGGCCTCGGAGCGCTGCAAGGCATTGAACAGCTGGCGCGACTCATGCCGCATCATGACGACGCCGATCGAGGTGGCCAGCAGGGAAACCAGCAGCAACGCAAACAACAGCCAGCGAATCATGTGCCGACCTCCAGCTTTTCTGCCACCCGCAAGCAGGCGCTTCGGGCGCGCGGATTGGCGGCCTCTTCGGCTGCGGTAGGTCGAATCAGGCCGCCGACAGACTTCAGTTGCGGCGTGAAATCAGGGGCAACCGGTAACCGCCGGCTCGCCGGCGGCGGCGATGACTGCCGCCGGATGAACTGCTTGACCCGCCGATCTTCGAGTGAATGAAAGCTGATTACCGCCATGCGTCCACCGGGAGCGAGGATCTCCACGGCCTGGGTCAGGGCCTGATCTAGGGCGCCAAGCTCGTTGTTGACATGAATGCGAATGGCCTGAAACGTGCGCGTAGCGGGATGGCGGTCCGCGGGAGAGGGTCCCGCGGCCCGGGCAACGATGGCGGCAAGTTGGGCGGTGCGCTCCAAAGGCGCTTCCGCTCGGGCCATGATTATGCTCCTGGCAATCCGGCGCGCATGTCTCTCCTCCCCGTAGTCCTTGATAACCCGGGTGATATCGGCCTCGTTCGCGCGCGCCAGCCACGAAGCAGCCGAATCACCCTTTGTTGGATCCATCCTCATGTCCAGTGGCCCATCCTCGCGGAAACTGAACCCCCGCTCCGGGGTATCCAGCTGAGGCGAAGACACCCCGAGGTCAAGCAGCAGTGCCCTGACCCGCCCCAGGCAACCGGTCTCCCTGGCCATCCGCCCCAGTTCAGCAAAGCTGCCCGGCCAGATCGTGACGCGGAGATCATCCCCGAGATGCGCCCGGGCATGGGCAATGGCTTCCGGATCCTGGTCAACCACTACCAACCGGCCATGCGGGCCCAGTCTTTCCAGCAGGGCCCGGCTGTGACCTCCTCGACCGTAGGTTCCATCCACTGCGATGTCGCCTGCGGCAATTGCCAATTCATCCAGCGCCGGTTGCAGCAGCACCGGCACATGTTCGGTCCCCGTCGCCATGATTCGCCTAAAGGACCAGTTGCGCCATTTCGCTCGAGGCTTGCTCCTGGATCTCTTTTTCTTCCTCGACTCGACGCTGATTGAGCACGTTCTCGTTCCAGATCTCGAAGCGCTGACCCATGCCCATCATGACCACGCGCTTCTCCAGCCCGGCCACCTGTCTCAAGGTGACTGGCAACAGCAAACGCCCATTGCCATCCGGCTCGACCTGTGTGGCCGAGCCGACCAGGCGGCGCTGCAAGCTGCGATGGCTGGCATTGAAGGTGGACAGCGCCATGACCTGCTCGCGCACCCGCTCCCATTCAGGCTCCGGGTACAACCACAGGCAGCCGGCGTCGAAAGCGGAGTAAGTCAGCACCAGCTTGTTGGAGCAAGCGGCGTCAAGATCGTCGCGATAGCGGGTCGGCACGGCCATGCGACCTTTCGCATCCAGATTGATTGCCGTCTCACCGAAAAACACCGCTCGCTACTCCTAACCACCCACTATCCACTAATTCCCACAATTTACCACTTATGGGCACGATAGTGTGGAATGTGCGGTGTGTCAAGGATTAGGGGGTTCGGGGGTTCGGTTTGCGGTTTGCGGTTTGCGGTTTGCGGTTTGCGGTTTGCGGTTTGCGGTTTGCGGGTTGCGGGTTGCGGGTTGCGGGTTGCGGGTTGCGGGTTGCGGGTTGCGGGTTGCGGGTTGCGGGTTGTGCGTAGGGGTCCGGGCCGGGGTCCGGATTGGGGGATGGCAGCAACGGGGCCGCCATTGGGCGCTAAATCCTTGATCCTTGATCCTTGATCCTGTTAGTTCCTGAACCCTTTCCCCCGCAAACCCTAAGCCACTACCCGGTAACAGGGTTCGTAAGCTTCGTTGCCCGGCAGTTTCATGCGGTGCTGGGCTACAAAGCGGGTCAGCAAGCCGTCGAGGGCGTGCATGATGTCGCGCTCGCCGCGGATTTCGAAGGGGCCGTGTTCGCGGATTGCGCGCACGCCCTGGGGCTTGACGTTACCGGCAACAATGCCGGAAAAGGCGCGGCGCAGGTTGGCAGCAAGCGCGTGCACCGGCAGGTCGCGGCTGATCTGAAGCCGGGACATGGCCTCGTGATCGGGCTCGAAGGGTTGTTGGAAATTGGGGTCGATCGCCAACAGCCAGTTGAAGTAGAACGCATCGTTGACCTTGACTCGCCAGTCGCGCACGCGCGCCACGCCATCGACCATTTCGCGCGCCACGGCCGCTGGATCATCGATGATGATGCGGTAGCGGTCCTGCGCCTGCTCGCCCAGGGTCAGGGCGATAAAGCGGTCGATTTCTTCAAAATATTCGCGCGCCGATTCCGGCCCGGTGAACACCAGCGGAAACGGCATTTCGGCATTGGCAGGGTTGAGCAACACACCCAGGATATAAAGAATCTCTTCGGCCGTACCGACCCCGCCCGGAAAAACGACCACCCCATGGCCCAGGCGGACAAATGCCTCCAGGCGCTTTTCGATGTCGGGCAGGATGACCAACTCGTTGACGATGGGGTTTGGCGACTCGGCAGCAATGATGCCAGGCTCCGAAACACCAACGTAGTGACCCGGCAAGGTACGTTGCTTGGCATGGCCGATGGTTGCACCCTTCATCGGGCCCTTCATCGCGCCGGGCCCACAGCCGGTGCAGATATCCATCCCGCGCAAGCCGAGCTGGTAGCCGACTTCCTTGGTGTAGTCGTACTCGACCGAGCTGATCGAGTGACCACCCCAGCAGACCACCAGGTTGGGCTCGCGCTGGGAGTCCAGCAGCCGGGCATTGCGCAGGATTTCAAAAACAGCGTTGGTGATACCCTCCGAGCCATTCAGATCGAAATACGGGTTGGGATTGATCTCGGTATGAAAATAAACGATATCGCGGACCACCGCCGAGAGCAGCTCACGGATACCGGTAATCATCTTGCCATCGACGAAGGCACAGCCAGGCGCATTATGCAGGTCGATGCGCATGCCGCGGTTGACCTGGTGCACCTCGATGCGGAAGTCTTCGAAAGAACGCAGCATGGCCTCGGCATCATCGCCCTGGTTACCGGAGTTGAGCACCGCCAGCGCACACTGGCGCAGAACACCACCCACTTCCTCGGTCGCATCCGAAAGCCGCGCCACCTCTTCGCGGGAAAGCATGGTCAATGCACCTGATGGGTAAACGCGGGTGGAGATCTTTTCCGCATCGCAGGAGCGGTTGCTGGAGGCTTGGATGTTGTTGTTGGTCATGGTTATGGGTTTGGGGATTGGGGAAAAAAGGGTTCAGGGTTTAAGGGTTCAGGAAAAGAATGATCGGAGCCCTCCCTGAACCCTGAAACCCGAACCCTCAAATAATAAAACCAAAACGACCAGCGCAGAGGCTGGTCGTTCCGGTAAAGCTGGCAAATTGCCGTTCGTGGTCAGAACTCGAAGCGCGCCCCGAGCTGGATGCGCCAGCGCGATTCGCCGGTGCCATCCTGGCGGCTTTCGTAGTCGCTTACCTCGGTGCCGCGACCGGTCCAACGATACAGCATCTGGCCAGTTTCGGCATCAACACCTTCGAACGCCACCGGCCGCGCGGTCCAGTTGAACGGAACCTGGTCGATAGCACCCCAGCTGGAGTTCAGCAGGTTGGTGAAGTTCTCGATATCAAAGAAGAACGTGCCGCGGAAGCGCTGACCAAAGTTGAAGTCCTGAGCGATACGCACATCCA
>SLQY01000293.1 GCA_007131235.1 Wenzhouxiangella sp.
AAGCAGCCCCGACACGTCAGTTCCATTCAGCTTTCAACCAGACCGAAATGCATCTCAAATGCCGTGCATCGAAAACCGTAGGTATTTCGTTGCCGGGTTAATGGCAGGCAGGCGTTATGGTCGGCTGTCCCTGGCGAGAAGATTGCCGGTTGCCAGGATGATCCGCATGCCAATACCGGCAATGGTTTCACTGCCGATACTGTCGCGGTCATTTCTTCGCAAGCCGCCGTGAATGGAAAAACGTCGATCGACGTGGTAGCGCACGGCAAGAGCGGCATAGTTGCCGTCGTTGTCCGCCTCACCATCGCTGAACAGGCTGGCTCCAGCCATGATCTGCCAGGCATCATCAAGGCGGTAGCTGGCATTGAGGTGGAAAAAATCACCGTTTTCCAGACCACTACCTCGTCTTTCCCAATGTGATGCCAGGGTCCATGCTTCGTGCGACCAGCGCAGGCCGAGCTTGGTGCCGGTGCGTTTATCGGGGCCCTGCTTGAATTCGCTGGCGTCAATGTGTGCGGCGATCATCTCAACCGGACCCAGCGGCAGGTTTACGGCAAGGCTCCAGGCATGATTGCCCGAGGTACCACCCGAGCCCAGGTCGGACAAGTCGTCGACCGCACCGAACAGGGTGAAGCGCAGATCACCGACGGCGTGACTGTAGCTCAGCGCGTTATCGATGTAGCCACCATGGCCAAAAGCACCACCGGAACGGCCCAGGTTGGCGCGCGCCTGCATGAAGGTGGCATTGAGTGGATCCCAGCCCAGGCCGGCGATCTTGTACGGCGTTTCCAGCCGACCTACCACCAGGCGACCCCAGGGCCCTTCCAGTCCGGCCTCGACTTCGCGCTGGCGGGCATCTCCGTCCTTGAGGCCCCCCATGTCGAGGTTGAAGCCCAGCCGTCCTACCACCCGGGTTTGTTCACCGAGCCGGAAGCCGCCATCGATAAACAGGGCGCCCCAGTTGTGGCTGTTCTTGTTACCACCGCCCCAGCCATCGGTCAGATGCCAGCCGGTTCGGTCGCGGCTGTCGGCGGCGCTGCCGCTGACTTGAACAAGCTCCGGCTGCAGGCGCAACAGAACGCTGAAGTGATTGTCGTCCGAGGCGGCCAGAGGCATGGCTGCGAACAACGCAGCCATGCCTGCGTACAGTTGAGGTCTTTTGCTCATGTCCGATCCCGCTTACCAAATAGTGCGGTCATCAGTGGCCACAGCAAGATTGCGACAAGCAGGGCCACGGCCACGGAGCCACCAACAATTGAAAGCCAGTCCAGCAGGCCGCTCAGGTCGGAGAAGCGCGCCGAAGTCAGCCAGGGCGCAAGAAAGAACGTAACGACCCCCACCAGGGCACCGGCCAGCAGAGCCGGTCGCCGCGCGCTCGACCAGGAGCGACGGCTGGCCCACAGCCAGGCAGTCAAAACAATATCGACGGCCAGCACGGTCACGATCAGCCCCAGCCACGGTCGAATCGTTTCAAGCAGCACTGCAAGAATGCCAAAGAATGAAAATGCCATTGATTCAGCTCCCGGTCTTCTATGTCAGCGTTCTGGAATGGTGGCTCAGATACGGCCACGCAGCATGGCGTTGTAGGCCGGTTGCAGCATGCGATCCTTCATGACCCAAGGCACCCAGTGTTCTCGGTATGGACTGATGAAGGGGAAAGACGGAACCATATTCAGTGCGTAGTCGAACTCAACCAGGATGCCACGGCCACGCCCGGTAATCAGCGGGCAGGAGGTATAGCCGTCGTAGCGTGCGACGGTTTCCCGGTCGCGAATGGTGTTGATCATGTTGTCCACGGCCACCGGCACCTGGGCCTTGACGCTGGCAGCAGTCTTGCCAATTGGCGTTCCGACGCAGTCGCCGGCGCCGAACACGTTGCCGTATCGTTGATGACGCATGCTGAATTGATCGACTTCCATCCAGTTGCCGTCGTCAGCAAATCCTCCTTCCTGCCAGGCTAGGGGACTGTTGCCAAGTGCATCTGGCGCGCGCATTGGCGGTACGACATGAATGAAGTCATAGTCGATGCGAACATCGCCCTCGGGGGTGGCGAAAGTGGCCCGGTGGGCCTCGGGTTCTATGCCTTTGAGTCGATGATGCCAGTTGATCGCGATGTCTCGTTCCGGAAACTCCTGTTTCAGGAACTCGTTAGTGTCGGGCTGGGAAAAGAGTCCCGCGCCGGGCGAGTTGTAAACCATCTCCAGCGAGCGGCGAGTGCTACGCTGGCGGGCAATGTCCTCAGTCAACATGGTTACCTTCAGTGGTGCGCCTGCGCACTTGATGCCGCCAGGACCGCGCGTGAACAGGCCAACGCCGCCAGCCGCGGTGTATTGGTCAATCATCTGCCAGGTGCGCTCGGCATGTTCGGGGTTGTCGTAGACACAGCCAATACTCTCGCGTCCGATCAACTCCGGGCTCATGCCCTCGATGGCATCAAAGTCTATCTTCAGCCCCGTGGTGACCAGCAGGTAGTCATAGGGCACGACCCGGCCTGCGGTGGTCACGACCCGATTCGCCTCGGGGTCGAACTCGGCGACGTGATCCTGGATCCAGTTCACTGACTGGGGCAGATAGCGATCGTTGCGGTCGACGACCTTGCCCGGTTTCCAGATTCCGGTTGCGACCAGCGTCAGACCCGGTTGGTAGAGGTGTCGCTGGCGTCGGTCAATGATGGTGATGGCAGCACCGTCCAGGCCGCGTGCCAGCCGATTGGCAGCAGCAATCCCAGCCGCGCCTGCGCCAACGATGACAATGCGCGCACGGGTCTGCATCGCACTGGTCGGGGCGCTGAGCAGGGTGCCACCAGCAACCGCGGCGAGTGCGCCGCCCAGGCCGGCTGCCTTGAGCAGGCGCCGACGTCCATCATCAATCCGGGCGGTTGAATCTTTTCGTGACAGATTCGAAGCCTTACGAGAATCCAGAGACATCAAGACAACTCCGTGACAGCAGGCGCCCATCGTATTAGCGTTAACTGATGCATGCAAGTCCGACCTTGGTCGAGTCTGACTGTTGAAGTTGGAAATCAGCGTGGTCCGGGAGGGACATGGCGGCGGATGAAGTCGTCCAGGCGGCCGAAGGTGTAACGGGCGTAATGATCGCTGGCAGCCCACCAGTGGCCGGAATCATGCACGATATCCAGCTCGAACTGCTTGCCCAGCAGCTTCAGCTTTTCGGCCATCATCAAAGTCGTTTTCAGCGGCACGATGTCGTCATGCAGGCCGTGGATGATCAGTAACGGGTCAGCCAGATTCTCGCCCAGATCGAGCAGGCTGCCTTGTTCAAAGATATGCGGGTGGGTGTCCGGATGCCGGGTCAGGTGCTGGTCGAAGCCGGTAAAGTGATGAACATCAATGGCCGGTGCGCCGGCGACGCCGGCGGCAAAAACGCCGGGTTTGCGGAAGAGCGCGGTCAACACCAGCAATCCGCCGTAACTGTTGCCCCAGACAGCGATTCGCTCCGGGTCGACATGGGGCAGGGTGGCCAGGTAATCGACCGCGCTGTGCAGGTCATCCAGGTCATCTCGCCCCCAGTCGCCCTGGAACGCCTCGCGAAAATCGACCCCGTAGCCGACACTGCCGCGCACATCGACCAGCACCGTGATGTAGTCCCCCGTCAGCGCCATCTGCTGCTGCAGGAACGAGGTAGGGCGATCCGGATTCCACTGGTTCAGCACGGTGTTGGAATAAATGCTGCCGAACACCACCGGGTAACGCTTGCCGGGCTCCATGGTGGGCGGTTCGATGATTCGCGCATGGATGGTGAAGTCGTCAATCCGGCTGGGAAACGACACGTAGCGGGGCTTGAGCCACTGGTATTCGTGGAACGCCGGCAGCGGCGAGCTGGTGACCTGGCGGGCTTCCGCTTGCTCGCCGGGGGTGAGCAGGTAGAGCTCGGTCGGCGTGGTGTCGTTGGAGCTGATCAAGGCAAGGTGGGCTCCGTTCGGTGACAGGATCGGCTGATGAAGGCCGGGCATGCGGGTGAGTCGCGTGAGGGTGTCGTCTTCCCGGCCCAAACGATAGACGTGACGCTCGTAGGGACTGTGTTCGGCGGCCACAAACAGGAGGTCGCCGGTGCCGGGATGCACGGCCGTCCAGGCGGCAGAGCGATCACTCGCCACATCGAAATCACCGGTCAGCCGCCGCGGTTCGCCACCGGTAACGGGCATGCTGTAGAGGCGGTAATACGCTTCATGATCGCCGACAAAGATCACTTGGCTGCCGTCATGATTGAAGAACGCGCGGAAAATCGGGTAGACCCGGTTCGGGCGATGGTCGTGCCAAAGCAGGGTGATGTCGCCATTGCGGGCATCGACCAGGTAAATCCAGCGATCTTCCGCCACGTCGGCGCCCTGCATGACAACCAGGCGTGCGCTGTCCGGCGACCAGTCGAAATCCAGGTTCACGCGCCGATTTGGCGCCTCGAACTCCAGCCATTCCTGCTCTGCCGATTCCAGGCTGATGATGCCCATGCGCCGGACCAGGTCGGTGTCACCAGGGTAGGGTCGGCGCACCTCGTGCAACAGCGGTTCATCGTGCAGGTAGCTGGGGAAGGGCACCCGACGGACCTGGCGTTGATCAATGTACTCGAAGGCAATGTGGCTGCCGTCCGGCGACCAGCGATAGCGGCCGACATAGGCATCTGGGCGCACGAAGGCACCAATCGGCACTGTGCCGATACCGGCTGCACCGAGGCGGGTCAGTTGGTGCTGGCCACCGGCCTGCAAGTCCTTGACCCACAGATCCCCCTGGCGCAGCAAGGCCAGCCAGCGCCCGTCCGGTGACACACTCAAAGAACCGCCGCCCGGGCCCAGCGAACGGCTCTGTCCGCTCGCAGGATCAAGCTGAACAAGCCCACCCTCCAGGACCAGGAACAAGGACTGACCATCCGGGTGCCAGACCAGGTCCGAAATGCCACGCTGCTGCAAGCGCCCGGCACGCTGGCGCAGCGCTTCAAGGCTCAGGTCGTCGCCGGGTCCGAGCAACTCCTCGGCCGGCGGGGCCAGATAGGTGAGCCGCTGCGGGGTTTCCTGATCGAGCCCCACCACCCACAAATCCAGAAACGGCATGCCATGGTCATTCCACAGGAAAGCCACGCGCGAACTGTCCGGAGACCATGTCGGCCGCGCTGGCGCCGTCCCATCCAGCTTGGGTAAGGAGACCAGCCGCTCGACCGTAGGCGCTGCTGCGGCTGACAAAGCGAAATGAGGGAGGGCTGTCAGGACTGTAAAAACCAATACAAACGGAATCAGGTGCATGCGAATCGGGATCATCCTTGAGCTTGCGAGAAGTGGCTGTTGAGCGAAAGTATAGCGGGACCCTTCCGGCTTGCCCGGTTGCTTTTCGGGCGATGAGGGTCGGGCAGGACCTGGCTTTGGACCCTTTTCTGGCGTTTCGGGCAAGGTTCGTGGTCTGACCTGGGTCAATGTGGGCAACCCCGGTGGGCTCAGCGGTAGGCCTCGGCCTGGAGCTCGAACAGGTGTGCGTAGCGGCCGCGCAGGTCCATCAGTTCCTCGTGGGTGCCCAGTTCGATGATGCGGCCCTGGTCCATCACGGCGATCCGATCGGCCAGGCGCACGGTGGAAAAGCGATGTGAGATTAGGATCAGGATCTGGTCTTTTGCCGTCGCCTGGAGGTGACTGAAGACTTCTGCCTCGGCCTTGGCATCCATGGCCGAGGTCGGTTCATCAAGAATGAGAATATCGGCCTGCTTGCGCATGAAGGCGCGCGCGAGGGCTATTTTCTGCCACTGTCCACCAGACAGTTCGCGGCCGTCCTTGAACCAACGGCCCAACTGGGTGTGGTAGCCGTCCGGCAATTCGCGGATGAAGCCATCGGCCAGGCCTTTGCCGGCCGCCTCCTGCCAGCGCTCCATGTCTTCAAAGGCGGTGATGTCGCCAGCGCCGATATTGTGGCCGACCGGCCACTGGTAGCGGGCAAAATCCTGGAAGATGACGCCGACACGATCCTGCAAGGCGCGGCGATCCCAGTCCTTCAGCGAGCTGCCGTCGAGCCGGATGTCGCCCTGGTCGATCGCGTACAGACCGGCAATCAGCTTGGTCAGGGTGGTCTTGCCGGAGCCATTTTCACCGACCAGTGCCAGGCTGGTACCGGGCCGGAGTTCGAGGTTGATCGAATCCAGCGCCAGTTGATCGGTGCCTGGATAGCGGAACGACAGGTCGTCGACCACCAGGCCGCTGTCGGGCCGGGATCCCTTGCGCAGGCTGCCGCCGCGGGTGGTAACGGGTTGCTCGAGAAATTCATACAGGCTGGACAGGTAGAGGTGGTCTTCGTACATGCCATTGATCGAGCTCAAGCTGGCGCTGACCGCGGACTGGCCCTGGCGGAAGACCATCACGTACATGGTCATTTCGCCCAGCGACAGCTGGCCGAGCACGGTGGCGATCACTACCCAGGCAAATGCGCCGTAAAGTGCCGCAGTGCCGAGCAGGCCCAGGCCGAAGGCCCACCAGCCGCGGCGGATGGTCAGCGCACGATCTTCGCGAAACAGCTTGGCAAAAATGTCCCGGTAGCGCTGAAGC
>SLQY01000169.1 GCA_007131235.1 Wenzhouxiangella sp.
GCCGTTATCCCAAACACCCGTGGCCGGAAGATCCCTGGAACGCGATCGCGATGGAGGGAGTCCAGCGCAAGAACGGGTAGTCAATGGGACGGGCCGATGCTGATGCGTTCGATGACAAGCACACCGGGATGTTCATTGTCGAAGTGCAGACGGATCGTGGCCAGTCTGGCCAGGTCGACGCCGGCGTCGGCAAACCCGGCCAGGGGGATGGCGATCGACTGCAGCACCGGCTCGGTCGGCGAGTGGTAGCGCTTTCGGTCGAGTCGTTCAAGCCGGGTATGGCGGACCGGCAAGGGCGGCGGAATCCAGGCGTGGTCGGCAAGGGGCTGGCGCGCGCGGTTGCCCTGGTCGTCGACCAGTTCGATTTCTATTTTCAGCGCCGGGCGCAGGGACTGCTCCGGGCCGTTCTGCCCATCATCAGCATCTTCTTTCTCTGCAACCGAGTCGGCATCATCCCCCAGGCCAGGCGGTGGATCGCGGTCGACCTGCGAAAGATCCAGCCACAGCGCCTGGTCAGGCGAAGGTGCCAGTCGCGCCCTGGCCTCTGGCCCCAGGGCAAGCTCCCAGCTTGGCACGGTCTCCGAACCACCTTCGCTTGCTCCATGCCAGCCCAGAAACAAGCCGGTCTGACGACGGGCAGTGGTCCCGCGAAAGCCGACATCATTTTCGCGCCACAGGTCCAGACCGCTGGCAGCAAAGTGCAGGTCGGCCGCGAAATCGCGATCCAGGTCCAGGCCTTGTTCAAAGTCAGTCACGACCTGGCGCAGGCCATCGTCGCAGCGGACCAGGTGCACGGTCGGCGCGAGCAGCCGGCCGGCCAGCTCGGGGCGGCAGAACAGGGCAGGCATCGGCGCGACCGGGCCGAGGGCATGCTCGACGAAGGCAGTCAGGTACAGCAGTCCAACCCGGCGCTGGTCCTCGCCGGTCAACAGCCATGACCGGTTGAGCAGGTGCCGCGCCAGCCCGCCGGCGTCGGCATCGCCCCAGCGGGTGTTGAACTGTCCGTGATTGGCATGATGCAGGTACAGCCCGGCGCGGAACTGGCCGCGCTCCGGATCCGGCCGGGTGCGGGCCCACTGCCGGTCGCCCATGAACAGGGAAACGTCGGCATCCATGCCGCCGTGGACCACGAAGTAACTGACCCCGTCCAGCTCGGTGGCCTTGCTCGCCGGCCAGAACTGGCCGTCGACCGGCGCAATCGCGGCCACACCGCGAATGCCAAAATCGAAATCGAACGTAATCCGGCCATCTTCGGGAAAACGGGCCAGGCGGTTGAAGGCCGCTGCCAGCGCCACGGCTTCGCCACCGCGCGAGTGGCCAATCAACACCACCCGGGCAAGATCGATGCGGGCCTGCAATGGGTGCTGTGGATCAGCCTGCCAGCTTCGCCAGGCTGCCAGGTGTTGGAGCAGCAGCCAGCCGCGAGTCGCATTCTCTCGCGGCACACCACCGAACATGCTGCCGTTGATGAAGTTTTGATCCACCGAAACCACGACATGACCGCGACTGGCCAGATGCTCACCCAGCCAGGCGTAGCCCGGATCGGACGGGTTCATCATGTCGTGATTGCCGTGCACCACGAGCACCAGCGGCAGCGGGCCGGGCGCTTCAGCCGGATACCAGACCCTGGCGTTCAGGGGCAGCTGCTCCAGCCCGTAGCCCAGAAAGCGCTCGCGCAGGCGCAGGCCGAAACCGCTGGGCCGGCCGAGCAGGTCGCTTGCATCGACGCTGTCGCTTCTCCAGGCAACCTGGTCGCGAAATTCCCGCCGCCAGCGCTCCTGGCCAGAGCCGTAAGTCAGGGTCCCCACCCGGTAGGGGCCCTGGGCCAGCAGACCATTCCAGGGCTGGCCGTCATGCTCGGGCACCGAGACCAGGTTCCGTACCGGATCCTCGCCCGTGTAGGGCAGATGCAACCAGACCAGCGGTGCCAGCACCAGCGCCAGGCCGGTTAGAAAAACGGGCAGGCCGACAAGATAGCGACGACGAGGATGGGCCAATCGCAACGAGGCAATGGCCAGCAACGTCAGACCCAGGCCTATCCCCAGGCCGGTGAGCAAGGCCAGCTCCGGCGGTAGATTGACCAGGCTGGCCAGTGTGGCCAGGCTGACCAGGGCAACCAGGCCGACCAGGGTCCACAGGCGCTGAACCAGGCTCAGCAGTCGGGATCCCAAGCCCAGGGCCAGGCTGGCCAGACCCCAGATCGCCCAGGCCACGAACACGCCCCAGCCCAGGTTGGCCGGCCAGCCCCAGGGCAGGCTCAGTGTCTCGATGCCAATCCAGCCGCCCAGCATCAGCACCGCCCAAAACAGGACACGGCTGATGCGCCTGGCCGTCAAGGGATCGGGCGTCAAGCGCGCAGCCAAGGCCTCGCCGCGCTCGGTCAGCCAGTTACACACCTGTCGCCAGACCGCGCGCAAGCGTGCAAAAGCGCTGTCCCTGGACGGCTCGTTCATTTCCTGTTCGCTCCTGACTCCCATGTCGCCAATCTACGCCGCCCCGGACTGGCCAGACAAGTCCCAGAAGTCACACGCCGATCAGATTCCAGTCTGCGTGGACCAGCCCTGACCATGCCCTCCGGCTCCGTGAATCCGATGACGATGAAGCGCCAACGAAGCGCCAGCCCTTGGTGGCATATCCATTGCTATTGCAGGGCCCGATTCGGGGAAAAGCGACGGTCGAGCAGGTAGCCGGCGATGGCACCGACCAGCAGCGGGGCCAGCCAGGCGATATTGATGATCAGATCAAAGCCCAAGTCAGCGAACAGGCGGGCGAGGCCGATCTGGAAAAACGCGATATGGGTGGCCACGCCGTTGCCGATCATGGCACCAAAGTGACTGCGCAACCACCACTGTCGATCGGACGGGCCACGCTGGGCCAGCTTCAATGACTGCCAGGCCGCCAACGGTCCGATGGCGCCGAATGCGATCAGGATAGGCGCGCCGTGCTTGAGCCCGACCGCAACGACGGCAAGTCCGGCCAGGCCCAGCACGACGGCACCCGCCCGGAAGCCCATGTTGGCATACCCGGGAAAGTCAGCGCGATACCGAATCGCCCGCCAGGCGTTGAGGCAGTTGATTCCGACCAGGATGACCAGGTAGGCCAGGAAAACGGCCCAGATGGTCTGCCCACGCAGCCAGGTCGCTACCGTCAGCGGCAGCGCGGTCAGCAGGATAGCCAGCATGGCCAGCAGAAATAGCCGGCCGGCATAGCGGTGCGATCGGCTGCCCTTGCGCGCCAGTACGGCTGTCCAGAAGCTGACCAGGGCCAGCGCGCCGACCCAGGCATGAGGCTGTGCGAACCAGGATTGCAGTAGTGATGCGTCCATGACACTTGTCCTTCCGTTGAACGATGAGCGTGGAGGTCATCATCTGCGCCTGAGACTTGCCGATCAGGTGCCAGAGGTCAGCCAATTGGGGTGCCAGAAGTCACCAATTGCGCCATCGGTCTTGCCTGCTGACCGGCGTCAGCCTATAAAGCCCCTATGCACGCAAGCCCAACCAGACAGCCTGCTTGGTTGCGCCGTCACCGGCAAACCAGGTTCCCGGCCTAAATCCTATGCAATATCTGCTAAGTGAATTCTTCAAACCCCTGGCGCTAGCGTCCTACGTGGCATTGGCGGCAGTCTGGATGGGCGTGGTCGGCTGGTTTGGACTGCCGGGCGAGGGCTTCGGAGCAGCAGCCATTGCGTTACTGGGCAGCTTCACCGTGGCCTGGCTGTGGGCGCTGGCCAGCGATCACTCACAGCCAGGCTGGCGCACCGAGTCAAGTCTCATCGTGCTCGCCGCCAGTGCGCTTGGCCTGATCAGCCTGGGGCGCTCGGGCGTCAGCCCCATTCTGCTGATCCTGCTGGCCACCATGCTCTCGGCGCGCTTTCCGGGCGCACGGGTCTTTGTCGCACTACTGGTCGTCAACCTGATCTTTGCCGGCCTGATGCACTGGCGATGGCAGGCGGAATGGTCGTGGGTCATGGTATCGATCGCGGCCTACGGCGCTTTCCAGGCCTTTGCCGCGCTGCTGCTGCACTACGCGCGCCAGGCCGAGTCCATGGCCGAAGATCTGCGCGCGGTCAACGCCCACCTGCTGGCCACCCGCTACCTGCTGGATGAGGCTGCCCGCGACCAGGAGCGGCTGCGCCTGTCGCGCGAACTGCACGATATCGCCGGCCACAAGCTCACCGCCCTGAAAATGAACCTGCGCCAGCTCAAGCGCGAGCACGGGCTCGACCAGATCGCGGAACTGGAACAGGCCAGCCAGCTCGCCGATGAGCTGCTGGGAGACATCCGTGGCGCGGTCCGGCAACTCCGGGCCGGCGACGGTTTCGATCTTGCCCGCGGCCTTGAGCAACTCGCCCGGCCGTTTCCGCGGCCGACGCTCGAGCTGGACATCGAACCCGGCCTCAAGCTGGCGCGCGCTGACCAGGCCGAGGCGGTGCTGCGCCTGGTCCAGGAAGCGCTGACCAATGCTGCCCGCCATGGCCAGGCACGCCGCTTGTGGGTGCGCCTGCGCGGTCACAACGACCGGTTCTCGCTGGAACTGGAAGACGACGGTGTCGCGGCCTGGCCGATCAAGCCTGGCAACGGACTGACCGGCATGCGCGAGCGCATCGAATCACTCGGTGGCAGCGTCAAGCTGCAGGCTTCAGGACGTGGCGGCTTGTCGATCGCCGCAAACCTGCCCCGGGAGTAACGTATCATGAACACTCGCATCGCCCTGGCCGATGACCAGGCCCTGGTCCTGAAAGGCCTGAGATCTCTGCTTGATGACATGGCAGGGATCAGCGTGGTCATTGAAGCCCAGTCCGGTGGCGAGCTGCTGGCAGCCCTTGCTGATCAGGCAGTCGATCTGGTCATTTCCGACATCCGCATGCCCGGCATGGACGGCATCGCGCTGACCAAAGCGCTGCGTGCGCAGCAGCCAGGCACACCGGTCCTGCTGTTGACCACCTTCGACGATCAGGACCTGATGCTCGCTGCCGTTGACGCTGGCGCTCAGGGCTTCCTGCTCAAGGACATTTCCCCGGAAGACCTGGCAGCGGCGATCGCCGACATCATGGCCGGCCGTTCGCTGCTGCAGCCGGTCTCTCCCGACCCGGTGCGCCAACGCTACGCCTACCATGACGACAATACACCCACCGACACATTCAACGAACGCGAAGTCGCCATCCTGCGGCTGCTGGCCGGCGGCTACTCGAACAAGGAAATCGCCCGCAGCATCCATCTGGCCGAGGGCACGGTCAAGAACTATGTTTCCGACATTCTGGCCAAGCTCGAGACCCGCGACCGCACCCGCGCCGTACTGAAGGCGATTACCTTGCGCGTTATTTGATCTGGATTCTGTGACTCAGCAACGGACGCGGGCAACGGTTCCTGTCATGGCAGTTGTCGCCATTGGTGCTGGTTCTGCGTAGAAGAGGTAAGCAGACAACCAACTTACTGACGTAATGCAAATGAAGTCGTTAATGGGTAGCCTCATCATCGTCGGATCCCTGTGCTGGGCTGGTGCCTTCGCCGGCAGCAACAACCCTGCCGACTGGCCAGTCGCGAACATCGACAGGGAAACAGCCCGAGCGCTGAGTCGGCCAATGACCACGCAGATCTCTCCGCGAGCGCTGCACGATTGGCAGGGAATGCTGGATCAGCCGCTCTGGCAGGCCTTGCAGGACAAACAGTCGGGTCGAGCGGCAACCGAAGGCTTCAGAAGCCTTGCCGATGAATTGATCGACGGCGATCGCGTCTTGGCAGAAGTGGTCTATGCCAGCCAGGATCGTCAGATGGCGCGAACAGGCCTGCATCAGCTCGACGCCAACATTACCCATGACATCGAACGGGGTAACTGGCTGGAAGCCTGGTTGCCCCTGGCTGCACTGCCCGAAATCGCACGACTACCTGGCATCCTTGAGGTCCGCGCGGCCCGACTGCTGGAACTAGACGGCAGCGGAACCACGACGGAAGGGCTGGTCGAAGGCCAGGCCGACCTGTGGCACGCTGCCGGTCTGGACGGCAGCGGATTCACCATCGCCATCCTTGATCGATTCGGCGACAACGATGGCGAGATCGCGACACTGCAACAAAGTGGCGACTGGCCACCCGATTCTCAGCTCAGCACGGTCAAGGTCGGCATGACCTGTGGCACCAGCTTCGGAAGCTGTGGTGAAAGCCACGGCAACGCTGTGCTGGAAATCGCCTACGACATAGCGCCGGGCGCGAATTTCATTGCCTACGATGTTGCCACCGCCGCCGACTGGATCAACGCCACCCAGATGGCGGTCAATGACGGCGCTCACATTCTCTCGGCCTCGCTAAGCTCGCCGCGCGATGGCATCGGCGACGGCTCCGCCTTTCCCGGATCAGTCGCCGAGGCCCAGCTGGATGCCATTGCCCAGAACCGAATTTCAATCACCTCCGCCGGCAACTCGCGCGAGCGCCACTGGGGTGGCATCTATTCCGGACAGGACGTCGGCGATAGCCAGTTTGCAGATGCCCATGAATGGACCAACGGTGCCACGATCAACTACATGGGCCTGGGACCCGGCA
>SLQY01000342.1 GCA_007131235.1 Wenzhouxiangella sp.
GCCGATGTGCGAGTCTTTACCGTCCAGGCCATCGAAGACACCGAGCCACCCACGGTGGCCATCGTGATGGCCAGGACGCCGGCCTGCGCCACCGAGCCCGTGCAGGTCTGCCTGCAGGCCACGGACGACGTCGGTGTGGCCAGCCGCTCGCTGAGCATTGCGGGCCAGGTGCAGAACTTGAGCGCCAACTGCGTGAGCTGGACGCCGCCCGTACCCGGCAATATTCCGGCTGTGGGCACGGCCACTGACACCAGCGGCCTGAGCACCACGGTCAATCCTGTATTGCCGGTGGCAGATTGCAACGATGACCAGCACCCGGTGGTGACGCTCATTTCGCCACTGCCGGACTCCTCGCACGCTCTGCCGGTGCCGATCATCGCCAGCATCGAGGACAACACACCGGAAATCCTGAGCTGGACGGTCTCACTCCGGCGCGAAGAAGACGGCGCGGCCGAAATTCTGGCCAGCGGCAGCGGCGCGGTGATAGCGGCTGAAGTCGCCGTGTTCGACCCGACGCGCCTTGCGCCGGGCACCTACTTCATCGACATTCTTGGCAACGACGGCGTCCAGACCGGCGGCGTTCGCTTCCGCCTGAATTCCGCCGAAGGCTTCAAGCCCGGGCGGATTGCATTCACCGCGGTTGATCTGACCTGGCCGCTGGGTGCGCTGCCGCTGGCCATTGGTCGCTCCTACGACAGTCTGGACGCCACGGCGCTGGGCGCATCGAGTACCGACTTCAGCCCCGGCTGGCGTCTGGCGCTGTCGGCCAGCGTGTCGGATTCCGCCGCCGAAGCGCCGCTGGGCCTGACTGGTTTCGGCGCGCTGATGGCGGCCGAGCCCTTCAGCCGAATGACCCGTGTGCACGTGGTCAAGCCCAACGGCGAGCGGGTTGGCTTCACGTTCGACCCGCAGCCGAGAGCCTACCCGGCCCTGTTCCAGTTCAACGTCCGCTTCAAGCCCGACGCGGGCGTGACCGACACGCTGCGCGCCGTCGACGGGCCGGATGTGGTCTGGGCACTGGGCGCAGGCTTCGCCGACTTCATCATCCCCTACAACCCGTCGATCTATGAGCTGGAGACCGAAGACGGGGTGGTCTATCGGATCAGCGAGACCGAGGGTCTGCTGGAAATTCGCGATCCGCTGGGTGGCGTGGTCACCGTCACGCCCGATGGCTTCCAGAGCAGCCGGGGCAATGCGGTCCAGTATGAGCGCGACGGCCAGGGACGAATCAGCGCCATTGTGTTGCTGGATGAAGACCAGTCGGAAATCGGGCGTCTGCAGTACGGCTATGACGCCAGCGGCAGGCTGGTCAGCTTTACCGATCTGGGCGGCGGCGTGAGTACCTTTGAATACGCCAACCCCGCCTACCCCCACCACCTGACGGGATTGTTCGACGCCCTGGGCAATCCGATTGCGCGCACGGTCTTTGATGATGAAGGGCGAATGATTGCCCACTGCCCGGGAACTGCGGATCCGCAAACCCTTGAAGGCTGCAGCTTGTTCGAGTTCGACGCGGCCGGTGGTTCCGAAACCCTGTTCGACGGCCGGGGCTTCCGCAGTGAGCTGTTCTACAACGCCGACGGGCAGATCGTTTTCCGGCGCGATGAAGTCCAGCCCGAAGTCTGGGTCGAGCAGTCCTGGACCTACGACGAGGGCGGTCGCGTCATTGAATACATCGACGCCGACGGGGGCCTCACCGTGACCACGCGCGACGAGCTGGGTCGACGCTTGAGCGAGATCGAGCCGGACGGCCGCACCTGGACCTGGGCCTGGGGCGAGTGCCGGGATGAAGACCAGTGGCTGCAACGCTGCGATGCGCTCGGCAACTGCACCAATCAGGAATTCAACACGGCCTGCGAAGTCACCCGCCGTGTTGATCCGCTGGGTGGCGAGACTTTGTTTGAGTACGACGCGCTGGGGCAGCTATCAGGCCGCATCGATCCCACGGGTCAGCGCATCGACATGGCGTTCGACGCCCGCGGTTTGCTGTCCACAGTCACCGATGGTTCGGGTGGCCAGCTGCTCAAGACCTACGACGCCCTGGGTCAGCCGCTGTCGGAAACCGAGCGCACCGGCATCCGTCGCGACTGGACCTACGACAGCGGTGCGCGCGTGGAGAGCGAAACATGGCAAGGGCCGGGGGCGGGCAGCGCCAACATCAGCTGGTCGCACAAGGCCAACAATCTGCTTGATGGACTGAGCTGGCCGGAAGGTGACATCAGCCTGACTTACGGACCCAACGGCAAAGTCCGGCGCATGACGCATACCTCGGCGAGCGCACCGGACTGGTGGGTGGAGTACAGCTATGACGCCAGCAACAATATCACCCGGCTGGAAGATTCCTTCGGCGGTATCACCGAGTACGACTACGACGGATTGAATCGAGTCACCGAGGTGCGCCAGCATGGCACCGGAGTGGTGCCGAAACGGGTGGTGATCGACAGCAGCCATAGCGGCCAGCCGATCCAGGTGCGGCGCTATGCCAGCCTGGACGACAGCCAGCCGGGTCCGATCACCGACTTCGAATACGGCTGTCTGTCCTGCCCGACCAGCTTGAGCCGCATCGCTCATCGTCGCTCGGACCAGAGCCTGATCCACGATCTGGTCTACCAGCGCAATCCGGTCCATCAGATCGTCGGCCGCAGCGATCAGGACGGTCAGCACAGCTATCTCTACGACGGGCGCGGCTGGTTGATTCAGGCCAGTCATCCCCCGGGCTTCCCCGCCGGTAACCAGAGCTTCGTGTGGGACGCGGCGGGCAACTGGTCAAGCCGCAGCGGCAACTTCGCTGGTGCCACCAGCGCCACGCTCAGCTATCAGCAGGGTCTGGGCGGCCACCGGCTGGTGGCCGATGGTGTCCACAGCTATCAGTACGATGCCAGCGGTGCCTTGATCGAGCGCAGCGGACCGACGGGGCGCCTGGAACTGGACCGCGACGGCCGCGGCAACGTCATCGCCATCCGCGAGTTCAATGCTGCCAACCAGCTGATCTCCAGCGCTACCTATGCCTACAGCTCGAACCAGCAGCGGGTCCGGGCCGAGCGCGATGGCCTGGTCCGTCACTATGTGTTCGACGGACCCAATCCCATCATCGCTCTGGACTCCGCTGGCCAGGTGGTCTGGCGCCAGCTGCACCTGCGCGGAGCGGACCGGCCGCTGGCCATGGAAGTCGGCGGGCAGCTGATCTGGCTGCTGTCCGACCATGTCGGCAGCGTGCGCGAGCAGGTCGACAATGCGGGCCAGGTGCTGGCGTCCTTCAGCTATGACGCTTTCGGCCGTCAGCTCAGCGGGCCTGTGGCCAGCCTCGACGATCCGGTCCGTTACACCGGGCGCGACTTTGATCTGCCGGGGGGGCTGGGCTACTACCGGCTGCGCCTGTACGACCCGGCGATCGGTCGCTTCCTGAGCGAAGACAGCCTCGAGCCCTGGCATTACCGCTATGCCGAAAACAATCCGCTCAGCCGGGTTGATCCCGACGGGGCCGCCGCGGTCATCGAGTTTCTCCTGCAAGTTTGCAATGCCGTGGCGTTTGCCAAAAGTCCGACCGGTCAGGGTGAGGGCGACGCGGTTGCCTTTGCTTTCGCGGGTAATGTCGAGGCGCTCAAGAAACAGGTCCGCGCCAACTTGAAGAGCCCGTTTCTGCCCTGCGGCTTTGGCGCCGACTGAGCCCGGAGAGAATGATGCGCACACTACAGAACAACGTCCCATTCGCCGTCGTGGCCTTGATCGCCTGGCTGGGCTGGTCCGGACCTGTGTCGGCTGAAGATCCTCAGCTGATTGATCTGCCGCTGCCCAACGGCGATTTCAGCCAGGGCTTGAGCGGCTGGACGGTCGAAGTCTCGCCGACCGGCACCGTGCCATCGGGCTCCGTCAGCGTGGTTGGCGGAGCCGCCCTGATTGCCAAGGGCGGAGCCTTCCATGCCGGCTTGAGCCAGGAATTCGCGGCGCCCGAGGGGCTGCAGGCCTTGCGCTTGCGCCTCACCCAAAGCCCGCAGTTTGGCTCCAGCGGCAGCTTTATCCCTGAAGCCTTCGATGTCCATGTCACCGGTCCGGGCGGGTTCAGCATTGCCGCGACCTGGCGCGCTGGCGCCAGTGCGGCAGCCAATGCGGCAGCCGTTCCGGCGGGCTTCAACTTCGGCGATGGCGTCACCTTCAGCAACGGCGAGATCCGCATCCCGCTGACCGGCGTCGCTGCCGGCACCAACTTGAGCTTCGCCGCTGGCCTGGTCGGCGCTTCGGTCGATACGGTGGCGACGGTGGCTTTTACCGATGTGGTGCTTGAAGTCGAGCAGAAAGTCGAGCCGCCGATACCGGACCGCATCGACGGCTGCGGCATCTTCCGCGACCGCTTCCAGATCAGCCACGGCGTGGCGGGTATTGCCCGCTGCGCCCAGGGCCAGATCAACGACACCGGCATTCTGGCCTGCGCCGGTGGTGCCTGTCCCGTGCCGGGCTTGCCGGGCCAGGACGCGGAGTTTGGCCGCGATGCCCTGGCCGCCATCGAGCAGCTCAACAAGCTGGGGCAGGGCGGCGGTGGTTTCGACTTCACCAAGCTCGATACCGCCGGTGAGCCCGTGCCGTTCACATCCAGCGACTGGGCTTGCGTGCGTGACAACTACACCGGCTTGATGTGGGAAGCCAAGAGCAACGATGCGACCGAGCCCGGCTACTGGGCGCACAGCTACAGCTGGTATCAGCCGGATGCCGACAGCAACGGCGGCCAGGCTGGCCTGGCCGATGGCGGTATCTGCCAGGGCAGCCCGTGCGATACCGCGGCCTACGTGACAGCATTCAATGAACGGCGGGTCTGTGGGGCGAGCGACTGGCGCCTGCCGACGCGCCAGGAGCTGTCGAGTATTGTCCATGCGGGCCTGACCGCGCCGGCGCTGGAGGGTACTTTCTTCCCGCTGGGGCAGGGCGCTTACTGGACAGCGACGCCGGCGGCGGCGGATCCGGTGCGGGCCTGGCGGGTGAACTTTGATGACGGTGCCATCGTGACCGATGGCAAGACAACAGCCGGGCACATCCGGCTGGTGCGGGAGGTACGCTGATGAACAAGACAATCATGGGCAAACTGCTGACGATCACGCTGTTGCTGGGCTTTGGCAGCCAGGGCCATGCCAGCTGTCCGGGCGGCGAGAATCTGGCGATGGTGGAAGCAACGCCCAGTGCTGACTTCATGGATATGGGTGACGGCCTGGTGCGTCATCGCCCGACGCAATTGGTCTGGATGCGTTGCGCGCTGGGGCAGCAGTGGACCGGCAGCGAGTGCACGGGTACGGCCGACTTGCTGGACTGGGCGGCGGCACTGCACGCCGCGGCCGGCCATGACCCGGCCGGGTCTGCCGACTGGCGCCTGCCCAACCGCAACGAACTGGCCTCGATCGTGGAGACCCGCTGCCACTCACCGGCGATCAACGGCGACCTGTTCCCTGACCACCCGGAGACCGAGTTCTGGACCTCCTCGCTGGTGACGGGACAAGCCGGCAATGTGTGGGTGGTGGATTTTGACCAGGGTGCGGTCACGCCCGCGCCCGACGATCAAGTTCACGCCATCCGCCTGGTCAGCGGCGGGCGGATGTAAACCGCTGACACCGTCGCCTGCTGGTTGCGCAGGTGACCTTGATCCGGTCATGATAGTGGCTGGTTCTAGTTCTGCGCGAGCGCACCCCCAAGACGGTGTCTCTGGATTCGGAAAGTTGGCGACAGGCGCAGGCATGGTTCGACCAGATGGTCGATCTGCCTGGCGCTGAACGTCTCGAAAAGCTCGAGGCACTGACGCTGCCCACAGCGGTTCGCGACCGCCTGGAGCGACTGCTCGAGGCCAATGATCAGCCTGGAATACTCGACAGCCCGATGGGTTCTGGCCTGGACTTTCCGGATTCAACGGCAGACGATGACGCCCTGATCGGCAAAGTAATCGGTCCCTACCGATTGCAGTCCCTGCTTGGGCGTGGTGGCATGTCCTCGGTCTACCTGGCGCTTCGCGCCGACGGCGCCTACGATGCGCCGGTTGCCTTCAAGCTGCTCGGCTCGGCTTTTTCAGGCAGCACCTGGCGCGATCGCTTCCGGCGGGAGACTGCCTGGCTGGCCGACTTGCGCCATCCCGGCATTGCCGCCTTGCTGGATGCAGGAACCATGCAGGACGGCACACCCTACCTGGTGACCGAGCTGATTGATGGCAAGCCCATCGACCAGTGGTGCCGCGATCGCCGCGCCGATCTTCGCACAACGGTAGCCCTGGCGGCCGATTTGTGTGACGCGGTGGCTTTTGCTCAGCAGCGGTTGATCATTCATCGCGACATCAAGGCCGGCAACGTGCTTGTCACCCCGGAAGGGCAGGTCAAACTGCTTGATTTCGGCATTGCCCGACCGTTGAGCGCCCGCGACGAGCAGCCGGATGAGTCGCCGATGACCCGGCTGTTTACGCCCGAGTATGCGGCTCCCGAGCAGTTTTCGGGCGAAGCCGTCAGCACGGCGACCGATGTGTTTTCGCTCGGCGTTTTGCTGTA
>SLQY01000305.1 GCA_007131235.1 Wenzhouxiangella sp.
CCGACGACATGGCCGAGCGGGTCGTGGAAACCATTGTCGAAACTGCGGCCTCGGGTCGGATTGGTGACGGCAAGATCTTTGTCACAGCGCTCGAACGCGCCGTGCGAATCCGCACCAGCGAAGAAGGCGAGGACGCGCTCTGACCCAGACCAGGCAGGTATTGCCCGGGCAGTTTCAGTCCATACCCAGCTCGATGAACATTGGTTGCCTGTTCATGAAGCCGACGTCTTCGGCCACGTGGCAAGCCACGCAGGCGGCGCGGGCCTGGTCGAACCCCTCTCGTGCGGCACGGGTATCGCCAGACTTGAGGGTATCCAGGTACCTGGGCCAGACCTCGTCCATGAAGAGCTTGTCGGCATTGGCCTGGCGAGCCGGTCGCTTCATGTAGCCGCCGCGAATCGCCAAGCCAATCTTGTCCCAGTGGTAGGCGGCCAGTTCCAGGTTTTCATCCCTGATCGCCTGGACCATGCGCTGATAGCGCTCGCCGACTTCCCACATCGCTGCGCTGAAACCCCCAAGGTAGCTGCTGAGGCGCTCGGCGCGGGTGTCCTCATCGACATCGACCAACCAGTCGTCCCCGGCCAGCGCCGGTGGCATCCAGAACAGCGCAGCTATCAGGGTTGAAAAAATCAGTTTGGACGGGTGCATCGGCGGACTCCTTGAAGTGTGAGAACATAGCCGAGACTACCAGAGCCTGTCTTGAAACGATGACCAGATCTCCCCTACGCCTGATTATTTCACTGCTTGCCCTGTCACTGATCGCCGCCTGCCAGTCGGATGATCCACCGCAGGCGCTGGCACCTGAACCCGGTTTCCAGGTCGAGGTCGGCACCGACCCACACAGCTTCGCCGAGTTCGAGCGGGTGCATATTCGCCACATGAGCCTGGATCTGGATGCCGACATGAGCCGGCGCACGCTCAGCGGCCACGTGGTGCTGGACCTGGAACGACCGGCGCCGGGCTTTCAGCGCCTGGTGCTGGACACGCGCGATCTCGATATCCGAGACGTCAATGCGATTCGACCCGACGGCGACTATCTGCCGGTCTCCTGGCGCCTGGGCGCCGATCACGGCCACCTCGGACAACCGTTGGTCATTGTCCTGCCACAGGGCATCGAGCAGGTCCGCATCGATTACGCCAGCCGCCCGGAAGCCTTTGGGCTGCAGTGGCTGGACGCCGAGCAGACCTCATCGGGCAAGCCGTTCATGTTCTCGCAAAGCCAGCCACACTACGCGCGCACCTGGGTGCCGCTGCAGGACACCCCGGCAGTGCGCTATACCTTCGATGCCACCGTTCGTGGCCCGCGCGACCTGATGGTCGTGATGGGCGCCGACGGCAACCTGTTCGAGCGCAACGCCAGCGGCGAGTATCGTTTCCAGATGCCCGAGCCGATTCCCTCCTACCTGATGGCGATTGCCATCGGTGACCTGGTATTTGCCGACACCGGGCCGCGCTCGGGAATCTATGCCGAACCGCAGTGGATTGAAGCCGCCGCGGCCGAGTTTGACGTACTCGAGGAAATGATCGATATCGGCGAAGACCTCTACGGACCCTACCGCTGGGGCCGCTACGACCTGCTTGTGCTGCCGCCAAGCTTCCCGTTTGGCGGCATGGAAAACCCGCGCCTGTCCTATGTCACCCCGACCATTATTGCCGGCGACGGCAGCCTGCTGGGCCTGGTCGCGCATGAACTGGCCCACTCCTGGTCGGGCAACCTGGTCACCAATGCCGCCTGGCGCGACCTGTGGCTGAACGAGGGTTTCACGGTCTACTTCGAGGCACGCATCATGGAACGGTTGTATGGCACCGAGGTGCGCGACCAGCTTGCCGTGCTGGCCTGGGACGGCCTCAACGAAACCCTGCAAACGGCCGACGAGCGTGACCGTCAGCTGGTTCGAGACTTGTCCGACCGCGATCCCGAACAGGCTTTCATGCGCGTGCCCTACGACATGGGCCGTTTCTTTATCGACTGGCTGGAACACCGCTACGGTCGCGAGGTGCTGGATCACTTTCTGCGTGAGTATTTCGATCATTTCGCGTTTCGCTCGATTACCTCCGAGGACTTCCTCGACTACACCCGCGAGCATCTGATCGAGGCCCACCCCGCCCAGGCCAGCATGGCCGAATTCGAACAATGGCTGTACCAGCCCGGCCTGCCGGACACGGCCGAGGAAATCCGGCCCCGTTCGGACGCGTTCACCGAAGTCGACGGCTGGCGCGAAAACTGGCAGACCGGCACGGCAACGCTCGACGAGCTGCCGGTGGACGACTGGTCGGTGCACCAGTGGCGGCATTTTCTGATCGGCCTGGAAGGGCAATTGGACGCCGATACCATGGCGGCCATGGATGAAAAGTTCGCCCTGGTCGGGCAGCAGAATCACGAAATCCTGTTCCTGTGGCTGATGCGCAGCGTTGAAGCCGAGTATCAGCCGGGGATCGAGCGCCTGGAAACCTTCCTGCTGGAAGTCGGCCGCAACAAGTTCACCCAACCGCTGTACGCAGCGCTGGCTGCCAGTGGCTGGGGGCGGGACTGGGCTGTCGAGGTCTACGAACGCGCCCGGCCAGGCTACCACCCGCTGACCCGGCAGGCGGCCGAACGCGCGCTTGGCCTGAGCGACTAGAAGAGCACCAGCCAGCATGAACCCCGAAGCCGCCCTGCTGGCCGGCCTGCTGGCCGGGCTGTTCGGATCCACCCACTGTCTCGGCATGTGCGGCGGTATTGCCGGCATGCTGCATGCCCAGCTGCCCGGCGACAAACCATGGCTGGCGGCCGGCTTCCACCTTGGCCGCATCGCCAGCTACCTGCTGATCGCCCTGATCGCCACCGGGATCGGCATGTTGCCGGCGAACCTGCTGCCCGAGCATACGGTTGTGGTGATGCGCGTAGGCCTTGGGCTGATGCTGATCATGATGGCGTTCTACATCGCCCTGCCCGGTCGCTTTCGCGACCTGGCCGGCCAGGCCGCGGCACCGCTGACCCGGCGCATGATCCCGGTGCTGGCCCGCTTCCTGCCAGTCAAGTCATTCGACAATGCGCTGGGGCTGGGTTTGCTCTGGGGCCTGCTGCCCTGCGGTTTGCTTTACTCGGTGGTCGCTGCAGCCGTGCTTCTGGCCGATCCGCTGGCCACCACCGCGATGGTACTGGCCTTCGGCATCGGCACGGTGCCACTGCTGCTTGGCACTGGCCTGGCCGCGCTCAAGTTTCGCTCGGCAGTCAACCGTCGCGGCTTGCGCTGGTTTGCCGCCGGCCTGCTTGCCCTGACCGGCCTGCTGGTCGCGGCAGGCCCCTGGCTGGCCCACCTGATCGACCACCCGTGGATGCATTTTTTGGCCGACTGTGTGAGTTGAAAAGAGGGGAGAGGGGAGAGGGAAGACGGAAGACGTGGGCCATCTTCTACCTTTCTAAACTTCTAACCTCTATCTACCCTCTTCCCCCTCAACCCGCCGTTTCCGGATACAGATAATGCCACCACTCGGGCTCATCCTTGAGCCACTTGTCGAACCAGGCCAGCATGGTGTCCCACCAGATGTAGCGCTGCTCACGATCCACAATCCAGTGGTCCTGATCGGGAAACTCCACCAGCTCGACATCGCGCCCAAGCAGCTTCAGCGCGGTGAACATGTTATGGGACTCGCCCGGCGGGACGTTGGTGTCGGAGTCGCCGGTCACCAGCAACAGCGGGGTGGTCACCCGGTCGGCGGAGTACACCGGACTCTGGCCGACATAGAGCTCGGGATTATTCCAGGGAAAGCTGCCGCGGCTGGCAATACCGCTGTAGCCATAACCCCACCAGCCCTGGCCCCAGTAGGAGGTCAGGGCACTGATCCCGGCATGCGAGATCGAGGCGGCATAACGGTCGGTCAGCGTGGCCAGGTGCATGGTCATGAAGCCGCCGTAGCTGGCACCGATATTGCCGATGCGCTCGGGATTGATGAAATCATGCGCGGCAACGAATTTTTCTGTCCCCTCGATGATGTCGTCGGCCGTGTATTGGCCCCAGGCGTTGACATGCAGCGCCGAGATGCGCTGGCCGTAGCCGATCGTGCCGCGCGGCTGCAGTACGTAGACCACGTAGCCCTTGGCCGCCCATAGATTGAACGGGTAGCGACCGGTAAACTGGCGATTGACCGGGGTGGTGCCGCCATAGTAGTAGACGATCAGCGGGTAGCGCTGGTCAGGGTCGAAGTCGGGTGGCAAGTAGTAACGGCCCTCGATCTCGTCGCCGTCTGAGTTGGTGAACGACCACGGTTCGATGCGGCCGAATTCAACATCCGGATAAGACCTCGGCGCCGTATCGTGGATCAGCTCCGGGCGATTGCGCCGGAGATCCAGGCGCTGAACCTGCTGCGGCGTGCCGGCCCGGGTTCCGCGCACCACGACCGTGGGGCGGCGGCCTTCGGAGGCGACAAACTGCTCCATCACTTCCAGGCCGGTATCGAGCTGGCTGAAGCGCTCGCGGCTGGCATCGAAACGCACCAGGATGACCTCCTCGCCAGCCACGGCCGACAGCAGCAAATCACCATCCGGCAGACGATGCATGGCTCCGAATGCCGGGTCGAAGTCGCGACTGACACTGCGCGCTGTCTCGCCATCGGCAGCCAGTCGGTAAAGCTGCGTGTCGTATTCATTCGGAGTCAGATCATCGTCCGTGGTCGTCCCGTCGCCCTGGGGCAGCCCGGGGCCGGCCAGCAGCCAGTACCCCTGCTCGGCAAACAGCGCACCGTTGAACAGACGGAATTGGCCTACCTCGCGCTCTTCGAGGTCGGGCAAGGTCAGCTCGAACAGGCGGAACAGGCTGTGCGGCGGCTCCGCGTAATCGATCAGGCGTTCACTCAACAGCAGGCGGTCACCGTCGGGGTGAATGTCCTGCAGGCTGACGCTGGCATCTTTCGCCGTCAGCGGCCGGATCAGTCCGCTGGTCACGTCGACCTGGAAGATCTGGCTGTTGTCGCGGAAGGTAGCCCAGCGGTCTTCCAGCGACCGAATGCGCCTGCGCTTGTCGTTGTCTGACTTGTACGGCTCGGTCCAGGCAAACACGATGGAATTACTGTCCGGGTGCCAGCGCCAGCTGCCCACCTGCTCATGGTTAGCCAGCAGCAGGCGGGCCTGACCGTCGCTGCCACGGTGCAGCCACAGATTGTCACCTTCCTGTACGGCCAGGTATTGGCCGTTGGGGCTCCAGGCCAGGGCGCGAGGCGGCGCGCTGGTCCACTGGCGCAGCACGCGATCATCCAGCAAATCGCGAATCTCGGTGCGGCGTAGATCCTGATCGGCCGAATCGCTGCGGGCGCTGAAGCTCATCGCCAGGTAGCGTCCGTCGGGCGAAATCGCCATCTGGCCCACGGTTTCAGCGTTGGTCAGCAAGCGCGCCGTGACCCGGCGTTGTGGCTCGATGTGCGCGCTGACCCGGTCATGGTCGGCCCGACCCTGCCAGCGCAGGGTCGGGTTGTCGTCACCACTGCGCCCACGATGGACCAGCGAGATACGATGACTGCCTGCCGCCAGTGCCAGCTCGTAGCCATCGCTGCCAGCCGACCGGCTGATGCCATCGTGAAAGAGCGAAACGCCCTCCAGTCCGTCCACCTGAAGATGGCCTTGCACGAATCGATCAACCTCCAGGTTGAACGCCCACAGCGACAGGTCGCCCTCACCGGCTGCTTCCGGCGCGCGCTGCTGCCAGCTCAGCGGCTGGCCAAAGACCGTCACTTCCTGTCCCGTGCGCGGAAGACCTCGCGCTTCCAGCTGCATGACCAGGGCTCGGGCCAGCTGATCCTGCTTGGCGCTTTCGGCGAAGGTAGCGGCAGTGACCGGCAGTGCCTCGAGGGCGAGCACAGATTCAATCGGCTGGGCCGAAGGCGACTCGGCATCCGCTGCATAGAGCGGCAGCACCATGCCAGCAAACAGGCAGACCCAGATTTGGGCCAGGCGATGCGTCATGACTTTCTCCAGACGGGTTCGATTCAAAACATCAATTTAGCAGACCGTCGCCCATGTTTTGACTTCGATCAAACACTGCGGTACCTGCGTCGATTAGTCTGAGCGGCACTATCCACTCAATCCCCAACCGAACGGGGCAGAACAGGCCATGTCCGAACTCATGCGACCCACCTTCGATCTGAAGCTGATCGAAAAATACGGCGGCGAGGGTCCTCGTTACACCTCCTACCCCACGGCCCCCCAGTTCACCGACCGATTCTCGGCCACCGATTACTGCATGGCCATGGCCGAAAGCAACCGTCTGCCGATTCCGGCCGACCTGTCGCTGTACGTACACGTGCCGTTTTGCCGCAACCCCTGCTTCTACTGCGGCTGCAACCGCGTCATCAGCCGCTCGTTGTCTGCCGGCGACGAGTTCCTGGTCAATCTGGGTCGAGAACTGGATCTGATCGCGCCGCGCTTTGATCGTGACCGTCTGGTTCGACAGCTACACTTGGGCGGCGGCACGCCCACTTTTCTGAGCGTTGCGCAAATGC